>JAEWLI010000152.1 GCA_023393375.1 Bacteroidota bacterium
TCACTAAAACTTCTACTTTGTCTTTGAGAAATACTCATCTTAAAATCTTTTCTTTTTGCCATTTTTGTCTTTGTTAACCGTGTAAATTTATTCAATTTAGCGGTCAACCTATTTCAGGCAAGATCAATTTAACCTTCATCATTATCTAAAAACAGATCAAATCACGACTCAAATAACGTACTCACGACTTTGACGTCATCCCTGTGCAGACAGGGATCTCCCGGGTTTTGTATTTGGTTTTTGGGAACAGGGTTGTGCTTTTGTGGCAGGAATGAAAAGTCCAAAGCTGAAAAGTTCAATATTGAAATTTGACCATGTCTAAAACATGATTATATATAAACGAAATCGAGACTCATTGTCAGCTCTTATGCATACCCTATAAAACAATAAAGGCGATTAAAAATCGCCTTTATTGCATGTTCAAATATTGCTAAAATTATTCTTTATTGAATTTCCCTGATTTGGTTTTCTATCAAAGTTCCCTCAATGGTACCTGTAAGAGCTATAAATTCAACCCTTCTGTTGAGAGCTTTATTAGCTGCTGTGGTATTAGGGACTACCGGTTTTGATTCTCCCCATCCCTTTGCAGCCAGTCTGTTTTCACGAATACCAAATTTGATCAAGGCTTCTTTAATGGCCTGTGCCCGCTCTTCGGAAAGCTTCTGATTAAATTCGTCCGAACCATCACTATCTGTGTGGCCATCAATCCGGAAAGAAATATCAGGATACTCCTTCATAAAGCTGGCAATTCTGTTGATCGTGCTGAATGACTCTGATTTGATAATAGACTTGGCCACATCGAAATTGATGTCACGTGTAGTGAACATCCCTTTCGAAACGACTTGTTCATACAGTGTCATATTGTCTGGTGTAGATACCACACAATTGTTGGCATCGGTTACATTAACCGTATAAACACCCAGGATCAGATTTTCGATATCTTCTGTAGTAGCCCCATTGCTCCACTCATATTTGTAGGGTTTGATACCACCATCTACAGTTATATAAATAGCTCCACTATTATCACCGCAACAGTTTACGTTCTTTACAGAGTCTATCGATAGGGTTAGCAATGCTGGTTCGGTAATTTCAGCATGTACTGACCGAATACATCCATTGGCATCCGTCACCATTAAAGCGTAACTATCAGCCCCCAATTCCTCAATGTTTTGCGCAAAACTACCATTGCTCCAGGCAAATTTGTAAGGTAGTACGCCACCATCTACAGCAACGTCTATTCTACCTGTTTTTTCTCCAAAACACCGAACATGCGCCACATTGGTCACTGATGCATGGAATGGTGTCGGCTCTTCTATATTGGCTTCTAGTGTAGTCTGACAACCGTTGCCTTCGGTGATCACCAATTTGTAATTACCGGCAGATGCGCCTCTTAAATCTTTGGTGGTTACACCATTGTTCCATTCAAATTTGTATGGCAATGTACCTTCAGAAACAGAGACTATAATTGATCCTGAATTCTCACCATTACACCTGATATCGGAAATAGCGTCAATGGATTTGACAAGTGCTGGTGGCTCATTGACCGAAGCATGAAATACTGCTGAACAATTGTTGGCATCTGTTACCATCAGCCTATAATCCCCTGCCTTTAGGTTCCTCACCTGAGCACTGGTTTCCCCGTTACTCCATGAATATTTATATGGAGCAGCTCCACCAGTAACCTTTACATTGATTTCTCCAGTGGCATCTCCGGCACATTTTAAATGCTCAATGTCTTCCAGTGTTACGATCAATTTACCTGGCTGGTTAATTGTAGCCGAAAGTTTTTCCGTACAGCCATTAGCATCTTTTACTGTCAGCGTGTAAGTGCCTGCCATCGCATTTACCAGGTCTTCTGAAACCACACCATTACTCCATGTATATGAATAAGGTGAAACCCCACCATTTACATTCACATCTATAAATCCGGTATTGCTTCCTTCACACATTATATGGTAGATGGTGTCTAAGCTTAAAGTTAACAACTCAGGCTGCTGAATGGTGGTTCTTACTTTACTTATACATCCATTGGCATCCTTCACTGTTAGTTCATAATCCCCTGCTGCTACTGATTCCAGGTTTTGAGTGGTAGCTTTATTATTCCATTGGAAAGCATAAGGTTTAGTTCCACCAATGACATCCACTTTTACACTGCCTTTTGTTTCATCAAAACACAATACATTAGTGGTTTTTGCTAATGTAGCAGCAAGTAAAACAGGTTCTGTTACTGATGCTTTCACTTCCTTGCTACATCCTTTATCATCTACAATGTTTACCACATAATCACCTTTCGGAATATTATTTAGGTTTTGGGTAGTTGCCCCATTGCTCCAGGTGAATCTATATGGCGCAGAACCACCTTTTACATCAAGGTTGATACTTCCTTTTTCTTCGCCAAAACACAAATTATTGGTAATGGAAGCTACATTTGCGAAGAGTTCTGTAGGCTGATTGATAATCGCTTCCAACGTATTTTTACATCCGTTGGCATCAGTGATTACCACATCATATTTTCCAGCTCTGGCATTGTTTATATCCTTGATTTTTTCCCCATTGCTCCAAGCAAATGCATAAGGTGTAGTTCCTCCGGTAACTTCCAGTTCTACGGCACCTTTACTTTCTCCGGTACAGTTCACATGGTCGATTTGCCTTACCTTCGCTACAAATGGTTCAGGTTGTTGAATTACTTTTTCAAGAATAGTTTTACAACCATAGGAATCGGTAACGGCTAAGGTATAGGTTCCTGATTTTACAGCCGTCAGATCTTTTGTTTTGGCTCCATTGCTCCACTGGTATTGATACGGTGCTGTGCCTCCAGAAACAGTAACATTAACAGATCCGGTAGCATCATTGTTACACAACACATGCTGTGCTGCCACCTCTTTCACAATTAGTTGTGATGGTTGGGCGATCTTGCTGCTAAGCACTTCATTATTGCCATTTGAATCAGTTACACGCAGTGAATAATCACCAGCGGGTACATTGGTCAGATTTTGGCTTGTTGCACCATTATTCCATTCAAAAGAATAGGGGGGAGCTCCGCCTGTCACTTTTACTTCTATACTTCCTGCTGTTTCATTGTAACAACTGATATCTTTAACAGCAACAATCTGAAGAGAAAGGGGCTGAGGTTGGTTTACTACTGTACTTACATTGCTGATACATCCGTTGGCATCTTTTACCTTCACCGAATAATTGCCACCCGGAATAGCACTAAGATGTTGTGTAGTAGCACCATTACTCCAACTGTAAACATATGGTTTCATTCCACCGGTTACTTCAAGATTAATCGCTCCCGCATTTTGACCATATTTTAAAATATGATTTACGGTAGTGATATTGGCTACCAGGGGATTAGGCTGGTTTACAGCGATATTTAATAATGAATCGGTACATCCCCGCGCATCTTTTATTTTTACAGAGTAATTCCCGGCACGCACATAATTTAGATCCTGAGTGGAAATATCGTTGCTCCATTGATATGCATAAGGAGCAGTGCCACCTACAACGGTGATATCCACTAATCCATCACTTGCCCCATAACAAGATACATGTGAAGTATGTGTTAAAGAGCTAACCAATTTTACTGGTTGTGTAATGACAGCGGTCAGGTTCTGACTGCAACCATTGGCATCTGAAATAGTTACAGTATAGGTTCCTGCGGCCAGATTTGATAAATCCTGAGTTGTACTACCATTACTCCATTTGTATTGGTAAGGTTTCACACCACCATTCACGGAAAGGGTGACAGATCCGTTTTTATCTCCAAAACATGCCAGCTGTCTGATTTGATCTACTTTAGCAACTAAAGCATCCGGTTGTTTTACACTGGTGAAAATAGTTTCCGAACAACCATTGGCATCTGTTACGGTTACCGAATAATTACCAGCAGAAACATTGGCTATGTTTTGTGTAACTGCTCCATTACTCCAACTATACTTATAGGGTTTGGTCCCACCTTTTACCTTTATATTCACACTTCCTTTACTTTCGCCAAAACATAAAATGTGTCTTACTGAATCGAGTTCGAGGCTTAAAACTTCTGGTTGTGTAACTTGCGTTTCCAAAGTCTTGATACAACCATTGGCATCCCTTAACTGCAGTTGATATGTGCCAGCAGGAATACCGGATAAATCCTGAGTGGAAGCACCATTGTTCCATTTATATTCAAAAGGACCCACACCACCCGATACAACGACATCAATTGCGCCACCTCTGTCATCATTACATAGTAAATTGGTTACAGATTTTACACTATACACAATAGGAGAGGGCTGTGTCAAGGTTGTAGTTACAGACTGGATGCATCCGTTGACATCTGTTGCTGTCAATACATATTTTCCTGCAGCTATGTTTTTCAGATTTTGGGTGGTATCGTTATTGCTCCATTTAAATTTGTATGGATGAACACCACCATTCGCGCGGATATTGATATTCCCAGTACTTTCTCCATTACACAATATATCTGTTTCAGATGCCAGGCTTACAAAAAATTTAGGAGGTTCTGATACCTGAGCCTCCTGTATTCTCACACAGCCTTTGGCATCGGTAATGGTAACAGAATAATTACCGGCGGGTATATTGTTGAGATCTTTTGTAGTACTGCCATTGCTCCAATTGTATACATATGGACCTACGCCACCTTCAACTGTTAGACCAATCATACCGGTTTTATCACTATTACATTTGATATGCGTAATGGCTGCTGAAGAATTCAACAGTTGATTCTGGTCAACTTTTGCACTTAGCGAATCGGTACAACCATTGGCATCTCTGATAAATACGGAGTAATTACCTGCTTTTACATTTACAATATTCTGAGATGTAGCTCCATTGCTCCACCTATAAGAATAAGGTTGTACACCTCCCGATACTTTAATACTTACTGCACCTTTGGTGTCACCATAACAAAGGATGTTGGTAATTGCTTCCAGGCTTTTTACCAATTTTTCGGGTTCAGTGATAGTGCGGGCAAAACTGGATGAACAACCATTGGCGTCTGTCACTTTAACACTATAATTCCCTTTTTTCAGATTGGAAATATTTTTTCCTGTTTCACCGTTGCTCCAGGCATACGAATAAGGTGTTACACCACCTTTTACTGTGATGCCAATGGCTCCGGTGTTATTCCCAAAACAATCTACATTTTTTACAGATTGCTCATCTACGACCAATAAGGTAGGTTGAATTAATTCTGTAGCTACTTCTTTTGAACATCCATTTTTGTCCGTGACCAAAACACTATACCGGCCAGCTTTCAAGCCAGAAAGGTTCTGGGTAGTAGCTCCATTGTCCCATTTAAAGGTATAAGGTAAAACCCCACCCGATACATTGATGTTAATGGCACCTGTGCTTTCATCAAAACAAGAAATGTTTGTGGTCGATGCCAATTCCAGGTTGAGTGATTCAGGCTGTTTAACTACAGCTGTTGCATTTAGTTCGCATTGATTGGCATCTGTGATTTTTACAGCATATTCTCCGGCAGGGACGTCTTTTAGATCCTGTGAGCTTTGGCCGTTGTTCCATCTGTATCTGTACGGCAGCACACCTCCTTTGACTTCCAAATCAATAGCTCCTGTGTTATAATTATGACACAAAATATCATTTACAGATAGTATCTGATATTCAAAAGCGGGGGGTTCTGTCAATGTTTCTTCCAGTGTTTGTTTATGACCATTTGCATCTGTCACGGTTACCGAATATTTTCCAGCTTTTACACCTGATATATTTTGTTGTTTGGCACCATTGCTCCAGGCAAATTGATAGGGAGGTACACCACCGATCACCGCGATATTGATTTCACCGGTTTGATCATTATGGCAAAGGATATTCTTTGAATTTTCAAGTTTTACCTGTAAAGGCTGTGGTTGTGTAATGGCCACATTGATAATTTTAGCACAACCGGATGCATCGGTAACCCTTAGGGAGTATGCACCAATGCCAAGGTTGGAAATATTGCGGGTTTCGCTATCATTGTTCCATTTGTATTTATATGGTGAAACGCCACCTGAGACCTCAACTTCGATGGCACCATCTTTTCCTCCATAGTATGATACATTTTTGGAATTGATTAAGTTGACATTCAATACCGGAGGCTCTACAATCTCTGCTTGAACTGATTTTTTACAGCCGTTTTTATCCACGACATCCACCTTATATTTACCTGCCGGAATACCAATCAAATCCTGGGTGGCTATTCCATTGTTCCAATGATAAGTATAAGGTACAATACCTCCTGTAACATTGATATTTACCACACCACCGCCATCGCCATTACATCTTAGATTTCTAACCTCATCAAAAGAGATGGTCAAAGGTTTTGGTTCTTTTACCATTACGGTAGACACTTCAGTACAATTTCCAGCATCCTTCACTACAATTTCATAGTTGCCAGCCTTAAGATTTTTCAGGTCTTCGGTCTGAGCACCATTGCTCCATTGATATGCATAAGGAGGGATACCCCCACTCACTGAAATATCTATTGTACCCGTGCTATCACCACTACATTTTATGTTTGTTACGTCGTCCACAAAACGAATGATCAGGGGTTTTTCTTCTACATCAGCTGTTACAATATCCTGGCATCCGTTAGCATCTGTAATTAATACCGAATACCTTCCCGATGTTAAACCAGTGATGTCTTCAGTTGTGCTACCGTTGTTCCATTTAAACCTATATGGAGCAGTACCTCCTGAAACTGTAATATCGATTTCCCCATGGTTGTACCCGTAACACAGGATGTCTTTTACCTTGGTTACTTCTGATTTTAATGCCATAGGCTCGGTAACAAACACTTCCATGGTATCACTACAGCTAAACTTGTCATAAACGGCCACACGATAGCGGCCTGCTTTAAGTCCAGCCACGTCCTGAGTAGTATCGCCATTGTCCCAATAATATTTGTATGGGGGATATCCGCCATAAGCTGAAATGTTGATTGCACCTTTGCTGTCGCCGTTACACATGTTATGCGTCACTGCTTCCAGTTTCACAAAGATTTTGGGAGACTGGGTGATAATTACATTCACACCTGTTTTCTTCTTTTCATCAGGATTTTCTTGGGCAAATCCTCTTTGGGAAATGATTAACAAGGACAAGAAAATGATGAATAGGAGACCACGCTTAATAATATTAATACTGATCTTCATATATATACGATTATTTATTTTCAAATGAACACGGCAAGTTAGCAATATAAAAATCCGGTTAAAGGATATTAAAGCAGGAGAAGTGTCTTATGTAATTTAAAAAAACCATTTGGTATAATATTAGTAAGTTCAAATTGGTATTAATTACTTGAATGTAAGTAAGTTACATGCTTAATGTTATAGGTGTTTTTTCAGGTTAATGGTGAAAGTTTTTATGAAAATATGTGCTATTTCTTTAAATACTGAATGACTTAACAAATAATTAAGGTAAAATCATTACACAAAAAATGTGTATTCAGGAAGAAAATATCTGGTTTTCAGTTATCTGAAATTCTTAATTTGTAATCATTTTTGAGCTTATTTATAAATTATAATGCATGGAAATTATATTAATGATTGTTGGTCTGATCATCCTGGTAAAAGGAGCTGACTGGTTGGTTATGGGTGCATCGAGTATTGCCAGGAAAAAGCAGATTTCCAATATGGTCATCGGCCTGACGATTGTATCATTTGGTACTTCATTACCAGAATTAGTGATTAACCTGGTTTCCAGTTTCAATGGAAATACAGAAATAGCAATTGGAAACGTGGTAGGAAGTAATATTGCCAATATTCTGTTGATTTTAGGGGTATCTGCTATAGTTTATCCATTAACTATTCAAAGAACAACGATTGTGTCCGAAATACCATTTTCTATCGTGGCGGCATTACTGGTTGGATTTTTGGCCAATGCCTCATTGTTTAGTGAACCACGGATGGAAATCAGCAGTATCGATGGCTTTATACTTATTTTTTTCTTTGTCCTTTTTTTAATATACATCTTTAAAATCAGCAAAGAGGAAATTGCTGTTGTTTCCGATAATAAAGTGTTGAATAGCAAGAAGTCTACTCTTATGATTATAGGAGGATTAATTGGATTGATAGTTGGTGGTAAATTCACAGTTGATGGTGCAGTGTATTTGGCAGGATTTTTTGGGATGAGTGAGTCATTTGTTGGTCTCACCATCGTTGCCATTGGCACATCACTACCGGAATTGTTTACATCGGCAGTTGCTGCTTACCGACGGGAAGTAGATATTGCGGTAGGTAATGTAATCGGATCAAATATTTTCAATATTTTCTGGATATTGGGATTGAGCGCAATAATTAAACCTTTACCATTTCAAACTACCGGAAATATAGACATCCTGATGATCATATTTTCCAGTATCCTGATTATTGTTGTGCTGCCTTTGGGGAGAAAAGGAAGAATAGAGCGGTGGCATGGTTTGGTTTTTTTATTTTGTTATATAGGATATATCATTTACCTGGTACAAAGAGGATAACCATAGGCTCATTTATTTAATTGAACAGGGAATAACGTATTGAATATCCATTTTATCAACCATCCGGAAAGTAAAAGGAAAATCCCACTAGTTATCACACTTAAAGGGAGAGATATGGCCATAGCCAAACACCCGATAAGACCTAATATTGGAATCAATTTGGTATACAATTGTTGCGACTTGGGTTGCTGCAATGCTGCCAGATTGGTAATGCTGTAATATACAAGAATAGTAAAAGATGCTGCCCTTAAGATAAACCCAAACGAGCCCAATAAGGTAATGACAATCATTAAAACCCCCGTTATAATAATCCCTAAATGGGGTACCTGATATTGATGATGAACTTTCTTTAATTTGGGGGCCAGATCGTGGCGCCTGCCCATGGCCAGCATCATTCTACTGATGCCAAGGATCTGACTGAGCAGAACCCCCAGCATGGCGGTAGATGCGCCTATCGTTATAATTGGTGATAAAAACAGGGCTGGGATTACATTAGAGACTTCCTGTAAAGGTGATGGGTTGTTTGCCATTTCCCCGTCACCCAATACACCCATTGCTACATATGCAACCAACAGATACAAACCTATGGCTGTAAATATGGTAATCATGATAGCCCTCGGGATATTTTTTTGGGGATTCCTGACTTCTTCTGCCAAGGTTGCTATTCTCGCGTATCCCGTAAATGCAAAAAACATCAGAGCTGCAGATTCGGCAATTCCAGGAAAACCATTGGGTGCAAATGGATGAAAATTTACACTTTTTACTTCGGGTACTCCCACGATGATTAGATAGAACAGCGATAACAATGTAATGGAAACAATGACTACATTTAACTGGCCTGCTTTCTTGATACCGAAATAATTGGCTGCAGTAAGACTGATAATGGCTATGACTGAAAATGATTTAGGGGACAGTACTGGTATTAACTCATGAATATAACTACCTAAACCTAAGGCTACTACACCGGCGGCAGACAGCTTGCTCAATAGAAACAGCCAACCTGCAGAAAAACCAGCCATGGGATTTAATAACCTGTAACCATATTCATAAGTACCTCCTGATTGTGGAAATACTGCAGCAAGTTGGGCAGAGCTAAGTCCATTAAAGAGGGCGATAATACCGGCGATCACCAATCCCAACATGAATGCAGGGCCTGCAACACCTGCTGCAACACCTGTTACCACAAAAATGCCCCCACCAATTATCGCGCCTAAACCAATGGCCACAGCATCTTTTAAAGTAAGGCTCCTTGATAGTTCAGGTACCTTTTCAATCATATTCAAGACTTTTGGAGTGAATGATCGGCTGACCAATAGCCACCACCTTTAATTAACAGGAAAATACTTCCAAGTAGCATTGACCAGTCAGTCCTGCTGGCATGCATCATCTCCCAAAATCCTTTATCCGATAAAATATCAAGTTTTGTGGTGATGATGGCTACCATCATGATAATGATTATAGGGATTGCAGCTAGTCGGGTGAAAAGCCCAATCAGGATAAGAATGCCGCAAATTACTTCAAAAGATCCTGTAAAAAAACCCAGAAATTCGGGTTCAGGAAGGCCAATTTTCTCAAATCTGCCGGCTCCCCTAACTGCTGGAAAAAGAAACTTCTGAATCCCTTCTGAAAGAAATACTACCCCCACCATCATGCGAATAAGCAAGGTGGTTTTATGCGGTAGGGTAGAAATAATTTTTTGAAACATCGGTGACCAAATCAATATATAAAGACGTGTGCATAACCTATAGCTGAGGGTGAATGTTTTTAAAGCGCAAATATTATGTTTATAAAAAAAATTTCAAATTTATTTGTTTAGTTAGGAATCCTAACTATATTTGCGATGGCGATATTGCCACAACATAAATAAACTCTAAAAAATGTCAAAATCTATTTTTTATCATGCTGGATGTCCTGTATGTGTAAGTGCAGAACATGAAATTGTAAATCTTATTGGTGCCGACAATGTGGAACTCGTTCACATCGGTGAGCAACGTAACCGAATTGCAGAAGCTGAAAAAGCAGGTGTAAAATCTGTTCCGGCATTACTTACACCTAGCAGGAATGTGCTTCACCTTAATTATGGTGCTTCGTTGGATGACGTAAAAGGCTAGGGTAGTCTGAGGAATGAAGTTAGGATCGCGATATTTTGCGAACCTAACTTTATACAGCTTTTATATATTTTTAAATTACTCAATTTAAATGAAATTATTATGAAGGTAGCAGTTTGGGATACATATGTAACCAAAAAAGATAAAACAGTAATGCATTTTGATATTATTGTGCCAGAAGAATTACAGGATCAAGAAACCATATATGCATATGGTAATAAGTATTTGATTTCAAAAGATCAAGACGGACAACCTTTGACGACAAATGAATGTTCGTTTTGCCACATTGAAACGATTAGACCGGAATGGAAAGCAAATATTGAAAAATATGGATATTTCATATATGAGATGGAAAACTGCACTTAAATTTGTCTTCGAAATAGATAACCCTGATAATACATCGGGGCATGAATATTATGAAAATTATGGGACAGTCGTCATTTAATCTATCTCAACAAAATCACAATCTGGAAAGTAGAATTGTAGTTGCTTTAGAACGGATATCTGAAGCATTCAGGGTTTTACTTTGGACTGAAAGTAAGGACAGCTCGCTGAGCCCTATTCAGATTCAAATTTTGATTTTTTTGCTTTTTCACTCTCAGGAAAAATGTAGAGTCAGTTATTTGTCAGAGGAATTTAATATGACCAAAGCCACAATCAGCGATAGCGTCAAAATTTTACTTTCCAAAAATTTAATTACCAAAGAATCAGTCTTATTAGATACTAGAAGTTATACCATCGCCCTTACTGACGCAGGTAGACAAATAGCAGAAAAGGCATCCTTTTTTGCATCAGCTGTTGAAAAACCCATTGAAAAATTTTCAGACGAACAAAAAGCTGTGATGCTTAATGGATTGCTTAAAGTAATCTATGAGCTGAATAAATCTGGTATCATTACCATGCAGCGCATGTGCTTTTCGTGCATTCATTATAATGTTGATAAGGGAATTCATTTTTGTAATTTATTAAACATGATACTTACTGACACCCAAATCCGAGTGGACTGCCCTGAACATGAAAAAATTAAATAATTCTCCCAGATGTTCATACCCGTAGCACCTGTTGGAATTGTATCGGATCATTGATCCAGTGGCCGATTTGCGCAGAAGATTAAGTAAACCAATCAATTTGAACATAATAAAATGAAAAAAACCTTATATGATTTCACAAAAGAGGATTGGAACAGGCTTTATCCCATTGAACTGGTAGAATATAATCCGGAATGGAAAAGTATTTTCGAAAGTGAAAAAGAACGGATAGTAAAAAAAGTGGGAAAAGAAACAATCTTACGGATAGAACACTTTGGAAGTTCATCAATTCCGGGTATCAAATCGAAACCATATATTGATATGTTGATTGAGATACCAAAGGAAATGCTTTTTGATGGAAATCTAATTTCAATATTTGCAGAATTGGGGTATGCTCATTTTGAAGTTCCACAAAGAGAAAATATTGAGGCATATTCATCTTTCGGAAAAGGGTACAATATTGAAGGAACAAAAGAACAAATCTTCCATATACATATGTGCCCGAAGGACAACTTAATGTGGAAACAGATTGACTTTAGGAACTATTTAACCGCTAATCCTGATAAAGCAAGGCAATACGAGCATTTAAAGATTGAATTGGCTGCGAAATTCAAACATGACAGAGGTGCTTATATGCTTGGGAAAACTGATTTCGTGAAAGAAACATTAGGCATGGTCAGCCAAAAAGAATAATTTCCTTAAACCCATTTAAATAACATTTAATGAGCAATTTGCTTTGGAGTGGGGTTGATAAGTTATAAGGACAGATATTGATATTGCAATAACCAATTATCTTAGTTTGATTAGAGAAAATTCTCGGATATTGAACGTGTTTATTTATTTGGTCTTACGCAAAAGGGAAATCAACAGATGATAGTGATATTGACTTAGCACTAATTTTTAAAAATTTGGAAGATTCGAAGCGATTTGACATACAAACTTCAATTGATGATAATGGCGTCAAAAATAGACTCAAGGATTGAATCACACCCAATATCTCATGAGGATTTTAATTCAAGAAAACCCTTTGTTGTCGAAATAAGGAAAACGGGTATTGAGATAGCTGCATAAGACTAACATTTAATTGATACCCGATTATTTTTATAGTGGGAAAATGCGGTCAATTTCAGCTTTAGACTTTTAAGAAAGACATATTGCTAACGGGAAAAACCTTGGGAACGCCATTTTCCCTATCAGCTATGAGCCATGAGCTACAAACTTCATTCCTCTTTGGTCATTAATGAAGATGCTTTATCTTTGTTTCCTTCATAAATAAATGAAAATCATGGCAGCAACACCAGAAATGGTAATTAAAGATCTGAGGAGTAATAAGTATGCCCCAATTTATTTTTTACAGGGTGAAGAGCCATATTATATCGACTACATTTCAGACTTTATTGAGAAAAATGCCCTGGATGAATCGGCCAAATCATTTAATCAGGTGGTGTTGTATGGCAAGGATGTGAATATGGCTGCCATACTGAACAATGCACGCCGGTACCCGATGATGTCGGAGAGGCAGGTGGTGATCGTAAAAGAAGCTCAGGATATTCAGGATCTTGGCAAAGAAGACGGCGTCAAGTTGTTGGAAAGTTATTTAAAAAATCCGTTGCCATCTACCATTCTCGTGTTCTGTCATAAATATAAAACAGTTGATGGCCGGAAATCCATCGGTAAATCCCTGGATAAATTTGCGATATTGGTTACTACCAAAGCACTCTATGATAATCAATTGCCTGATTGGATCGATTCTTATGTAAAAGAGAAAGGGTTCACCATCAATGACAAAGCTAAACAAATGCTGGCGGATAATATTGGCAACAATCTGTCGCGAATGAGCAATGAAATTGATAAAATGCTGATCAATATTAAAGAAAAGGGCCAGATTGACCCCGGATTGGTTCAGAAGTTTATCGGTATCAGTAAAGACTATAATGTATTTGAATTGCAAAAGGCATTGATGGTGAAAGATGTTTTAAAAGCCAATCAGATCATTAATCATTTTGGGGCTAATCCCAAAGGTAATCCCATAATCCCGGTAATAGCCCTGTTGTTTTCCTTTTACAGCAAAATTCTTTTGATTCATGCAAGTAAAGATAAATCTGAAAGTGCCCTCAGTAGGGCGTTAGGATTAAAACCATTTTTTGTGAAGGAATATTTGTTGGCAGCCCGGAATTATCCTCTTCAGCAGGTGATCCGCAATATTGCTCATCTGCGTCAGGCAGATATGCAATCCAAAGGCATCAGTTCGGCTAGTTTATCAGAAGCCCAAATATTAAAAGAGCTGGTATTTAACCTTTTACATTGATTTTTTTGCAATATTTGCGGGAGTTTTAAGTTACTATTTTATTAGCAACAATTCAATATGGTCAAGCAGATTTCTTTATTTTTTATAATCAGTTTCTTCCTGCTTCATTTATCATCAGCCCAACATACCCTAAACAACAGGGAAAATGATTACCATTACAAAATAGGTCTGGAACTGATAGATAAGAAACAATACAATGCAGCACGGGAAGCGTTTGAGAATTATCTAAAACAACCTGGCAATGAATTATACAAAGCCGATGCACAATATTATATTGCTTATAGTGCTTTAAGGTTGTATCACAATGATGGTGAAAAGTTATTGAATGATTTTGTGGATAACCACCAGAATCACCCTAAATCACGGGTGGCTTATTATGAGTTGGGTGATTTTTATTTTAAGGAGAAAAATTACCGGAAGGCGATCCGCTATTTTGAAGCTGCGAATCCTGAAAACTTAAAGCCTGAACAAAGGGCTGAAGCCAGGTTTAAAATTGCCTACAGCTATTTTGGATTTAAGGAATTTGACAAAGCATTGCCACATTTCAATCAAATCAAAACCGGATCTAACCGGTTTTCTCATGCAGCAAGTTATTATGCAGGTTATATTGCTTATACCAATGGGCAGTATCAGGAGGCTTTGACAGATTTACAAAGAGCTTCCGCAAATGAATCCTACACATCTGCAGTACCTTATTTGATTGTGAACATTTACAACAAACAAGGAAAGTATGATGAATTGATCAGGTATAGTGAAGAGGTATTGAATAGAGGTGATTTAAAAAACAGGGAAGAAATTATGATGCTGGCAGGGGATGCCTATTTCCATAAAGGAAATTATGCCAAAGCCGTTGAATTACTTTCGGGATATGTAGAAAGATCAAGAGCAAAAGCACCGGCTGATATTTATTACAAATTAGGTTATGCTCAATACCAGAGTGGCAAAAATAAGGAGGCCATTGAAAATTTCAAGCAAGTGGCCATGACTGCCGACACAGTTGGCCAGTTCGCTTCTTATTATTTAGGAATTTTATATGTAAAAGATGATAACCGCCTGTTTGCCGCAACAGCTTTTGACAGGGCAAGAGCAGCAAACTTTAATCAGGAAATCAAGAAGGAGGCTACTTTTAACTATGCGAAAGTATCCTACGATCTGGGAAAATATGCTGAGTCAATCGCCGCTTTAAAAGATTACGTTTCCCGGTTTCCTTCAGGAGAAAGAGTGAGCGAAGCCAATGATCTGATCAGCGAAGCTTATTTAAGGACCACCAACTATGACCTTGCCATAGAACATATCGAATCCCAAAGGACACTTTCCGAAAGGATGAAACAAGTATATCAACAAGTGACCTATTTTAAAGGGGTTGAATTATTTAATAGTTCCCGCTATCCGCAAGCTGTGGCGATGCTGGAAAAATCCCTTAAACATCCATATGACAAGACCATAGCCGCGCAAACTTATCTTTGGATGGGGGAAGCTTATTCCATTGGCGAACGATATGATGATGCCATTAAGTCTTATTCTGGTGTATTCCGCACAGCGAACCAACAAGATTTGACCCATATCAGGGCAAGATATGGTATTGGATATGCTTATTACAATTCCAAACAATATGACAAAGCCCTTCCTCATTTCCGGGAATTTATCAACAACATGGAAAGGAACAACCAGAAGAATAATTACTACCAAGACGCACTGGTAAGGCTCGGCGATAGCTATTATGCTACTAAAGATTATAGCAATGCCATCAATACATTTGATAAAGCCATTCAAGCAAAAATTCCGGAAATAGATTATGCGTATTATCAAAAAGGAGTGGTTCAGGGAATTTCAGGTAACCTTCAGGGAGCTAAAACATCACTGAATACCGTGATTGAGCGTTATTCATCTTCCAGGTACCGGGCAAATGCCATGTTTGAGCTGGCACAACTGGATTTTGAAAATGGGAATTATGCTGCTGCTGTCACAGGATTCTCAACATTAATCAACCAACAACCCCAGAATCCGTATGTTCCTTTTGCTTACCTGCGAAGAGCATTGGCAAATTCCAATCTCAAGAAGTACGACAACACCATAGCTGATTACAAACACATTTTAAATAATTACCCATCGCATCAGGTAGCCAACGGTGCATTGCTTGGATTACAAGAAGCTCTTGCCATTCAAGGGCAGTCCGATCAGTTTGAACCTTTTCTGACCAGGTACAAACACGCCAATCCTGACAACAAAGACATTAAAAGCATCGAATTTGAATCTGCTAAAAATCTGTATTACAGTCAGAATTACGACAGAGCCATTATGTCTTTCCAGGATTTTATCAAAAATTATCCCGGAGGGGAGATGGAAAATGAAGCACGCTATTTTATCGGTGACAGCTATTTTAGAAAAAATGATACTAAAAATGCTTTGCAGTACTTTTATGAAGTCATAAAAGATCCTAATTCCAAAGATTACAACAGGGCACTCAGCAGAATAGCTGAATTGGAATATGTGGCTGGCAACTATCCGGCGGCAATTAATAATTACAAACGTTTACTTTCTGTGGCCACCAATAAGAGGGACGAGTCGTTTGGTTGGACAGGTTTGATGGAATCCTATTTCAATGTGCAGAAATACGACTCTGTGAATCATTTTGCCAACATCATCCTGGAACGCGGTGCCACTTCAGCCAATGCAGAAAATAAAGCCAGATTGTATCTCGGGAAAACCGCTTATAAAAGAGAGAACTATGATGAAGCGATTGACCAGTTTATGAATACCTTGAATGCAGCAAAGGATGAATCTGGGGCAGAAGCACAATATTTGATGGCCGACATTTTGTATAAACGTAAAGAACACAAGCAATCTATTCAAACCCTTTATGATCTGAATGAAAAATTTTCTATTTATGAATGGTGGCTGGGCAAATCCTTTCTATTGATTGCTGATAATTTTGAGTCATTAGGAGAGATGTTTCAGGCTAAAGCAACTTTGAATTCAATTATTGAAAAATCGAAAGAAGGTGAAATAAAAGAAGCCGCAAGGAAAAAATTACGACAGATCGAACAACAAGAAAAACAAAATCAACCAGAACAGGACACTTCCATTTTCGAACAAACACAAATTAATTAATTACCGGTGAAAAGAGTGATGAAAAGACTGACAATAATCTTCATGCTAATAGCAGGTGCCACAATCGCCGTGAATGCCCAACAATGGGGGGAAAGCAGACAACTGGAAGACGCCAATGTGATCATAGAAAAAGACAGGACCATTGAATTGCCAAAGGCTAATAGGAAATTTGAACAGGCTCCACCGGTACCGGTCAAGTCTGATGAAGGTCAGAATTTAAATTATGACTTTAAAAACCTTAATTTCAGATTATCCACAGTCGATCCCCAGATCCGTGTTTTTACCATTAAAGAAGAACCATTGGACAAACTTTATGGAAATTATGTAAAGTTGGGGTTGGGAAATTATGCGACTTCTTATGCTGAACTGTTTTCCAATAATAAAAGGAATGAGAACCTGAGCGCAGGTGTTCATTTTCGCCATTTGTCTTCTTTAAGAGGCCCGGTGGATGGCAAAAATTCTGCTACTGCCAGCAATGAACTTTCTGCATTTGGAAAGTATTTTTCAAAGCCCGTTACCTTTTCGGGCGGGATAAAATATCACCGGGACAAATATCATTTTTACGGATATGATCCTGCAGCCGAGGTTAGTAAAGATACATTAAAACAAGTGTTCAATGGGTTGGTATTAAATCTTGACATGCAGGATAATTTCATAGATTCTGACATTTCTGTAAAGCTGAATACCAATTTCAGGTTGTTGGGTGATAGTTTTGATGCACGTGAACAACAATTTAACATGAATTTTAATTTGGGTTACCGTCTAAGCGATGAAATGTCAGCTGATGTGGAAAGTGACCTTTTATTGTCAAACTATAAAAACATTGGTTCGATCAACAGAAGTTTATTCAGGATCAAACCCTCCTTTACTTTCCAGATCGACGAATTATTTACAGTCCAGGCAGGGTTTAATGTGGTTTATGAAAATGACACTACCCGGAACAAGGAGAATGTCAAATTTTATCCTTTTGCCAGGGCAGATTATCAGCTTACCAACAACATTCAACTTTATGGCCGCATTGGTGGTGATATGATTGCCAACACACTTTACAGCTTTACTCGTGAGAATCCGTACATTTCTCAGAATGTTGGCCTTTTGCATACCAATAAAACAATGGAAATTTCAGGTGGAATAAAGGGTAATCTGTTGAAAGAGCTTGCGTTTGATGCCGGATTTTCATTAGGCAGCTACCGTGCCATGCCGTTCTATATCAACGATCCTTCAGATACTACAAAGTTTAATATCATATATGATCAGGAAGGGGTTACCCAATTCAATTTATTTACTGAATTGATTCTAAACCCATCAGAGGTATTTAGGGTTAGCTTCAGGGGCGATTATTTCGGATACGACACACAACAGTTTCAAGAAGCATGGCATAAACCCAAATATAAAGTTGGATTATCAGGTTATTATAACATTTATAATAAAATAGCCGTGACTTCCGACCTGTATTTTATGGGTGGAATGAAGGGATTAATGAAGGATCAAGTCATCAAGTTAGACAGTTTTGCTGATCTGAACCTAAAATTTGATTATCTTTTCTCTGACAGGTTTGCAGCTTTCTTGTCATTTAATAACATATTAGGCAAAAATTACCAGTTATATTTGAATTATCCGTCACAGGGACTATTGGTTATGGGCGGTATCAGCTATGCATTTTGATTATTTTGGTTTAATTATCTTGAAAAAATTACATATTTTGATAATTGTAGCTAATATGCTTGGTAACGGCTAAAATTTTATCTTACTTTTACGTTGTATAATTCTATTCAGATTATAAATTAGTGATTTACAATGTATTAGAAACCAATTTCAAAAACATGGAAGAAAACGAAAATAAAGACACAGAGCAGAATTGGAATTCCAACGAAGACACTGATAATTACGGGTTGCCTAATGTTCCATATGATCCCATAGAAAAGGATGAACCTATTTATGACCATAGGGAAGAGCCACGTGAACGTTATTACGAATATGAAGAAAAAAAAGGCTCACAGGTTTTAGTGGTATTGATTATCCTGCTGTTGTTAGGTGGCATTGGA
>JAEWLI010000010.1 GCA_023393375.1 Bacteroidota bacterium
GCTATTTATAATATGCCAAAATACTGAGTTTCGGGGAATTAAAATAGTTATTTTTTTATAAACTGAAAATAGAAGCCATTTGGTTCTAAAAACATCTGTAATTTAATATTGAAAAAATCATCCGTAACAGTAAAAAAAGCTAATACAAAACCTTAACCATCATAAAAACACAATAATTTTATACAATAATCAGACATTATCTTACTTAATTTGAAAGTATTTACGACTATTGCGCATGTAATGACTGATAAAAATTAGTTCATAACGTTAGCACATAAATCCTGACTGTTACAATAAGCAAGTATGAAAATCGGATTGATTTCAGATACGCATGGGTTTGTTGATCCTGCTGTGAAAGATTATTTTATGGATTGTGACGAAATCTGGCACATGGGTGATTTTGGCAGCATGCAGGTTGTGGATAAACTATCAGCCATAAAACCACTAAAAGGTGTTTATGGTAATATTGATGGACACGAAATCCGGCAAATTTTTCCTATGGAACAAAGATTTAAATGTGCCGGTATTGACGTTTACATGATCCATATCGGAGGGACTCCTCCCCGATATGCCACAGGACTTAAAGCTAAGCTGACTCAAAATCCACCAGGGATATTCTTGTGCGGACATTCTCATATACTAAAAGTGATGGCAGATAAACCAATGAATAATATGCTATATATTAATCCCGGAGCAGCAGGGCAACAGGGGTTTCACAAAATGAGAACCATTATCCGGTTTGAAATACTAGAGGGGAAACCGCAAAACATGGAAGTGATAGAATTGGGAAAAAGATCTAAATGGACATAATAATTTTATATTGATAAAATCAACCACTAATTGGTTCTCTGAATTTTTTTAAATAATCATGGACTAAATGAACAGGCAATCCCATTACATTATAAAATGAGCCTTCTATTTTGCCAATACCTACTAAGCCTATCCACTCCTGTATACCATAACCGCCAGCTTTATCATAAGGGTTGAAATTCTGGACATAATGATTAATTTCCCATTCTTCCAAATGATTAAAGTAAACTTTACAGGAATCATGAAAAATGCTCAGCTGATTGTCGCAAATAAATGCCAATCCAGTAATGACTTCATGCGTTGTTCCTGAAAGCTGTCTCAATGTTTCACAGGCATGTGCTTCGTTTATAGGTTTATCAAGAATCCGGTTTTTATAAATAACAGTAGTGTCAGCCGCAAGAATAATGTCTTCCGGATATGAACCGGACAAGGCAAGTGCTTTCTTTTTGGCGAGATGTTTCGCCACTTCCCAGACATCCATTGCTTGCGGATAATTTTCATCGATGTTGGCAGGTGATACAGTAAAATTATAACCTGCATCCCTTAAAAGGGATTGTCTGCGTGGAGAATTAGAAACTAACCTTAATTCTTTTGATAATTTGATCATTTATACTTTGAATGAGGAATATTTTTGGAAAATATAGCTATTATTACAACTTTATAATATCATTATGTTTACAAACACATTTTAAATTATGACTTTGAACTGTATGGTTGTTGATGATGACGAGATGTCACGTTCCATCATCAGACATTATGTTGAAAAAACTAAATATCTAAGCCTTCAGCATGAGTGTTCCAATGCTATTGAAGCCTCAAATTTACTAAAAGAAGGTGATACCGATATTATTTATTTGGATATTGAGATGCCGGAAATGTCTGGAATGGATCTGATCAAAACGTTGGAGCAGGATTATGAAATTATTCTGATAACCTCAGTTAAGGAATATGCTGTTGAGGCTTTTGAAAAAAGTGTAACCGATTACTTGGTGAAACCAATTGATTATTCCAGGTTTTTAATAGCCAGTGATAAAGCCCGACGAAATATTGAAAATCTGCAAAAGCAAAATGAACAACAACGTGAATTGTATGTACGTTCAGAAGCGCGATTTGTACGCATAGACTTGTCAAATCTTGTGATGGTGGAAGCTTTGGCTGATTATGTTATCTTTTATACAGAAAACAAAAAACATATCGTACATTATACGATGAAAGGAATTGAAAAAAAACTCCCTTCAAGTTTATTTGCCCGTGTTCATCGATCATATATTGTAAATATGCACAGAATTGACGGTATTGAAGATAATTCCATCCTTATTAATGGAAAATTGGTTCCTATGGGGGCTTCCTACCGCGATCAATTTATGGCCAGGTTAAATTTTTTGTAGGAAGAACCTTGTTTTATAATAAGCCCTCTATTTATGCATTTAACGCACAAATGCTTAAAATAAAGTTATAATTTGACCATATTTTATCATTTTTACAAATTATATAATTTATATTCTATTTTCTTGATCATTTTATACATTTCTCGTAACTTCACTCCTGTCCATTACAGCATTTTTTAACCATAAATTTTTAAAATCTATGAAGCATTTATTTTACACACTATTAGTTGTTTTTATATTTACATCCTGTCAGGACCATGAACTACAGAAACAACCTAAGCTCCTTCAAAAGGATAAATTGACCATTACAATTCCGGAAGAACTGATTAATTTTCGCAATACAAAAAATGGCAGGGTACAAGATGTAGAGCTTAAAGACTTTTTGAACGAAAGTATTTTTGCCGAAAAAAATTTCAAAGTCTCCGAAATACACGTTTGTAAATCTTATGATGCATCCACAACTGTAGAAACCCTCGACCAACAATTTCAAAGCACATTGGCTTCCAGATGGGTTCCCGGCGATTCCAGGAGAAACTGGTCAGGAGATGGGGATCTTAACAATATTGACTGGGTGTCTTTTAGCCCATTTGCTATCGCCAATGACGCAATAAATGCAGAACCCATCTATCGTTCCATGTACAACAAATGGCAAAATGATGGGCATTGCAAGACAGTTGGTATCACTGAAGTACCTTATGATTTTTCACTAGGAAATCCTAGTATGGTGATCGATTTCGGTCTTCCCGACAATGGCCCAATTGCAGATATTTCGGTTGTAGGCTTCCTCCCTGGTTTTATTTTTGAACAAGTTTTTGGTGAGGAAAATATTCTCGGTGTGGCAATTTCTTTTGTTTTTATTGATGAGGATGGTAACCCTGTAAAAACTACCAGAGGAAAGGAAGACAAAGCATTTACAGAAGTATGGTTTAATGATGGATTCACATGGGCGACTTCTCCGGGACCAGGGGTAATTGATCTGGAATCAATTATTCTGCATGAATTTGGGCACACTTTAAACTTGGGACATTTTGGCATATTACAGCTATTCGAATTTTCCAATGGAACTTATCGACTTGATTATCGACCTGTTAATACCATGAACGCTTTATATATTGGTGAGTCCCGGAATTTCCTAGGACCAAATGATAAAGGTAATTTCTGTGAAGCATGGGGTAGTTGGCCTTGGAATTAAATGGAAAAGAATATTTAAGAGAAACCTCCGGTTGCTAATGGGCCATCCGGGGGTTTGTTTTTATTATTTATGCGATCAATAACTGTTGTTGTATCTTCTTGAGAACCACTCAATCGAAATCAAGGTCAATAAAAGAAAAAATATCCATCCCATATCTATGATGGGCAAAAACTCCTCACTAGAATGTATCACCCCTTGCATCTCCCGATTTAGAAGTTCATCTTCCAAATCATCTAATTGGTTAGCCAGATAAAATTTGCCATTGGTTTGTCTGGCAAGTGATCTCAACATTTCGAAATTGGCCATCAGATCAATTGATTCTAGTTGTAATCGCTGAACTGTAAATTCCCCTTCGCTTGTCACCTTCTCCCGGTTGATGGATGAAGTAGCTTTGTATTTATAAATTCCTTGTTCCAAACCACTTATCCGGTAACGGGAGTTGTTTGGATTGGTGACATATGTAAAACTTTGGTTTTGATTCTTTTCATCAGTAATCACCAATTCCACTTCCTGACCGTATATCCGTTCAAATATATCGTCATAAACCTCTGTTTCAAATACCACTTGCTCATTTTCATAATATTGGTTTTGCAATGGATATACACGAAATTTTCTTTTATCTTCTTTTGACGACAGGTATTGGGTCAACTTGGATACCAATTCATCGAAGATATCATGATTGCCATTTTTTACATATTCCTGCAATCGCCATCGCCACAGCCCTTCTCCTAAAAAAATAGCTGACTTGTTATTATTTTCTTCTATTACAGCTAAAAGAGGTCTGTCAGTGGCAATATTGCCCACTCTTTGATGCAAAATTACTTCTGCAGCACCTGACAGTTCCCACCGTGCAAATGGGATCGAAACCGGTGGGAAAGCACTTAGGACAGAAGGTGCTTTTTCGTTGACCTGAAATCGGGAAAAATTACTATTCATTACCGGAGAAACATGATCCTTTTGATTGCTCATATTGCTGACGTTGATTGACGGCTCCAGGTTTTGCAACCTATTAAAATCAGTCTGATTGCCTGCAATAAACCACGAAGGGGTATTCAACCTCCTGAAGTGAGCAATTACGTTGGTTGCACTATTGTTTCGGTCAGGTAGCTGGTGGTAAATCACAAGATCAAATGCTTGTTCATTTCCTGTAAGGATTTGTGCTTCATTGGTGGAAATATTGGGAATATAAACTTCCAATTCATAATTCTGATTACTTTCCAAAGCACTTCTTATAGCTTTTATGTCAGGATGCGGTGAAGAGGCTACCAAAAGTATTTTTTGTTTTCCCTCGATGATATCGATAAAGGCATGTTGCTGATTATTTTCAAAAGTGTATTCATCCGGAAACTGTTCAACCCTGACAACATAATGTTGCATTCCCTGGTTTTTGGCATCGAGCAAGAACTCTACCCGTTGTATTTGCTCTGTTGCTTCCAGGGTAATATTCTTTCTTTCGATCACCTGATCACCCTGTAAAATTTCAACAACTGCTTTACTACCCTCGAATCCATTGTTTAT
>JAEWLI010000017.1 GCA_023393375.1 Bacteroidota bacterium
TTACATGCGGCTAAATTCAGGGGTGCTTTCATATCTTTTATAATATTCATACTATTTGGTACCGTTGTGGCCGTGATGTGGTATGGTGCACGACTGGTTCAATCAGGTGTGATGACAGTAGGCGATCTGATGTCTTTTGTTTTATATTCTACCTTTATAGGAGGCTCAATTGCAGGTTTAGGGGATATTTTTGGTCAAATTCAAAGATCAATAGGAGCTTCTGAAAGAGTTTTGGAAATACTCAATAAAAACAGTGAGTTGGATATTCATGCAACTTCTCAACCTCTTTCTATTGTGGGTAACATCGGTTTCGAGAATGTTTCGTTTGCCTATCCAACCCGAAAAAGTGTTGAAGTACTTAAGAATATTGATTTGGAAATCAAATCAGGACAAAAGATAGCATTAGTAGGACATAGTGGAGCAGGAAAATCAACTATTATTCAATTACTGATGAGATTCTATAATGCTCAATCAGGTGAAATAAAATTGGATGGGAGAAATATAAATGGTTATAATTTGGTGGATTACCGGCACCACATTGGAATTGTACCCCAAGAGGTAATTTTATTCGGGGGTACCATTCGTGAAAATATTGCTTATGGCAAACTGGATGCCACAGAAGAAGAAATCAGAAATGCTGCCATACAGGCCAATGCTATGGAATTCATAGACTCATTTCCTGAAGGTTTCGAAACGAAAGTTGGTGACAGGGGCTTAAAACTGTCGGGTGGTCAGCGACAACGGATTGCAATAGCAAGGGCAATTTTAAAAAATCCAGAAATTCTGATCTTGGACGAAGCTACCAGTTCACTTGATGCAGGTTCGGAACGAATGGTTCAGGATGCACTCGATCTGTTAATGAAGAACAGGACTACTATTATTATTGCCCATCGGTTGGCTACCATTCGTAAAGTAGATTGTATTTACGTTTTTAGTCAGGGGGGCATTATTGAATCAGGTACTCATGAAGAATTGCTTCTTCAAGATGGTAATTATAGTAATTTGATCAGGTTGCAGATGGAACTACAATAGAAAAAATAGTGATAACCAAAAAATTATGCTTTATTTATTTTTTTGAAAATTTCCTTAAATTTATCTGATAATATTTTTTACTTCAAAATTCATCAAAACATGTTTAAAAAAGGGATTATTATAGTATTTACGCTCATTTCATTTGGGCTTTTTGCTCAACAGAATATGACACCCGAGATACTTTGGCAGTTTAAGCGAGTATCTGACATTCAAGTTTCACCAGATGGGAAAACGGCACTGTATGGTGTTACAGCCTATGATTTATCGGCAAATAGAGGTGGCCGGGTATTATATCTTGTGCCGGTTCAAGGTGGCGAACCTCGTGAGTTGAAAATTGATGGAAGTGCCGTTAATGCCAGATGGAGGCCAGATGGTAAAAAAATAGGATTTTTATCTTCTAAAAGTGGCAGTATGCAGCTATGGGAAATCAATCCCGATGGATCTGGGTTGGAGCAGGTTAGTAATTATGAATCTGGAATCAGTAATTTTGCCTACTCCCCTTCCCTCAACCATATTTCATTTTCGATGCAGGTTAAGTTAGACCAGACCGTAAACGAAATTTATCCTGATCTACCTAAAGCGGAAGCCAGGATTTTTGATGATCTGATGTACCGACATTGGGATACATGGCATGATTTTACCTATTCACATGTCTTTATCGATGGTTATGAAAATGGAAAGGTATCAGGATCACCAGTTGATCTGATGGAAGGAGAAAGATTTGATTCTCCGCAAAAACCATTTGGTGGAAGTGAAGATATCACTTGGTCACCTGATGGAAAAAAAATAGTATATGTGAGTAAAAAATACCAGGGCAAAGATTATGCACTGGGCACAAATTCCGATCTGTATTTATATGATTTAGAAAATAAAGCCACTCTGAATGTTACAGAAGGCTTAGAAGGATATGACACCCATCCGGTTTTCTCCAATGACGGATCAAAATTGGCCTGGTTAAATATGGAAAGAGGTGGTTTTGAATCTGATAAAAATGCGATCTTTTTTTATGATTTAGCCAGTAAAAACAGGTTGCCCATTACTAAAGATTTTGATATCAGTGTACGTGAATTTATTTGGGGAAAGCAGGACAAAATGATTTATCTGATTTCTGGGACACAGGCTACCTATCAGATTTACCAACTAAACTTAAAAACTACCCGATTTGACAGGATTAAAATTCTGTCCTCAGATCTGACGCAAATTACCACTGATACGCATGACTACAATTCCCTACATTTGGCAGGAGATCTGTTGATAGGTTCAAAGACCAGCATGTCAAGTCCAAATACCATTTATACAATAAATCCTAAGGATAAAAAAGAGAACCAGCTTACCTTCGAAAACCGGGATCTTATCAAGAATATTAAATTGGGGAAAGTGGAGAAAAGAATGGTGAAAACAACAGATAATAAAGATATGCTGGTTTGGGTGATATATCCTCCGGATTTTGATTCTTCTAAAAAATATCCCACACTTCTTTATTGTCAGGGTGGCCCACAAAGTGCTGTAAGCCAGTTCTTTTCTTACAGATGGAATTTCCAATTGATGGCTGCCAATGGGTATATCG
>JAEWLI010000112.1 GCA_023393375.1 Bacteroidota bacterium
TAATTGGCGGTCAAGTTTGGGATTTTTAGCATTATTCTTTAAAATTTAGCCATTTTTATACAGCCTTGATTTCTTTGTCCCGCTTTTTGGCGGGAGCCCGCCCGGCGAGGGCAAAAGTTATTTAAAGGAACCAATATAAGTTGTTATTGCATTGCTTTTAAAGTACAATAAATCTTTTTTCCACAAAATCAGGGTAGTACCCATTTCCAAAAAATGAAAAGTTTTGTATCACATTTTTTTAACATTTAACAGCTTAAAACGCGATGAAGAAACTATATTTTATCCTCTGCCTTACTTTTATTCAATTGCCATTACTGGCGCAAAAAGTATGGCTATCTTATGAAAAAGAGTCGCCACAAGCCGTTTATGCAGCGAAAAAGCTTGGCGAAACCCTTCATGAACTAAACTATCGTATTGATGGACTAAATTATGATTTCCGGATCAATCTGGACATGGATCAGCAAACATTAGAGGAAGAAGCTTTCTCAATAATTCAGGAAGGAAATGTGATTACTGTACAGGGAGGGGATCCTCGGGGCATGATCTATGGTGCTTTTGAATTAGCTGAAATGTTGCAAAATGGGGTAACACTGGAAAAGGTTCCTGTGGTAAAAAACAAACCACACCAGGAATTTCGGGGTATCAAATTTAATCTGCCGTGGCAAACCTATCGTCCAAGTTCAGCACTCGATCAACATTATGAAACCGTGCGTGATTTAAAATATTGGGAAGCTTTTCTGGACATGATGGTAGAAAACCGCTTTAATGTGATCAGCTTGTGGAATATGCATCCCTACACCTTCATGATCCAACCCCGGAATTATCCCGATGCAAGCCCCTGGTCGGATGAAGAATTTGCCGAATGGCGTCATTTGTACAAAGAGATTTTCCGAATGGCAAAAGAGCGGGGACTCGATACGTATATTGTCCACTGGAATATTTTTGTCAGCCCTGAATTTGCGGAAGCTTACGATGTAGCTAAAGAGAACTTCTATCCTCATTATTATGTAGAAGGGGACACATCCGAAATTGTTAAGCGTTATATCCGTGAAAGCGTGACCCAGGTTTTGGAAGAATATCCGAACCTCGACGGAATTGGTGTTTCCCATGGAGAAGGTATGGCGGGTATGTCGCCCCTGGAACGACAGAAGTGGGTGGATGATGTGATGATTGCCGGGATGCTTGATGCTGACCGACCTGTAAAACTGATCCACCGCGTTCCTTTTTCATCGGGAACATCCTCTGATCCTGGTGTAAGCAGAGATGTAGAAGAAGTTACGCGGGAAGCGATGGAAAGGCTTGAAAATAAATTTGAAGGACCGATCTGGGTAGAGATTAAATTCAATTGGTCTCATGGGCATTCTACCCCTGAGTTAGTCAAGGTACATGGTGGCAAACTTAGCGACGCCTATTTTGTCCCAAAACCAACGAATTATAAAATCACCTGGCAAATCAGGAACGAAGACTTTTTTGCTCTTCGCTGGGGTGTCCCAGAGTTTATCCGGGAACATATTGCATTAAATGGTGAGGCTGATTATACAGGTGGCTATTTTATAGGTTCGGAAACGTATATTCCGGCACTTGATTATTTTACTTCGACAGATCAACCTGTCAGCTGGAAGTGGGCATTTGAAAGGCAGTGGCTATATTATAAACTATGGGGACGATTGCTATATGATCCGGAAACACCGGATGAGCTTTTTCAGGCTGATTTTAACCGTCGGTATGGAGAAAATGGCAATGACCTTCTTCAAGCATATGCTTTGGCATCTTCCACTCAGTTACGACTAGCATCACTATATGATGTAAAATGGGATTTCACATTATACAGCGAGGGGTTCCTTGCCTTGCAAGGCGATTCTGTAAAATATATTTCAGTAGGCAATCTTATCAATCATCCAACGATGGACAAAGATTATGTTTCCATCACTGAATATGTGGATGCATTGTTGGCTGGACGTTCATTTGGAGATAGTATGATCACACCTCCCATTCTTGCAGATATGTTGGAGCAAGATAACCGGATAGCTTTAGAACTAGTGGAAAACAAAAAGACCGATGAAAATGCATCGCTGATGTATGAAGTTGCCGATATTAAGACCTGGGCAAATTTGGGGTTGCACCTGGCTGAAAAATTAAGAGGTGCTGTTGCCCTGCAGACTTACCGTAAGTCAGGTGGTGCTAAAAATAAACAAGCCGCAGTAAAACATCTTCAAAATGCACTGGAATATTGGGATGAAGTAGTTCGAATTACACGTCCGATATATGAAGATATGCCACTCACGCATTACAACCACAATTTTTTTACCGCTAATGAAGATAACTTATTTCATTGGGCACTGATAAGGGATGAAGTTGCACAGGATGTGGAGATTGCAAAATCAAGTAAGTCAATGATTGAGAAATAATAATAGTGTGCGATAATTACGCTCATAAAATTGCATTATTTTCCATTTTATGAGCGGGATTTATATCCATTTACTTACCAATCAGTAATTCCTCATACGTCCGAATATTGTATTGAGCTTGTTCTTCAGTTTACCAGCTGCGCCTTTTACTGCCTGTTCATGGTTACTTGCTTCGTCTGTAACCACAATTGGTTGTCTGCCTTCAATCCGGGCCTCGATCAAACATCGTTTGTCGTCCAACCCGTCCTTTCTGCCGTTCTCATCGGAAAGATGAACTTCTAACCTTGTTATTTGGTCGTCAAACCTTTCCAATTCTTCTGATAATAGGGCGGAAAATGAGAGTCTTAGTTCATCGCTCCCTGTAACATTTTTGTCTGTATTAACTTGAATTTTCATATGTTTTTTACTTTATTTATGTGGATATATGGAACCTCGCTATTATAATCATCCCAGTGTGTGTCGAATCTCGTCATGCTCGGTCTCATATGATGGAAATTTGTTTTTTTATTTATCAATAACGGTAAATTGCGGCAAGGCCGGTTTGTGTAGGCATTTTTCCGGAAGGTAAAATCATGACCTCTCCTCCCATCTTTGTAACCAGTTCGCCCAAATCGTCAAGCAGGTCATCTACTTTCGGGTTTGTCAAGTCTTTAGTTTGAACATTTCCTGTCAACTTATTTGTAATCCTGCCCTCAATTATCCGATTTTCTTCAACTAATAGCGTATCGACCCTGCCTTCCACAGCCGCTACAGCTACTTCCTTGATATCATCACTGCCTTTACCATTTGCCCGAGACTGGTCAAACCTATCGGCTAACCCCCTCAGTTTCAGTAAATATTCCGGTTCCATGATTTTCCAAGCCATGCTTGTCAATTTTTCTATTGGCACGGAGGATGGGTTTATCGGGATTCCATTTGGCAGCAACATTGGATTTTTATTTACCTTTTGAAACAGGCTATGGTGTTCGGGTAAAGCAGCAAGGATAAGCGGCCATCCTGTAGGTTTCGAAAATCCTTCGTGTATTACATTCGCAATGACACGAAAAAACCGATCAGCATCTTTTTCCATTTCTGCTTTTTTGCCACCATGTCCATGGTGCATGTTTGCACTTTCCCCACCGGATCCGCCATATGATGCAACCGTAATGTGCTTGTCGGTCAATTCTTCTCCAAGTGCTTCTTTAATGGTGGATGGAATATTATCAGGTATTTCTACCTCAACAAGCGAGTGACGATTGCCCTCAAAAAACTGAATATCATGCAGACTTAAGCCCAACACATGATAATGGTCTACCGATTGCAGATATTTTCTAAGTGGTTTTGTATGGAAACTGTCGGCCACTATTGCCAATTCATCAAAGGTTATCGGCAATCTAACAACTTTGAAAAGGTCGAGCGAACTGAAAACAGCAAGTCCATCCATAGTGTGATTCCAAAAGCTATTGTCATTGCCAAGTGACTCGAACGGTTCGAGATGTTTTTGCACCTCAATAGCAGAATATTTTTGCAATAATGATGCTTCCAATTGTTTGACAAGGTTCTTAAACCGGGTGGTGTCCTGAAGATTTGCCGGATGGCTTCGGTGGGTAGGCATGTATAACGATAGACAAGGCATCTGATCAACATTCAACAATTCCTGTATCAATTCTTTGGTAAGTAAATTCATATTGTTGTCTTATTATAGTTTTAAATTATTTTTTTAAATCGTTTACCCGGGTATTCAATTATGGGAAACCGTGAATGAAAGGCTTTTTCCTGCCTTACTTCAATAGGTACAACACGCCAACATGCATCAATGTTATGTTTCAATCGGTAGATGAAGTGAATTAAGGACTTCCATACAGGGTTATGGGGTTCACGGAAAACGCCCTGTTGGGTGACAGGTAACCCAAACCCAAATTCAATCATCCACCTTCTATAGCGATACAATCGCACTTCTCGTACGCCCTCGTTGCAAACAGAAGGCGATAGCGGAACTCCTGAAAAAATTCGAGGTCATACAGGACATGGACGAAGAGACCAAAAACATGGTCGTCAGGTTCATCGAAGCATTAGGGATCATTAAAGTAAAATAGCCGTATTCGGTTTAAAATGAAAAAAAAGCTTGGTTCATAGCCAGGCGTTCTTTTTTATTATCCTCTCGACTGTATCAGCGGAAATTCTTGTCCCTCTTTTTTATTGATAAATTATGTAAACAGAACAACCTATTAAAAAAGCAATGATTAAGTTAATGACCCTCATTTGATTGGTGACATAATTTATTATGTTGATAACTATTGCCATTATAACAAAAGTTACGAGTTGCACAAGGGAAATGAAATGAATTTGAGTTAAACCAAATGATATAACTGAAGCCATAATGATGGCAATTATTACAAATATGTAAATCCCAAACAATGACCAACCTATTTTTTTGAGAAAAGAAAGATCACAAAAATCAATATCAATATAATTATATGTTTGAGTTCACCTATCACAGCATGAGCCCAAAAACCCGATTCGGTAAAATAAAACCTCAGAGCTCTAAAATTCAACGCCCAAATTGCGAATATAAAGCTTATAAATAGGCAGACTTGTACCAAGTATTTACTTACTGACCTTCTTGAAATATCCATATCACTTATTGGTTAAAAATAACCACGAATCAGCAATCCCTTCTTCTTTCACTACATTTCTTTTTAGTACCTCACCTTTCTGGAATATAAAAATACCAACAAACACATTGTATTGTCCATTTCGTGCTGCTAGCAACACCTGAACATCCTCATTCTGTAATTTTAAACTGTTCATATGATGATTTGCATTTTCTTCATTTTCGTAACTCATTACAATCACAGAGTATTTTAAAATCTTAAGTCTTTCGAAATAATCATTATAAACTGTAATGAAATCATCTATCTCCCTCATGATCGTTTATCAATTTACCTCTAATGCTACTAATTTAAAACATAGTTCATATTTATAACCAAGATACACATTGCAAAATTTAAATATAGGGAGGTTTTCATTTCTTTAATGTAAAAATTATAATACATACACCTAACCATAAAAGGAAAAAAAATGCTCCAATATTACCAAATAGGTAATTTAGCATCAAATTCAATAATAAAAAAACACCACCTTTACCTGAGTATGATTGATTACTGGAATCTATATCAAGAGGAGCAATCAAATTAATAATAGATAGTATAATTAACATTATACCTAAAAATCTTACTGCTTTTTTTTCTCTAATATTCATATTGATCTACTACTCGATAACCATGAAATCCTTATAATTTTCTCATCAATCTATTCTTAATTAATTATTACAAATATATTCGATTTATATATTGATAAATGCCGCCAAATATAGGTAATGTAACACTATAATTAGGCATAGGTCGCAACCAGGCAGGAAGTTAGCGATTTTCTTGATTTACTTTTACCATTTGCGTAAGTGATTTGACTTTTGTATTGTATTGATAGTGATTATATTTCAATTTCTCGGGAGCAAATATACCCAATTCAAATATCAACATCTTTTATAGCGATACAATGGCCCTTCTAGCACGCCCTCGTTGCAAACAGAAGGCGATAGCGGAACTCGAGGACTATATAGGGGATGCTATTGCCCCTCTTGAAGGATACGAAGTCAGCTTTTGGAGAGTGGCTTTTAAAGAAGTGGAAAGGTTTTCGGCCCCGGTACCTCTTCTTTATCCTGTCATTGGCTTCTACTAATCCCCGGTTATAATGCTCAAGTCAATTTCTGTTCTTCTACTTCCAGTACCATCAATTTATCTTGGGTAGAAATACGAATCCTATCCATTCAGAAAGTTTCTTTGATATTGTTCCTCGATTAATTTGATTTCATCCTGTGTTAGCTTAGAAAATTCCTTATCCTTGGCTCTCTCCGAAAAAATGCCATTGGTTTGATCCAGAAACCTTGTAAGTAAGGCAACCATTTTATCAGGCATTTCAAATTCTTCAAGATACCTTTTAAATTCGTCGTACTTTAATAAATATGAAACTTCCTGTGGAATAATATTTTGAACTGTATCTTTTACGCAGTCATATAAAAACTCCGCCTGTTTAGTAGCATCAAAGTACCTGTAATAATCAATCGTGCTATTTATCACCTCTATGTTATGATCAATTGTTTCTTTCCACTCAATGAAATCCAGTAAAGGATGCGAATATGATTCCAGGACATTGCGATAAACATTAATATGGTTTAACATGGATGCAGAAACAGGAAAAATAATGCCCTGCTGTGAGAATTGTTTCTTTGCAAGTAAATGATGAATCAAATACCTGTGAATACGGCCATTACCATCCTCAAATGGGTGGATGAAAACAAAACCAAATGCAATAATTGCCGCTGCTATCACAGCGTCCATATCATTTTCTAAAAGAAGTTCATAAGTTTTTAGTAGCCCTTCTAACAAAGGCTCCACATCGTCAAACCTTGCCGAAATATGATCGGGAAGCGGTTCTCCTGAATCCCGATCGTGTTCTCCCACAAAACCGCCTTTCTTACGAAATCCCATCTCTACAAATCGTCTGTTCTCAATTACTTTTTGTTGCAGACTAAGCAGTTCATCCATGCTCAGGTCCTTTGTGCCTGCTTGTCCAATAACTTCCCCCCATCGTGCAGCCCTTTTGCTTTGTGGATTCTCCCC
>JAEWLI010000117.1 GCA_023393375.1 Bacteroidota bacterium
TACTGGCAATAGGATTCGTTTATCCTGATCAAGATGGCATGTTGGCAAAATTGGGGGTAGAACTAGATGGTCGGGGCAATGTAAAAACCAATAATTACCAGACCAATCATGAGAAAGTATTTGCTGCCGGTGATATGAGAAGGGGGCAATCTCTGGTAGTATGGGCTATCTCTGAAGGCAGGGAAGCTGCCAGGGCGGCAGATCAATATCTGATGGGTGAAAGTATACTTGAGGCTAAAGATGATTCATTTATCAATGTAAGCAGGTTCGGCCAGCAAGCAGGATAATTTATTATACTATAACAGGGTCTGTCCAAATCCAAAATTTGGAATAGACCCTTTTAATAATTACACCTTATCCTTATTTCATCATTTGTTTTTTACCACTGGAAATATACTCCTGCTCCTAACAATACTCACGCCCGCTTAGACCTAATTACCGCTTGTTGCAGCAATTGCTTAATCTTTCGATCAGGAATAAAACTTATCCTTATTTCTTTGATGTTTTTCCTGGTGCACATTATAATTTTTATTAATGGACAGTAAAAATTAAGCTAATGTGCATTGGAAATAATGATTCCAACTATGCTCCATTACACTTAAAGCTATCGTTTATCCTTTTTTTCGACATTTGCTGCAGCATTGTGTCAGCGAACTTACAAATGAAATGACCTAAGGCCTCAAATCTATATAGATTAGTAAGCACTTAGGTCGTCCAAATAAAAGCTATGATAATTTAGTTTTTTCTATCATCTAAAAAATCATAATCTATTAACGCTATCAAATTGTCCCTATGCCTTTCTGAGGAGATTTTCTGAAGAGCCGTTTCTATAAGGCTATCTGATCCCAAAAGCATTTCTCTGTTGATGTCGTCCGAATTATTTGGTCGGGTATAATAGAGTGCAATATAATCTTTAGTGCTAATACCCATACGATGTGCAATCGTGGTGATCTCATCTACTACTGCAGGTTGATGCCGTGCAGGAAATGCAAAATATTCAAGTTCTTGTGTGTTGTCTACTTTATGTTTGGGAAATTTTTTTTTCAATTCATTTTTAAAAAAAGCATTATCCTTTTCATCGTTGAAATGATAGATCAAAATATAGTTTTCCATAATCCTGAAATGTTTGGTTCATAAAAATTAACCCTGTTGATTCGATTATGTTAATGGTGGAGTTAGAAATATCATCGATTGATTTTGGACTAATAGCGAATAATGGAAATAAGTGAGAGATGAAATATAAAAAACAATTTAATTAAAAAAATAACCGTGTTCCCTTTTCTGTAACTTCAAGAGTCGTTTCTCTTCCAAAAAATAATGCCATGTTATCGGGTTCATGGCCAGTGGGGAAACCAAATGCTACAGGGATATTCTCTTTCCCAACATGTTCTAAAATCACTTCATACACAGTTTTTCCGAAAGGGGGATCATTGTCCAACATATCAGTGAAGTGCCCCACAATTACCCCGGCAAGGTTTTGTAATTTACCAGCCCTTTTTAAATGGACCATCATCCGGTCTATTTTATAAACATATTCTTCGATATCCTCCAGCAACAAAATTTTACCTGAGAGATCCAGTTCATAGGCAGTTCCCAACATATTGGTAAGCATGGTCAGATTTCCTCCACCCAATGGACCTTTAGCGGTACCTGTAATGTTAAGCGCATGAGGCGGTATCCTAATTTCATATGGTTCACCAAATAATATCCGGCGTAAGCTTTCAACAGAGTTTTGGTATTTTTCATCTTTGAATTGGAATGCCATGGGGCCATGTATAGCTTCCACCTGATGCAAGAGCGCACAATTTAGCAATACCGTGATGTCACTAAACCCTATTATCCATTTAGGATGTTGCACCAAAGGTTTAAAATCTATCTGATCTATTATCCTGGTGGCACCATAGCCTCCCCGTGAACATAGGATAGCTTTGACTTTGGGGTGGTTGATCATTTCCTGAAAGCCATTAAGCCGCTCGTCATCAGTACCGGAATAGATATGGTGATTTTTTTTCAGGTTTTCAGCCAATAATACCTCTAATCCCCAACTATTGAGCAATTCCACTGCGGGCATCAATTCCTCTACCGCGATTTTCTTTGAAACACCTGCTATAGCTACAGTGTCTCCGGATTTCAGAGGATGAGGCTTTAAGATCTTCATATGATTATTTGATTCAGAAATCAGAAATCAGAATTCGAAAAAATTCTAATTGCGAATGACGAATTCTGAATGACGATTTGCGATTTATCTCTATTGTTAATAATATACTTTTTCATCGGCCATACTAGTCCCGCATTGGCAGGAGGAACCACCTTTACCGAAAGCTCCGCGAAAAGCGGATCACGCAAAAGGTGTGACTTTCGGGTCATCCTTTTCTATGTAATGCTTTTTATATGGTGGTTTCATATATACTAAATAAAAAAAGCCCCGCTGTAGACGGGGCTTTTGATTATATTGTTAAATTATTTGTTCGAACCTGCAGTAGGTGGGGTTACTCCTAATTTTTTAAGCACATTATTGGTTACATCGTCTTCATCCCTGGCATACAACAGAATGCTGACTGTGCCCATGCCATCACTTAAAATATGTGTGAAACCATTTTCTTTTGCTACATCCTGAATGGCTTTTTCAATTTTTTCATATACAGGATTTAATAATTGCATTTGTTTATTTTGTAATTCGGAGTCAGCTTTTTGTTGAAACTCCTGAATAGAAGCCATTTGCGTCTGGTATTCTTTCATTTTATCTTCCAGCACTGTACGTGCCAGTGTAGCTTCACCATCCCTGATTTCTTGTTCAAGTTTTCTGATGGCTTGCACTTTCGATTCCAGCTGTTTTTGTAACTGGGTACCAAAAGTTTTCAGGTCTGATTCGATACCGGCATATTCTGGCATTTGGGTAACTATGTATTCTACATTAGTATATCCTATTTTCAGTGAACTGGCAGATTGCGCAAAAATGTTGAATCCAAATAGCATTAACCCGGCCGTAAGAATTAGTTTAGTTTTCATGATTATTGTTGATTATAAATTGATTACTTTCTTTTTTTTTATTTGATCATATCATTACTATCACCCAAACCCAGCTCTTCCAATACATAATCGGTATAGTCGTGTTTTGGATCAGTGTATATCATGACAATGTCACTGGCTTTGTCAAATATTATTTCCAGCTTATGTTCTTTGGCTACTTTTTCCGTTGCTTCGAATACTTTGTCCTGAATTGGGGTTATTAATTCCTTTTTTTTCAGGAAGAGAAGCCCTTCAAAGCCAAATACTTTCTTATGATACTCTTTTACTTCATTTTCTTTTGTCCGGATGGCGTCAATTCGCTCATCCTTCATTTCTTTGGTTAGCAATACCTCTTCTGCCTGAAGCTCGTTATACATCGATTCAATATCTTTATACTGTTTTTGGATATCAGCTTGCCACTCCTTCGATAGTTTATTCACATCCTGTTGCGCTTTAGTATATTCCGGCATTTTATTCAGAATAAAATCTGTGTCTACATACCCAAACCTTTGAGCATTTGCTACATAAATAATGCCAATGATCAGGACAAATAAAACGACTGCTTTTTTCATAAAACTATCTGATTTGTTGACCAAATGTAAATTGGAATCGTTGATGCTGCGGACTTAGATTGCCAATTTTACTATCCAACGGAACACCCCAGTCAATGCCCAGCATACCAAATGCCGGCATGTATACCCTGGCACCTACACCAACTGTCCTGAACATTTTGAAAGGGTTGTACTCATCGAAACTCAACCAGTTGTTTCCCGCTTCAAAGAAACTCAAAAGGTATATAGTGGTAGCTTGCTGCATGGTCACAGGATAACGCAGTTCCAACCCTATTTTATTGTAAATAGTTCCTCCTCTAATGTCATTAATATCAGTTGGGGTCATATCATTCTCATAGTCATCACTATACCCTCTCATAGATATGACATCAAGTCCCAAAACATATTGGCCACTCATTCCTGACATGCCACTTCCCCCCATCACAAATCGTTCAAATGGACCAGTACCCAGCGATTTATTGTATGATCCCAGAAATCCCATATGCGCTTTTGCTTCAAGAACGAAATTGCCGAACAAGGTAATATATTGTTTTACATCAAACATCCATTTATGATATTCAACTTTACGGTAGCGGTCGACCAGTGACATGGATTCATAATTTTTGTCTTCGCTCTCCAATAAGGAATATGGTGGCGTTAAAGTGACGCTAAGTGATAAGGTTGAACCTGCTCTGGGGAACATCGGATTGGAAATATTGCTTCTGGCAATTGTAGTATTAAATCCTATGTTGTTATAAATCCCATCACCGAGGTTGCTGGCTAGCTGATACTGAAACAATTTGTACCTAGTATAAGATATTGAATTTGTAAGTGTAAACCAGTCATCAGGCCATTGTAGTCTTCTGCCAAGTCCCGCACTTATACTCGTCAGTTCGAAAGCTGCCTTAGGGTTGATATGGGTAAATCTTCCCGGATTATTTTCTAATAATTGGCTATAATATTTATTATCATAAGGTCTGGAATTGGAACGATTGAAACTTACTGATAAAGAGTTGGGCTTTTTTCCTCCCAACCAGGGTTCTGTAAAACCAAGTGAGATATTCCTATATGATCTGCCATTTGCCTGAAACCGTACTGAAAGCTTTTGACCATCACCAACTGGTAGCGGACGCCAATTTTGAAATTTGGGTATATTCCGTAGGGAAAAATTATTAAATACAACTCCCAACGTACCAATAAAGCCATAATAGCCTCCCCAGCCACCAGATAGCTCGATCTGATCACTAGGTTTTTCTACTAAAGTATATTCTATATCTACAGTTTCATCCGCTTGATTGGGTATGGGGTTCATACCTATTTGTTCAGGATCGAAATAACCCAATTGAGATAATAACTGTTGGGTCCTGATCAGGTCGTCACGACTGAATTTTTGTCCTGGCAATGTTCTGAGTTCGCGGTAGATCACATGGTCGTGTGTCCTGTCATTCCCTTGTACGATCACATTTTTAATAGTAGCCTGTCCCCCTTCCATTATCCGCATTTCCAGGTCAATAGAATCATTTTCAATTCTTACTTCTACCGGGATGATATTGAAAAACAGATACCCGTTGTTCATATACAAACCCTGGATATCGGTACCTTGTGGGTCATAACTCAGCTTTTTCTCGACCAGCTCCATGTTATACACATCGCCTTTTTCTACGCCAAGTACTTTTGACAATAAAGAGTCGGGATAAACATAATTGCCCGTCCAGATGATGTCACGGAAATAATACTTATTGCCTTCCTCTACCTCGATATCAATATTGATACTGTTGCCATCGTAGCTGTAAATGGAATCTCTTATAATAATGGCGTCTCTGTAACCTTTTGAATTATAATACCTGATTATATTTTCTTTATCGGCCACATAATCATCTTTTATATATTTAGAAGACTTTAAAAAGTTGAGTTTCAGATTGTCATTTAAATAAGATTTTACATCCTGAAATGATTTTTCTTCTGTATTGGTCAAAAGGTTTGCTGCTTTTCGGGGAGTAAGCGTTATGATGCCTCTGAATGCATCTTCAAGAATGGTCAGGCGGGTATGTTCATTGGTTTTTTTCATTTTCTTTTTAATCCGCTGGTCTTCCAGGTCTTCATTGCCAATGATATTTATCCTGTTGATGTTCACCTTTTGATTCCTATCGACTATGATGTTCATTTTTACACCATTGGTCATCAAAGTATCCTTTTCCTTTTCAATATTTACTTTAGTATTTAAAAAGCCTTTTTCTATAAAATAACTCTTTACTGCTTGTTCAGTATTTTTTACGATTGCATCTGTTAATACCCTGCCTTTGATCAACTTCATCTTATCGGTAAGTTCAGTTTGATGGGTTTTTCCTATCCCTTTAAATTCAAACCGGGTAAGTCGTGGCCGCTCCTGAAGATGTATGGTCAAATGAGCTTGATCGCCTTCTGTTTTGGTTAGGTGAATGGAGACATCAGAGATTATGCCACTTTTCATGAGTTTCCTTACCGCTGAACTCGTTGCTTCACCTGGAATATTGATCCTGTCTCCAATTTTTAGTCCTGATAGGGAAATAATGGCATTCACATCCAGGGTTTCTGTGCCTTCTACCTGTATGCTTACAATTTCGTATTCAGTGGGAGGTCTGCTATAATCTACCTCTTGATTGTCAGGAGTGGTTGTGGTGGCTCTTCTACGCCCAAATTGAGCGTAAGCCATGTCGGATATAATAATGAATAATGTTAATATAAGAATCTTACGGGTCATCACTTGTTTGTTAAATAACTTGTTCACTAATTAATCCAAATCGCCTTTCTCTTTTTTGATAAGCCAATACAGCTTCATATAAGTGCTCTCTTCTAAAATCAGGCCAAAGTACTTCTGTAATAAATAATTCGGTGTAGGCGATCTGCCAAAGCAGGAAATTGCTAATTCGCATTTCGCCGCTGGTCCGGATCAGCAATTCCGGATCGGGATATTCTTTTGTTTGCAGGTAACTCGCAAATATATCATTGTCAATTTCAGCGGGCTTTAATTTTCCTGCATTTACATCTTCTGCTATTTTTCTTGCAGCTTCGGTGATTTCCCATCTTCCACTATAACTTAAGGCCAGGATCATAGTAAGCCCACTATTGTTCATGGTCATGTCGATAGCCTCTTTCAATTCCTGCTGACATCCTGCCGGCAAGTTTGTTGTGTTTCCAATCACCCTAAGCCGCACATTGTTTTTCATTAGGGTTTCGGTCTCACCTCTAATGGTAGAAACCAGGAGTTCCATCAATGCATCTACTTCGTTTTTGGGCCTGTTCCAGTTTTCAGTGGAAAAAGCATATAAAGTAAGGTAAGATATGCCGATCTCTGCGCACCCTTCGGTGATATCACGTATTGCTTTAATGGCATTCTGATGTCCGAATATTCTTTCGGCACCTTTTTTCTTGGCCCAGCGGCCATTGCCATCCATAATTACAGCTACATGCACAGGCAATTTACCTTTCAATATTTTTTCCTTCATCCCTTTCCTTTAGAGCTTTATAAAGTACAAAAATGGTTTATTTTTCTTAATATTTAAAGTACTGCTTTGATTACTTCCATCTGTATGGACAGGGAATATCATAGAATGCATACGAAAAGGAAATGCCAAGAAAATAATGCCAGTCATCGTTGTACCAATTACCATATTGATAGTTTTTTACACTCATATCTGCTTCAGAAACATTGTCGAGATAATCGAAAAATGTTTTTCTTATGCTATATTCTATACCTAATATCACACGCGGACTTACCAGGTATTTCATTCCCAGTCCTAAGGGTATCACAGGTTGAAATTTGCTGTAACTGCCATAGGGATTGTCATCACCTGTAAAGAAAAACATACCAACACCCAATGCCAGATATGGGGAAAAATCAGCAACCGCATTTTCACTTTTAAAATCAAGGAAATGATACTCAATAGATGCATCAGCCTGCAATAGAAATACACTAAAGGAAGCATCCCGTTCAACAGCAAATGCATCAATAGGATTTTTGTCGCTGCCGGAAATGAATGCAGGACTCAACGAAAAACGGACACTTACGGGCTCAGAAATATTTTTTCTGTAAAATACTGATCCACCAGGTCTGATGGTGGATGGTTGAAACGATCGAACCAGGTCTCCCGAGTAATGTGTTCCACCCAAGCTAAAGCCAATTTCAGAAAACTGAGCTTTGACGGGGTTGGCCGTTAATATCAGAAAAGATAGTACATTTAATGTAAAGTATATCCTCAAATATAAATAGCCGGGGCAGGATTTTAGCATTATTTATTCAATTAGAAATGTATTATTAAAGCAATTAATCTCCTAAAATAGCAATTTTTTATAACATTAATATTATTTACCAATAAATGGAAACGCTAATTTATATTTCAGAACGTGAAAATACAAGGGCAATTGTCCATTAGTCAGTCTGAATTGAAGAAATTTAACATGATTTAACGCATGGGCTTCATCCATTGACCCCGAAGGGATTAATTTCTGGAATCTAATCCCCAATGCAATTTCTGTCGCAGGGTATCAAAGAAGTTTTGCCCGGAAGGTTTTATCAATTTAGCTTTAAAATCGGCTTTTCTGACGGTAAGTTTAACAGAATTATCAATGGTACAGTTGCGGGAATCGAGGGTAGCTAAAAATCGCCGGCTTCGACCCTCTACTTCAAGGGAAATGACAGCTGAGTCAGATACAACCATCGGGCGCACATTCAGGTTATGGGCACTTATTGGGGTAATAATAAAGTTATTGGATTGAGGTAACGCCAGTGGGCCTCCACAGCTAAGTGAATAACCTGTAGAACCCGTTGGTGTTGCTACTATCAAGCCATCTGACCAGTAAGAATTCAGGTAATCACCATCAATATATGCATGTACTACGATCATCGAAGACGTGTCTTTTTTCTGCACAGCAAATTCATTTAATCCAAAATTCAATCCATTGAAGATCTCAATATTGGCATCTACATTTACTAAAGTGCGGTATTCATATTCATATTCGCCGTGGAACAGGGACTCAAGTGTATTTTTTAAATTTTCTTCTGTGGTTGAGGCCAAAAACCCCAACCTTCCAATATTGATTCCCAACACGGGTACATCATATTTTGCAGTATGGGTAATTGAATCGAGAAAGGTACCATCCCCACCGATACTTAACAAAAATTTCATAGATGAAATATCGTCACCTCTTGAATATGAATTGATGTGCCTTGCGTCAATATGGGATTTTTTTAGAATTTTCAGAAAATCATCGGAAATATATAAATTGACCCCATAATAATGAAGTTGGTTAAAGATTTCCTGTACAAATGCATAATGGGTTTTTGCCAGTGATTTCCCGTTTATGCCTATATTGATATCCATCTATAAAAAATTTTTTGCGTAGAAGGTGGTTTTGGTATGAATTAAATATTGAGATATCGCATCAGGATATCAATCCTTTCTTTCTCATTGGTGATCATTGTTGGATGCTGAAACTGTGCGATTACCTTATAATTAAAACGTTCCAGGGTAGCAATAATCCGTGACAGGTCAGACTTATTGATTTTCAAAGTAATTTTTATCTTAGCAGCGTCCATCATATCGGGCATTACAAAACTGCTTAATATTTTAGCATTATCCGATTCTATCAGCCTGCCAATTTCAGCCATGGAGTAGTCGATCTGGTTCATGGATAACACAATAATACCGCCTGCACTTTGTATAGCTGCTGTTTGAGCCAGGGCAGATAAAGTATCTGAAAGTGCTATTACGCCAATATACCCGTTGTTTTCATCCAGCACCGCTACAATTTCAACCTTATATTCGTTGGAAAGCTTAATTACATCAAAGAAATGCTGATAACCGTACACAAAACATTCACTGGCAAATAACGGATATTCAGACACGTTTTTGTTAATGTCATTATTTTCAAATATGATTTCTTCAGAGATTAATCCTTTAAACTCTCCTTTGTCAATCACTGGTAATTGGTTGGTACGCAATTCTTCCATCCAAACTATTGCTTTCTGCGCATTGTCAGTTAGTTTTAACGAAGGGATTAAATGATTAATAAGTTCTTCTGCAATCATACTAATACTTTTACTTCCAAAAATTCATATAATATACGGTTAAATTTTTCCGGATGCTCCATCATAGGAGCATGACAACAATGATCAATAAACTTAAGTTTTGAATTCGGCAATAATCTGTTGAATTCATAAGCTACCATGGGCGGAGTGATGGTGTCATTCAATCCCCATACCAATAAAGTTGGTATCTGTATGGAAGGTAAGTCATTGGCAAGGTTGTGCCGTTGTGCTGATTTGGCAATAGAAACGATACGAAGGCATTTGGGAATATCTTTGGTCACATCAATCACATCATCAACTACCTGGTTGGCTATTTTAGGATCATAAAAAGTATATTCTACCCTTTCTTTGATATATTCATAACTGCCTCTTTTGGGAAATGATCCACCCATAGCATTTTCAAAAAGCCCCGAACTACCTGTCAGGACCATTTTGCTGATTTTTTCCTGATGGTTCAAAGCATAAATTAATGCTACATGGCCTCCTAATGAATTCCCAATAAGGATAATATTTTTCAGGCCCAATTGATTTACAAATCTTTCAAAAAATGATACCAACCCTTCCATACGGGCACCTTTAAGAGGCATTTCATAAATGGGTAATAAGGGTATCAAAATCCGGTAATTCGAAGAGAAAGCATTGATCACACTATCCCAGTTGCTTAATGCACCAAATAAACCATGCAGGAGGACCATTTGCTCTCCCTGGCCTTCATCGATATATTTAAACTCTCCTAATTCTTTTACTTGGTAATTCATATAATTTTATTTTCAGAGGTTAACGACCTCTCTATTTTAATGAGAGAAAAACATTTTGATAGCATCGTAACCCTTAAGTCAACTAACATTGTGGCTGGTTATTTATTCCATCTGATTACAAACCAAACAATGCAATTTTACCAAATGTTGCTTAATATTTATTAAAAGCAAGCATAATTTTGATAAAAACAGATACAAATACCAAAGTATTCAGGTTCCCATTTGAGGATTTACCCGCCCAGGATCCACATATTGGCTGCTTTCGGACAAAAGATATTAGTAGCTTGATTATTTAATGTTACCAGCCAAAGCTTTTATCACTTCTCCAATAAAAGGGAATAAACTTGATAAATATCCAAATACCATAGGTGCAAAATCATAAATCTGAGGGTAAACAAATGTATTGGCCGACATTTCTTCAGGAAAGACAAACCCGATGTTTGAGAAAAACCATATGATCACACTTAAACCAAATGCCCATTTTATAATACCTAGTACGGATCCTGCTAAACGATCCACACTTCCTAATAACGTCAAATGAACAGCGTGTTTTAACATGCTTCCAATACTATAAACGATCAGCAAAATAATCACGAAGATCAATATAAATGTAATTACGGGCAGCCAGATGCTATCGATGTCGAATGTATTTCTCAGAAATTCTCCTCCCCACTGGACCAGTTTCAACCCTCCGATGATAGCCAGAATCAAAGCAATCAAACCGATGATTTCAATGATAAGACCTTTCTTATATCCACTATAAGCTCCTATCAATAAAAGGATGATTAATATAATATCCAGTATTTTCACGTACTATAGTAACGCTTTAACTTTTGTTGCAATTGCTTTCCCATCAGCTTTTCCTGCCAGTGTTTTGGAAGCCACACCCATTACTTTGCCCATATCTTTTGGTCCAGATGCCCCCAATTGTGCAATGATATTTTTTATCTCCGCTTCCAATTCGTCTTCGCTCAATTGGCTCGGCAGGTATCTGCTTATAACTTCCAGTTCTTTTAGCTCTTTTTCAGAAAGTTCTGGTCTTCCTTGTTCCTGAAAAATTTCAGCTGATTCTTTTCTTTGTTTGGCAGCTTTGGTCAGAATTTTCATTTCTTCGTCTTCAGAAAGTTCCTTAGGCCCTCCTTTGTCGGTTTGTGCCAGCAGGATCAATGACTTAATAGATCTCAGTGTAGTTAGTTCATCTTTATTTTTTTGAAGCATAGCTTGCTTCATATCAGCTTCAATTCTTTCTTTCAGGGTCATCATGTTAGTGATTTTAATGAATAGTGTAAAGTTATGGATAAAATAAAAACTTCAAGTAAAAAATTGACGTAGTTTTACACAACCGATGTTTTTCTAATATTGTGATAGTCAAAAGGTAATTTTTTTAGAAGTCGAATGCTGCAGTTATATTAAATTATTATGACACGTTTAAGTGTAAATATTAACAAATTCGCCACACTTAGAAATTCACGTGGTGGCAATAAACCCGATGTAGTAAAATCAGCTCTTGATTGTGAACGGTTTGGTGCACAGGGGATTACAGTTCATCCAAGGCCGGATGAAAGACACATTCGTTATGATGATGTGATGGCCCTAAAAGATGTAATTACTACAGAATTTAATATCGAAGGATATCCGGATGAACGTTATTTGGGCATTATCCAAAAAGTAAAACCAGCTCAGGCAACTCTTGTCCCTGATCCACCAGATGTATTAACCTCTAATGCAGGTTGGGATACAATTCAGCATCAGGATTTTTTGAAAGAAATCGTTTCCGAAATCAAAAAAACCGGAGCAAGAGTTTCCTTGTTTGTAGACCCTGTACTTGAGATGATAGAAGCAGCAGCTACCACAGGGGCAGATAGGATTGAGTTTTATACAGAAGCTTATGCCAGCAATTATCATCAAAACAGGGAAAAAGCCATTGAAGATTATGTGAAATGCGCTTTTCGTGCCAACGAGCTTGGGTTGGTGATCAATGCAGGCCATGACCTGGATCTTGATAACCTGAAATATCTGATTACACGAATACCTTTTATTGACGAAGTCTCCATTGGTCATGGTATTGTATGTGATGCCCTTTATTATGGGCTGGAAAATACCATACAATTGTACTTAAACCAATTAAAATCATGAAGGAGCTTGCATATAAACATTTTGGAAAGGGAAAACCGCTGATCATTCTACATGGTGTTTTCGGCTCTTCCGATAATTGGGTCACTGTGGGAAAGAAATTGGCAGAACATTTCGAAGTTTTTATTCCTGATCTACGCAATCATGGCGACTCATTTCACAGCGACACATTTAGTTATGAAGTGATGGCAAATGATCTGCTTGATTTTATCCATCAACACAAAATAGAAAGGCCACTCATCATTGGCCATTCAATGGGAGGGAAAGCAGCTATGAAATTTGGCGTATTACACCCCGATCAGTTTGATAAAATGGTAATTGTGGATATTGGTCCCAAAGCATATACCATAAGGCATGACAAAATTTTGGAAGCATTAAATTCTATAGCTATTGATAAAGTAAAATCGCGTCAGGAAGCTGATGAGCTGATGAAATCCTATATTCAGGAACCAGCAATTCGTCAATTTCTATTAAAAAACCTGAAGAGAAAGGGTGATGGTTATGCATGGAAATTGAATCTTCCCGTGATTTCACAGCATATTGATAAAATAGGTGAGGGGATGGAAGAGAGGCGATATACAGATAAACCTTTTCTTTTTATTAGAGGTGGAAAATCAGATTATATTCTGGATCAGGACAGTATTTCCATTGTAAGCTTGTTTCCAAATGCCAATATTGTAACAATAGAAAATGCAGGACACTGGGTTCATGCAGAGAGACCAGATGAATTTATTGAGGCAGTAATGAAATTTTTATAATATTAGAACAAGGAAAAAGGAAGGAGAAAGGAAGGAGAAAGGAACAAGGAATACTATCGGAACTTACTTATAAAATATAGAATCAATGACAAGATAATACTGACGATGATGCTTGTCATGAGAGGGAAATAAAAAGTAAAATTCTTTTTTCGGATCAAAATGTCTCCAGGCAGTTTTCCCACTAAAGGGATACGGTCAAAAAAGTATAAAATCAATCCCACAATTACAATGACCACACCTGTAATAATCAATATTTTTGCCATTTGATGCATACCTCTATGAAAGTTGATCAAGCACAAAACAAGGGAACGCTTTATTTAATTCCAAATGTTTTATCGGAAAACACACAGGATAAGGTCATTGCCCCGCAGGTGAGAAATATTCTGTTACAGGTAGATTATCTGTTGGTAGAGAATGTACGGACCGTACGACGATATATTAGTAGCCTTAAAATAGATAAGGCCATAGATACATTTCATTTTGAAATAGCCGACAAAAATCTGGATATGTTTCGGGCCAAGGAATTAATGGAGCCTATTTTAAATGGTAAAGATGGGGGAATCATTTCAGAAGCTGGCTGTCCCGGTATAGCTGATCCCGGATCTATGCTTGTTTTATATGCACATCAACATCACATCAAAGTTGTTCCTGTTGTAGGGCCATCATCTATATTTTTGGCGTTGATGGCTTCCGGTTTCAATGGACAGAAATTTACATTTCATGGGTACCTCCCCATTGATAAACAGCAAAGGGTACAGCAGATTAAAATACTTGAAAAACAAGCATCTACTTCGGGAGAGACTCAAATTTTTATGGAAACTCCTTATCGGAACAATCAATTGTTTCAAGACATCATCAATCATTGTAAAAATAATACCCGGTTATCTGTATCAAAAGATTTAACCGGTGAAAATGAATGGGTAAAAACAATGACCATAGCTGAATGGAAAAAGCAAGTCCCTGATCTGAATAAACAACCATGTATTTTTTTGATCTCCTGAATTTATTTGCCATAGCAAATGAAGGATTTTTACATAAAGTGCTTCTAATATCCAAAATAATTGAACTAAATTTGAAGCCATAAAAAAAAGTTGTAATTTTTAAATTTTGATTATAAATGCCATACTTATTTACCTCTGAATCAGTATCTGAAGGGCATCCCGACAAGGTTGCTGATCAAATATCAGATGCCATACTTGACGCCATGCTTATGCAGGATGAAAATTCACGTGTTGCTTGCGAAACCTTTGTTACCACCGGATTGGTCGTAGTAGGTGGCGAAGTAACCACCAAAGCATATGTTGAAATTCCTGATATTGTAAGGGATACCATTAAAAAAATAGGTTACAATAGTGATGATTACCGTTTTGATGCAGAATCATGCGGCGTTATGGTTACTTTACATAGTCAATCACCTGATATAGCCAGAGGTGTCAATGAAAAAGAAGATAAAGATCAAGGTGCAGGTGACCAGGGAATGATGTTTGGCTACGCAAATACCGAAACTGAAGAGATGATGCCTATGACACTGGCCTACTCTCATCAATTACTGATAGAATTGGCAAGGATCAGAAAAGAACAGCCGGAGTTGATGCCGTATCTTCGTCCGGACTCCAAAGCCCAGGTAACTGTAGAATATGATGACAATGATAAACCAATCAGGGTTCATACTGTAGTGGTATCCACTCAGCATGACGATTTCATTAAGCCTCAATCAAATACACCTGCTGCTCAAGAAGAAGCGGACAAAATGATGTTGCAAAAAATAAAGTTGGACATCATCGAGTACGTCATTAAAAAAGTGATTCCTGCAGAAATGCTGAAAGATACCATCTATCACATCAATCCTACAGGAAAATTTGTAATTGGTGGTCCTCATGGTGATGCTGGTTTGACAGGACGAAAGATAATTGTAGATACTTATGGTGGCAAAGGTGCTCATGGAGGCGGTGCTTTTTCAGGTAAAGATTCTTCAAAAGTTGACAGAAGTGCTGCTTATGCTGCCCGGCATATTGCTAAAAATCTGGTAGCCGCAGGAGTATCTGACGAAGTATTGGTTCAGGTAGCCTATGCGATTGGTATCGCTAAACCTGTATCGATCAATGTAAATACATACGGTAAATCCAAAATTGAAGCTTCCGATGCCGAAATAGCAGAAAAAGTAATGTCTATTTTTGATCTGAGACCAAAAGCCATTGTAGAAAGATTTGGATTGAAAAACCCGATTTTTTCTGATACTGCCGCTTATGGCCACATGGGAAGAAAGTCATACAGGAAGTCAGTAGACGTGCAATATGTAGAAATTGTGGAAGAAAATGGTTACAAACAAGAAACAAGAAGAAGGGAGAAAAAGGAATTTGAATTTTTCGCTTGGGAAAAACTGGATTATGTAGATAAAGTAAAAGCTGCTTTTGGCTTGAAATAAAAATAACGAATGTAAATTGCGATTCAGAAATTACTTTTTGGAGTGCAATTTAAAACTTAAAAATGTCCCGATTGGAAAATCCATTCGGGACATTTTTTTATGTATTATGCTGTCATTTCTGAAAAGGAACCTGCATTTTCTCAGCCAATATCTCCAACTCTTTTACTACTGAATCCATCAAAGGAATCCCATCAGATTTTCTGGCATTGGTCATTTCTCTTTCAGGATCTCCCGGTATCAGCACTTTTTTTTGACCTTCTACAGTTTTGGCACTCCGGAATCTTTCAATCCAATTATCCATATGAGATTTAAATTCTCCCACCGGTCTGAATGCATCCACCCGCATGGCACCAAAAAAATGGCCGATACCTTTTCCAACAGGATTTTCAGGTAAGGGAAGAAAACTCACAAAAGGAGGAACCCAGGGTCCATAATTAGCTCCTGAGAATACCGCTGAAAATATGTCAACCATCGAACCCAAACAATAGCCTTTATGCGATCCGAAATCCCGGCTGCTTCCCAATGGGAGTAAAGCACCTCCTTCTTTTAAAACGTTCACGTTGGTAGATGGGGAACCATCTTTATCCTGTACCCATCCTTCAGGTGCTTCCAGATTTTTTCTCTGGTAAATTTCTAATTTGCCATTAGCTACTGTTGTGGTGGCAAAATCAGCGACATAAGGAGGTTGAGTTCCCGTTGGAATAGCCACTGCAATTGGGTTAGTGCCCAAAAGCCGTTCACTGGAAAAGGTTGGGGCTACCAGCGGGCTGGCATTGGTCATTGCAAATCCAATCATGTCATGCTGCAAGGCCATCATAGCATGATATCCTGCAATTCCAAAATGGTTGGAGTTCCTTACGGCTACCCAGCCTGTTCCTGCCTGCTGTGCTTTGTCAATGGCTATTTTCATAGCTTTTGGAGCTACTACCAAACCAAGTCCACTATCGCCATCAACGGTAGCTGTACTGGGTGTTTCATGAACAATGGTTACATCAGGTGCACAATTAATTCTACCGGCTTCCCATAACCTAACGTAGCCAGAGAGTCGGGCAATTCCGTGTGAATCCACTCCCCTGAGGTCAGCTTCTATAAGCACTGTAGCGGCTAATTCGGCATCTTCTTTGGAGCAACCCGTTTTACGGAATACTTCAAAACAAAAGTCTTTTAATTTAATGTGAGAATACATGTATTTTTTTGATGTGTTTAATCGTGCAAAGCTATTGAAATAAATGAAAAGGAAATTAAAATTCGGACTTCTTTAGTTGGATTGATGGGAAAATATAGGATGTAATGTTATGTGTTGATTATCAATCAGTTATACAAAAATATTTACACTTCACAATCTTTTTGCACCTGATTGAAGACGGTGAAAAGGATGCCTTCCTTAAGGGAATATGCTGATGTACGGAGATTTTTGATATTACATTTTTTATAACGAAGTTAATCAGGCATGAAGCTACTACTATCATTTCCACGCGCATCTCGATCATTCCGGGTATGAGCATTCGTTCAGCCCGGTTTTTTTCAATAACATCAGCATGAATTTGTTTAAATGTTGGAATCGGAATCCTGAATTCAGTTTCACCGTTTCTTTTTATCCCATTTTCCTGTCTGAATATTTCACCAATGGTATCAAAAGCACCAGAAGCTCCGATGAGTACCGATGGTTTATACTTACGAGTGGCTTGTATAAGCTCTTTAAGTTGGTTTTCAAGAAAAAGATCCATTTTGACCAGATCTTCTTTTAAAATAGGATCATGTTCATGGAAGATATCCACCAGGCGTTGTGCTCCAATTTCAAAACTTCCTTTCCAAAAGATCTGTTCGTCATTGCAAATGATAAATTCGTTGCTTCCTCCACCGATATCGAGGATCATAGAAGTTTCTTTACCGATATTTAAGGCTTTTTGTACCCCATAATAGATCAATTCGGCTTCTTTCTGACCTGAGATAATATTCACCTTTAAGCCTGTAGCAGCTTCTATTTTAGTTGCCAATTCCACACCATTGATGGCATTTCTAAAAGCACTGGTTGCGTTGGTATGTATTTCTGTGACTTGATGATCTTTAATAACTTGTGCGAAGTAGGTCATTGCTTTAATAGCACGTTCTTCAGCATCCTTATTGATAAATCCAAAACTTATCCCGTTTTCACCTATTTTAACACAAATTTTTTCTTTGTACACCTGAGCAAAGGAGTCATTTAATACTTCCGCTATTAATATATGAAAAGTATTCGTTCCTAAATCCAATATCGCAATTCTCTTGCTCATAATGTTAAATATTCACCAAATATACAGCTAATCTCACTCCTTGCTTTTGGCATTACCGACTTATAGGTACGCTGTAAGTTTTCAAATTAAAAACAAGAAAAATGAAAAGTTCAATTTATAATTGAATAATTCTAAGATAATTAACATCCAGGCTCATAGGTTTTTTGTTATGTTCAAAACACAATTTTCCTAATGACCAGATTTTTATTTTATCACACCTTTCAAATTACCACACAATGCTCACAAACTGTAAAATAGCCTTGTATGTTTGAATTAGGGTGCAAAAATAAATGAATTCTCATTCCGCACAACATAATTTTTATTTTTTTATGATAATATGTTAATTTATCAACAATCATGCCTGAAACAATTTATATGTATCAACATGTTATATTATCAGCAGATTCTATAATTAAAAATTTAAAATGGAAGAAATAAATAAAATAACCGGGTACATCATTATTTTTTTATTGTCGCTTCAGCCGTCCTGTATCAACAGACCTGTTTATAATGTGCCTGATATCGCCTTACACCAATTTGAAATTGACTATATATTTGATTCACCAGAACCCCTTAAAGATCATAAGATGAAAGAGTTTTTGGATGTTCTGGTATCTAATTATTTGGATACAGTTAATTTTGATCAGTATATAGCGCATTATTCTTCAGTAAATTCATTAGACAGTGGATTGATTTCAATTTATAAACAATTTGGAAATAAGTTGATTTGGCATAAATACAAACATCCCCTTCCGAAATCTTCATTGTTAATAGACATCCTACAGCATGCATATCAATATGGTCTTGATCCAGACGATTACGAGATTAATTCTCTTTTAGGGAAACAAGACAAGGTTAAATATGATGAATCTACCATTAGGCAACTGATAGATCTTGATATCATAATGACCTCAAAATATCTTTTGTTAGGATATCATTTAAATGCAGGAAGATTAAATCCGGTAAAGGAAATGGAGGAATGGTTTATCAACAAAAAAGAAGTGGATATTGATGAGGTTTTAATAAAAGGGTTAAAATCCGGAAATCTACAAGCTGCTATCGAAGATCTTCATCCTGAAAATAAATGGTTTCAACCTCTGAAAGAGCAATATTTGAATTACCTTCAACTTGCCAAATCAAGGGATATCGATGTCAGTAAATTAGGTTCACTGTCAGGTATTTCTCCCGGTGATACCGGAGAAGTTATTATTGAACTGAAAAAGTTTTTACAGCACCTTGGCGATATGGAAAAGGTAAAAAAAGTCGATCATCTTTATGATGAAAAATTATCTGAAGCAATTTCACGATTTCAAAAAAGACATGGTTTGGATGAGAGCGGTTTGATCGATGATTCTACTGAAAGGGAGCTTCAGGTGCCATTAGAAGAAAGGCTAAAAAAGCTGGTAGTAAATATGGAAAGGCTGAAATGGTTGCCAGAGTTTGGTGAAGATTATATCATGGTAAATATCCCTGAATATCGCATGAAGTTGTACGAAAAGGGTAAAAAACAAATAGATATGAAAGCCATAGTCGGTACTGAAATGAATCCCACTCCGGTGATGAATGAGGAGATGTCTTATATTGTTATAAATCCAACCTGGACAGTACCTACTTCCATTAGTTCAAAAGAATTTTTGCCCAAAATAAAGGATGATAAGGATTTTTTTGAAAAGAATCATTTTCTGTTATATGAAAGTTGGACTAAAGATGCAGAATTGCTTGATCCAGAAGATGTTGACTGGGATGATTATTCCGAAGATGATTTTCCTTTCAAAATAGTTCAGAAGCCAGGAACACACAATGCATTGGGACATATTCAATTTATGATGCCGAATAATCAAGCCATTTATCTTCATGATACCCCGGCAGACTACCTTTTTGAAAAAGATGATCGCACGTTTAGCCATGGATGTGTGAGGCTGGAACAACCCTTTGAGTTGGCTGAGTATTTACTGAAGCACAACAATGATTGGAATGTTGACAGTATGCAGAATGCCTTACAGGAAGAAGAACCTGTAAATGTGACGCTTCCGGAAAAATGGCCGGTTTTCTTACTTTACCAAACAGCCTGGATAGATGATGATGGTTTATTAAATTTCCGGGATGATGTTTATGAATTTGATGCCTTTCAATGGAGTTTATTAAATAAAGATAGTCATTACCAGACTGTTGTAAAAAACTAATGGCGATTTGCTATTTTTGTGAGAACTAAACTTTTTTTATTATACCATGACAGCAGATAGCAAGAAATTCCTCTATGAATATTTAAATAATAATTCACCCACTGGATTCGAATCCTCTGGTCAACGGATCTGGTTGGATTACATCAAACCTTTTACCGATACCTATTTTACTGATACTTATGGATCAGCTGTTGCGGTAATTAACCCTGAAGCTAAATATAAAGTCGTCATCGAGGCCCATGCTGATGAGATTTCCTGGTTTGTGAAATACATTACAGATTCGGGGTATATTTATGTAACCCGAAATGGAGGATCAGATTATCAAATTGCACCTTCAAAAAGGGCCAAAATCCACACCGCTGACGGAATAGTTAAAGCTATTTTTGGTTGGCCGGCTATCCATGTGAGAGATAAAGAATCGGAGAAACAACCTGGAGAAGAATCGGTAATTTTGGATTGTGGTTGCGAAACGAAAGATGAAGTTGAAAAGTTGGGGATACATGTGGGTTGTGTGGTTACCTTTGACGAGGATTTGTTTGAAATGAATAACAAATTTTTGGTGGGACGGGCACTTGACAACCGTATAGGCGGATATATGATCGCTGAAACGGCAAGGATGTTGAAAGAAAACAATATTAAACTTCCTTTTGGGCTTTATATTGTAAATGCCGTGCAGGAGGAAATTGGTCTAAGAGGAGCACAGATGATTGCGCAGCGGATTAAACCAGACCTGGCCATTATTACCGATGTGACACATGATACCCAATCGCCATTATATAGCAAAGTAAAACAAGGGGATCAAAAAGCAGGTAAAGGCCCAGTATTGAGCTATGCACCAGCAGTTCACAACAATGTTTTGAATATGCTGATCAAAACAGCTCAGGCCAAGGATATACCTTTCCAAAGAGCAGCACTTTCACGATTTACCGGAACGGACACAGATGCATTTGCCTATTCCAATGAAGGGGTGGCTTCAGCACTGGTATCATTGCCTTTAAAATACATGCATACGACCGTGGAGATGGTTCATAAAGATGACATAGAAAATGTAATCCGTTTATTTTATGAATTTCTGATTCAGCTTGAGGATGGTTATGATTTCAGGTATATCAAATAATTAAAATAATGGCTGGTTTTACAATTCAGTTATTGAAAAACCAGCCTTTTTCATATCGTCCCAAAATCCCGGATAAGATTTTTTTACTACATCGGGAAATTCAATGATAAGATCTGTCATAGTGGCCAATGGTGCAAAAGCCATTGCCATTCGATGATCGTCATAAGTTTTGATAGTAATTGCTTCTTTCAAAGGAAGTTGATGTCCTGGCGTTAGTATCCATTTGCCGGTTTCTTCTTCCTCCAAACGGGCCCCTATTTTCGCCAGTTCGTTTTGTAAGGCCAATATCCGGTCGGTTTCTTTTATTCTAAGGCTTTCCAACCCTGAAAAAGTAGATTTTATTCTTTTGGCGGCACAGGCAACAATCACTGTTTGTGCCAGGTCAGGACAATGGGTAAAATCATAATTCAAGTCAACCTTCACATTTTTCTTTTCTATCCAAACACCTTGTTCATCGAAGTAAGAAGAAACACCAAGTTCAGACATAATTTCAGCAATAGCACGATCGCCCTGCAAAGAAGATGATTTTAATCCTGATAGATGTACCTTCCCTGAATTGCAAAGTGCAATAAAACTGTACCAATAACTTGCTCCTGACCAGTCCGACTCTATCCGATAATCAACCTGTTGGTATTTCTGCGGTTTGATTTGATAAACATGGTCTTTTTCTGAAACCTCAACACCAAAAGCAGCCATCAATGCGAGTGTCATATCTATATACGGTTGACTGCTGATTTTTCCATATAACTCTAGTGTCAAACCTTGAGGAAGTACCGGGGCAATCATTAGTAAAGCAGAAATATACTGGCTGCTGATATCACCTCTAACCCTTATAAAATCATTTTTTTGACCCTGAAATGGATGTATTTCCAGAGGTGGGTAACCTTCCTTATTGATATATTTTATGTCGGCACCAATTTCTGTCAGGGCATCCACCAATATTTTTATGGGTCTTTCATTCATACGTGGAGTTCCGGTCAATATTTTTATTTCGGAACCGATAGAAAAATAGGCAGTCAGAAAACGCATGGTAGTACCCGCATCTTGCACATTCAGCTCCCGGTCACTGCTTTGAAGCAAGTTTTGCATAATTCTCGTATCCCTGGCGTCAGATATGTTGATTAACCGGGAATGGTGATTTGTAAATGCATTCAAGACCAATGCCCGATTACTTTCACTTTTCGATGAAGATAAATTGATATTAACTGATCCCAGATCTGCATGACGTTTAATTAATATGGCCATAGTGTTACCCACAAATTATAGTTTATTTTAGTCCTTGGTTTTTGTTAATTTTTTTTATGGCCAAATGCACCCCATACGTCAATGCCCATAAAATCAGTGCATAAAGTGTGGCAGAAAACCCACTATCAGTTTGGCGTAAACTGAAATAGAATACAAATATGGTAATTACCAGCAGTATCCAGAATAATGGTTTTAAAATGTTGAGTAATTTTTGATCGCGATCCTGATTCATCATAATTAATGTATGCTCACAAAAATAAGGTTTGAAAAGGTAAATAAATGGAAAAATGAAGGTTATAATTCTAGGTACTGAAATACAGTTATGATATTTTGACAATTAATCTAATGCAACAAATTTAACAGAGATTGTTTGATTTTGTCTTCACAGTTCGAATTTCAACGAATACCAGACCTGAAACAATAATAATTTCTATGATAAAATAGCCTACTCCAAGCAATGTCAGTATTTTCAAGTAGTAAATTACGAGTGATAATGTCAATAAAGCGTATAATGAATTTGCGGTGATAATAATTCTCATATATTTTTTCCAATTGCTCCTCAGAAAAATATGGCAAGCGAATGAATATATGAAAAAAATAAGGGCAATTGCTGATAAGAAGTTTAAGATATTTACAGGCATTCCAAAGAATTCATCAAATCTTTTCAAAACAAAGAACAACAATAATGCTGTAAGTAAAGCCCCCAAACTGTCTATTAGAAATAGATTTTTCGGGCTGACAGCATAATTTTTATCCATTTGGTTGCCCATTACTTATTTTGAATTTTCGGGTTCGTTGGCAAGAGTCTGTGGCAAAAAAATAAGCAACCTAAAAAATTAAGGGTTGCTTATTTGAATATGAATAGTATACTTTATTTATTTGGTTGCGGTGTCATCCTAAGGTATGGTTTGATTTCCGTAAACCCTTTAGGAAAACGACCGGGTATATCAGATGAAGGAATAGCAGGTGCTACCACTACATCCTGACCATCTTCCCAGTTTGCCGGGGTAGCTACACTATAGTTTGCAGTCAATTGTAAAGAATCAATTACCCTGAGTAGCTCATTAAAGTTTCTTCCTGTAGAAGCGGGATATGTAAAAATTAGTTTTATTTTCTTATCTGGTCCGATCACAAAAACGGAGCGTACGGTAAATTTATCCGATGCATTTGGATGGATCATATCATACAGTTCCGCAATTTTTTTATCCTCATCGGCAATGATGGGAAAATTCATGGTTGTGTTTTGAGTCTCATTGATATCTTTTACCCATGACATATGAGAATCAATCGGATCTACACTTAATGCGATCACTTTCACATCCCTTTTATCGAACTCGTTCTTGATTCTGGAAACTGCTCCCAGCTCTGTAGTACATACAGGAGTATAATCAGCAGGGTGCGAAAATAAAACGCCCCAACTGTTGCCTAACCATTCATGAAATTGAATATCTCCTTCTGTGCTGGTAGCTCTGAAATCCGGAGCTACATCGCCAAGTCGTAATGCCATAATATTAATAGTTTAGTTAGTAAATAATGTTCTGCTTGCTTTAGATACCGATACAAACCTTATTTATCAGATATTGTTTATCAAAATCAGTTAATTTTATAAAAAAGGAATCGGTTTACCATACTGAAGAAACACAGTTCAGGAAACAGCTACGTTCAGGAATTCATTTAATGGGTGTAAAGCTTTAAAAACATCCGCCGTATTATTTATAAAATCCGGTTGTATTACTTCAGAATCATGTACTTGGTGCATGACAATATAGCTTTTGAGCTTTAAGAATTCAATGTTGGGATGGTCAGGGGAATATCCTTTAGGCGCCGTTTTAAGCCTGTCTCCTGTAACTTGTCCAAAATAATTTTTAAAAGCTGATTCGGTTACAATTTTTTTAAGTTCGGAAGCATTATAGTCGATTTCCTGACGCACCTTTTTAAGTGCATCCGAGTCGGGCATGTACATTCCTCCTGCCAAAAAAGATCGATCCCCCGGTTGCAGATGGATGTAGTAACCAGCATTGGAACCTTTTCTACCCCCCTCTGTCATAAAAGCTCCAAAATTGGTTTTGTAAGGGGATTTATCTTTGCTAAACCTGATGTCGCGATTTAACCTGAAGATGCAGTCTTTGGAAGTAAGTCCTCGAATAGCTGGATCAAATGAGGCAATTTCATTGATAAGCTGGGTGATCACTTCATCAAAAACTTTTCGGGCTTCCAGGTATTGATTTTTATTTTCATCCATCCAATCACGATGGTTGTTTTTTTCCAGGTTAGCGAGAAAATCTAAAATTAGCTGAATATTCATTTGTGTATTGATGTTTAAGAAGAAGCGAAATTTTTGAAAGTATCATTCAATACAGTCCGTTATTTCTTCCATTGCCATTCCTCTGGAAGCTTTGATAAGTACAAAACAATTCTTCAGGGGTGTGTTTTTAAGGTATTCTTTGAGACCGGCTTTGTTTTCAAAATAATTTGCTTCCGGAAACTCCTCATATGCCCATTTCATATTTTTCCCACAAAAAAATACCTGATAAAACCCCTTTTCTTTGGCAAGCTGTCCTATTTTTCGATGCTCTTCCTCAGTGGTAATGCCTAGCTCATACATGTCGCCAGCAATAAGAACTTTTTTTTCTGCCTTCACACCTGCCAGATTATCGATAGCAACTTTCATTGAACTTGGATTAGCATTATAAGCATCCAAAAGGATCATATTACTGATTTTTTTGGTTACCTGTGAACGGTTGTTCGCTGGTATATAATTTTTAACAGCACTGTAAGCCTTTTCAGGAATCACCTTAAAATACTTCCCAATACACAATGCTGCTGCTATATTTTCAAAATTATATGACCCTATTAGATTAGTTTCAATGACTGTGCCATGTTCTTCTTCAAAAACTACGTAGGGATCTGCTTTTATAAACTTACAGTACAGATAATCCCCTTTTGATGGATAATATATCGGGTTTTCAAACCGTTTTCCCATGTTTGCCAATATCGGGTTTTGCGAATTGATAAAAGCAGTGCCATTGTGCCTGATCAGGTAGTTATATAATTCGCTTTTTCCTCTGATCACCCCTTCAAACCCGCCAAAGCCCTCCAGATGGGCTTTTCCTATGTTGGTGATAATACCATGTGTGGGTTTAGCAAGTTCGCACAACTCCGCAATATCACCAATTTTATTTGCCCCCATTTCAATGATGGCAATCTCAATTTTCGAATTGATGGAAAGCAGCGTAAGTGGAACTCCGATGTGATTATTTAGGTTGCCTTTAGTGGCTAAAGTATTGTATCCTTGAGATAAAACCGTGTTGATAAGTTCTTTTGAAGTGGTTTTTCCATTAGATCCGGTGATGCCGATGAATGGGATATTCAGGTTATTGCGATGAAACATCGCCAATTCCTGCAATGCTTTTAAGGTATCGTCGACTACCAGATAACGTTCATCTTTTTTGTATGCTGGATCATCTATTACAACATAACTGGCTCCTTTGTGTAGGGCATCTTCTGCAAATTCATTGGCATTATAATTGGGACCTTTTAAGGCAAAAAATAAATTGCCTTGATGGATTTGCCTGCTATCGGTACATACCCCTGAGCTTTTTAAAAACAATTCATAGATGTCACTGATCATACTTCGCAGATTAAAAATGATCGTCAAAGATAAAAATTAAATGCTTTGAGATGACATTCTTGACTATGTTTTCTCAGTCCCTTCTCTAGGCAATAAGCAACCAAGTTCCATCAAATATTGAGTATTTTTTTCATATATGATGCAGCTGCAGTTACTAAAAATCCCAGAACTAGCTTTTTTACTGGTTTTAATGTCAGGATCTGATATATGACTGCACTAAATAAAATGAATTTTACAAGACCTGGTAATTTCATAATGATTATTATTTTTTCGGTTTTTATTGATTGTTCCGCTTTTTGCGGAATGGTAACCTTGCAGGTACTGATATATCCATGTTCATGCTCGGTTTTTCATTTATCAATTATTAAAGAATTAATATTTAATAGTCAAATTTAAACTCCTTTACATAGAAAAAAGTTTTTATTCAACATCTATAAAAAGGATCATTGTTTTGGCAAGTATTTTGATTTAGGATAATAAAATGATTATGTGTACTTGGAAATATTTTATCATGAAAAAAATTTTAGTTTTATTTTTATTATTTATTGGTGTTAGCCAGATAATGGCGCAGGTAGAACTCCGCCCCAGGATTGGTGGCAGCTATTCCAGGTTAAGTGAAGATCCGGGCAGTTTTCAACAATCAGGCAGACCTGGTTTTCAAGCTGGCGCAGATCTCATGATTGGTAACAGGTTTTTTATTATGCCTGGTATAGAATATCAGAAATTTAGCTATGAACTTCGGCAACGTGGCACCCCCCCACCTGATGAAGACATCTCGGTAATTCATGGATTGCGAATCCCTGTTTATATGGGGGCCAGATTATTATATCCAAGTTACAAAAGCTTGCTTAATATCAATCTTTACACAGGTCCATCTTTATCTTTCATTACTAAAGCAGATATAAAAGGTGACAATATTTTTGTGGATAAAGATGATTTTAATGATCGCATTTGGGGATGGAATGTGGGTGCAATGGTAGATATTCTCGTATTTTATGTCCAGGCTGGATATGAATTTGGATTATCACCTGTCTATAAAGTGGATAATTCTGAAGCTACCAACAGGATGTTTTATGTTAATTTTGGTATCAGAGCACGTTTTTGATTAAAAAATAAGTGCCAAATTTTACGACAAATAGTACTTATGTTAAAACTGTTAAAAAAAAAGATATAGCAGAGCTGTTATTTCAATCTGATTTTTCTTAATAAAATTGCATATTTTCAATTCTATATTATTATTGATTTGTTAAATTTACCCTGTCTATTATTGATAAATCGGGCATTTCTGTGATTATGGATACCCCACATCTGGCCAAAAGGAGTTAAAACCAATAGGATATAATGAAGAAGTAATATTAGGGGGGCCGTAAAAACAAAAAAACCTTTTTGCATTTACAAAAAGGTTTTCTTCAATGTTAAACAGGTGTATGAATAAAATTTGTGTTATGTACTGATATATACAATACATCGAAAGAAAGTAACCATGTGAATGAAAATTTTTTTTATTTTTTATTTTTTGGGATGAAGGTCTATTGATTACCCTTGATAATTCCTTTAATTTAGCCCTGTAAAAAGTATTTAGGATGATAAAAGTATTATTTGTTTGTTTGGGAAATATATGTCGGTCACCCTTGGCTGAGGTAGTTTTTAATAAAATAGTGAAAGAGCGTGGCTATGAAAATCAATTATCAAGCGATTCAGCTGGCACCTCCAATTATCATATTGATGAATGTCCTGATGCAAGGACTTATGAAGTGGCAGAAAAAAATGGATTACAGCTTGATCACCTTGGAAGACAGATCAGAAAGTCTGATTTTCAAGAGTTTGATTATATCCTGGCAATGGACAACGCAAATTATGCAGATATCATGGCTTTTCGTAAAAAACATTTTACAGAACCCCGCGAGATGCCCGAAATTTATAAAATGAGGAAATTTGAAGGTTTACAAGAAATAGCCGATGTTCCTGACCCGTATTTTGGGGGAAGCAAGGGGTTTGATCAGGTTTATGATATCCTTTACAACTCCATTAATGGCTTTCTTGATTTCCTGGAAGAAAAACATGATTTGAAGCGTAATAAAAGTTAAAGTTTTTATCCCTCAACCACTATCTGAAAGGTGTTTCGGGTGCGCTGTTCCAATAATATATTTTTTCCTTCGCTCAATCCGTCTATTGACTGTTGATCATAATTTTTTACTGTGATCAACGTGAGGCTTTGGTTGTACCGGATATCAAATACATGTTGTAAGGCTTTGACCAGCTCTGCTATTTTTTTTTCATGAAAATCGATACAAATAGAGAAGGATACAGCAGAATTCTGCATAAGGTTAATCCTAATATTCAGGCGGTCCAGAGCGTGAAATATGACACTAAGATTTTTCTCATCAATAAATGTGAGGTCTCGTACGTGAAATGATAATAGGTATTGATTGAATTTAAAGACAATGGTGGGTGGCAGTTGTCTATGCTCCATTTGATGAATAATAGTGCCTTCATCTTCAGGATTTTCAAAAGATTTTACCCATAGTGGGATATTTTTATTTGCCAAAGGCTTTATGGTTTTCGGATGGATCACCTGGGCACCATAATAGGTCATCTCAGCAGCTTCATTGTATGACAATTCATCAAATTTAATTGTGGCAGCAATGAGTTTTGGATCAGCATTAAGAATACCGGGCACATCCTTCCAAATGGTAACAGCTTCTGCATCGAGGCAGGTTGCAAATATGGCTGCTGTGAAGTCTGAACCCTCCCTACCCAATGTGGTGGTCATATTGGTGAGCGAACTTCCAATAAATCCCTGTGTGAGCACAATGTGTTTTTCCAACATTGGGGAAACATTTTCTTTGATGAGGTTAGCAGTCACTGCCCAATCCACTTTGCCTTCTCTAAAAGCTTCATCTGTCTTGATTACTTCCCGGGCGTCGAGCCATTTGGATTTTAGGCCACTTTTGATTAAGTAATGGTTGACAATTAGGGATGATAATATTTCACCATGGCTAACTATCTGGTCATAATACATGCCATAATCGAGACGAAGATTTTCATTCTTAAATAAATCCTGTAACTGATCAAATGATTGTTGCAGATCTGCATACACCCGATGAGTATCCTGAGTGAACAATTCACCCACAATTTGTAAATGAAAGTCTTGAAGGTTTTGATATTGCTGAGAATAATCCTGATTATTAAAAGCAAGATAGGTAAGCTCTTCGAGGGCATTTGTATTTTTGCCCATAGCTGAAACAACAATCAGCAGGGGTTTTTTGCCATACTTTTTTACAATGCTGGCAAGATTTTTTAAGCCTTCTGCATTTTTAATGGAAGCCCCGCCAAATTTGTATATGTTCAATCTGTTGATCATAATATTTAGATTTTCCTGTCTCTTAGATTTGGAAAATCTTAGTGATTAGTAATTTGATGTGGCCCATAAATAGTTTTGAAAAGCTTATCAAAAGGGCCACATTATAAAAATCATCATTTGGATTTCGCCCTTGGACCTTTTTTACTTGCAGCACCAGAGACTACATTTTTTGCTCCTGTGGATTTTCCTTTCAAATTTTGATTATCCGCATGCTTTACAGGCTTTTTGGTTTTGCTTTCATTTTTTACTTCCGCTTTCCCACTCTCCTGTTTATCCTCTTCTTTTACTTCTTCTTCCTCTTTGGTAAGAAGGTCTGGAAAATTGTTCAGAATGACATAATACCATGATACTATCTTTTTCATGTCTGATAGATAGACTTTTTCTTCGTCATATTCGGGTTCAATGTGATGAAAGAATGCTTTCAATTCTTCCGGGGAAGAACTGGATTGCACACCAGGATCTTCTTTAAATTCGCTATAAATTTTTCGAAAAATCTGTTTTAACGGAGTAGATCCATCTGTAGTTTTCGTATATAGTGAAATCTCTTCCAATACAGAGATCCTATTGCTGGTACTCACCGCAAACCTGCTTTTTTTATCATCAATTGATTCTACAATTACTCCTGTACGGGTGGGTTTTAAGATTTTATATAAACCACCTTTTCCTGAAATAACAGCAATGTCTTTTAACTCCATTTTAAATACTTTTATTATTATAAATTTCCTGCAATTTATTTGTTTTCATTTAAAGGAAAAAGTGATGGGAAATATTTATTGATCCCATCTAAATGTTAATCCTTTTTACCTGTGACAATTGATCCAAAATAATCCAACAATTCCTGTTTACCTGAGCCATCTACAGCTGATGAGAGAAAAACCTGAGGTAAAAATTCCCATTCTTTTAATAATTCCCTTTTATATGTTTCAATGTTTCTTATGGTTTGTGATTTTGAATTTTTATCCGCCTTGGTAAAAACAAGGATTATAGGTATATGATTTTGACCGCACCACCTGATAAATTCCATATCAATTTTTTGTGGTTCCAGCCGGGAATCAAGTAATACTCCTACACCTACCAGATTTTCCCTATTTAGCAAGTAACCCCGAACCATTTTTTCTAAAATGGCTTTTTGTGTTTTACTCAATTTTGCCCAACCATACCCCGGCAAATCCACCCAGTAATAAAGGTCATTGATCAGAAAATGATTGATCAATCTGGTTTTACCCGGAGTAGATGAAGTCTTAGCTAGCGACTTTTTGCCCGCCAGCATATTGATGAGAGAAGACTTGCCAACATTTGAGCGGCCGATAAAAGCAATCTCAGGTCTGCCATCCATAGGGCATTTTTTATACTCCTGGTTACTGCAAATAAAGACAGCTGTTTTTATATCCATTTGATTAACCGACTCTAAAAAATGATAAATTAGATATTTTATAATTCCCTGCTCAAAATTGGTGGTTTTTATTCAATTAAAAAATATTTTTATAATTATCAATTCAGATGGTCAACAGCACGACTTTAATTTGAAACTATTGTTAAATTTGCTTTTTTATATACTTAAAATTAAAATCAATATTATGTTCAGGACAAATACTTGTGGCGAGCTTAGGATAAATGATGTTAATAAAGAAGTGGTCTTGTGTGGATGGGTTCAGCGGGTAAGGGATAAAGGCGGGATGATCTGGATTGATTTGCGTGACCGTTACGGCATTACTCAGTTGATTTTTGAAGAAGGAAAAAGTAGTCCTGAGCTATTGGATCTTGCCCGAAAAATGGGCCGTGAATTTGTAATTAAAGCACAAGGTATTGTGGTAGAAAGGATTTCAAAAAATCCGAAATTGCCCACGGGTGATGTGGAAATAAAAGTAGATAAGCTGGAATTGTTGAATTCAGCTAAAGTGCCCCCATTTATCATTGAGGATGAAACAGATGGCGGGGAAGACCTGAGGATGAAATACAGGTACCTCGACATTAGAAGAAATCCCATCAGAAAAAATCTTGAATTGCGCCACCGCATGTTGCAGGCATCGCGGAAGTATCTTGATTCTCAAGGGTTTATGGAGGTGGAAACACCATTTTTGATCAAATCGACTCCCGAGGGGGCAAGAGATTATGTGGTGCCTTCACGGGTTCATGCCGGTGAATTTTATGCATTGCCTCAATCCCCTCAAACCTTTAAGCAATTGTTGATGGTTTCGGGCATTGATAAATATTTTCAGATTGTAAAATGCTTCAGAGATGAAGACCTTCGTGCTGACCGACAGCCGGAATTTACTCAAATAGATTGTGAAATGTCGTTCGTGACACAGAATGTTGTTTTAACTACTTTCGAAGGGTTGATCAGGTTTTTATTTAAAGAAGTAAAAAATATAGATCTTGAGTTGCTGCCCCGCATGGTATATAGCGATGCCATTAAATTGTATGGTTCAGACAAACCTGATATTCGTTTTGATATGCAATTTGTGGAATTAACTACCGAAACGCAAGGTAAGGGATTTGTGGTTTTTGATAATGCCGCACTGGTTGTAGGAATTTGTGCCAAAGGATGTGCCGGATACACAAGAAAGCAAGTCGACGAGCTGACAGAATTTGTTAAGAAACCACAGATTGGTGCCAAAGGGATGGTTTATGTACGTTATGGAGAAGATGGCACATTAAAATCATCAGTGGATAAATTTTATTCACAGGAAGACCTGGCAATATGGGCAAAGAAATTTAATGCCCAACCTGGTGACCTTATATTGATTTTAGCTGGTGATGAGGCGCATACCCGGAATGCATTGTCTGAATTGCGGTTAAAAATGGGAACAGAGTTAGGTTTGAGGGATAAAAATGTTTTCAAACCACTTTGGGTAGTTGATTTTCCATTATTGGAATGGGATGAAGAAGCTAAAAGATTTCACGCCATGCACCACCCATTTACTTCTCCAAAATTGGAAGATGTAAAATTGTTGGACAGTAATCCTGGGAGTGTACGTGCCAATGCTTATGATCTGGTGATAAATGGTGTGGAAATAGGTGGTGGGTCAATCAGGATCCATAGCAAGGAACTTCAACAAAAAATGTTTAAAACACTGGGATTCACCGATGAAGAAGCAAAATATCAGTTTGGGTTTTTAATGGATGCTTTTGAGTTTGGTGCACCTCCTCATGGTGGTATTGCATTCGGATTTGACAGGTTATGTTCATTATTTGGTGGAGCAGATTCGATCAGGGACTTTATCGCATTCCCAAAAAACAATGCGGCCCGGGATGTGATGATAGATTCCCCTTCCACAATAAACCCGGCTCAATTAAAGGAATTAAGTCTGGAAATTAGAAAATAAAGGTTTCTCTTTATGTCTGGGGTAATTGAAGAATTTTGAGAGGTTTTTTCCAGACTTGTTATAAATTCTGAGATTTTTTTCATTTGAGTAGTGTTTGATGCATCAGGGATAGGAGTGGAAATCACGTTAAGGGTGGCAAAAGGCGCATGCACGTAATTGGAACGGATAGCCCGCCCGGATGCCCAAAAAAAAATCTAAAAATACTGGTTTACCACTTTAATTTAAGTAGTGAATGATGGAAAGTGAAAAAGAAAAAATGTTATCGGGGAAATTGTATAAGGCTTTTGGGGAAGAATTACTTCAAGAGCGACGTTTTGCCCAAGAACAAACCTATATTTTCAATTCATTGCCTCCCGGAAAAACAGATGAAAGAAATGCCGTGATCAGAGGTCTTTTTGGTGGAATCAAAGGCTCCTTTTTAATTGAACCCCCATTTCGCTGTGATTACGGCTACAATATTGAAATTGGCGAAAATTTTTACGCTAACTACAACCTTGTGATACTGGATTGTGCAAAAGTAACCATAGGGGATCATGTGCTGATAGGCCCTAATGTCAGTATTTATACTGCCGGACATCCTGTGCACCATGAACTTAGAGCCAAGGAATATGAATTTGCTTTCCCAATTAACATCGGCAACCATGTTTGGATTGGTGGAAATGTGATCATAAATCCAGGAGTATCCGTTGGCAACCGATCAGTAGTAGGAGCGGGCAGTGTAGTCACCAAAGATATTCCTGCAAACGTAATTGCAGTGGGAAACCCATGCAGGGTGGTCAGGGAGATCACTGATGCTGATCAAAAGTTCTATTTTAAAAATTTCCAATCACCTCTTGAAGATTAAATAATAATCAGGAAAATCGCTCGGTAGATTTTTTATTTTACGATGGTAATACAACCTCTTTAGGTTCCTGTGTGTCAATAAAAAAAAACACCAACTTTCTATCCAATTACCATTATGAAAAAACTGATACCTTTCTCATTTGTGTTTGCTTTGTTATTAGTATTTAACAGCTGTTCTGACAAAGTTGAAATAACCCGAAGCTACACCGTATACGAACCGGTATTTATGTCGCCGCAGGCATTGAGAGAAGCAGTGATTGTAGCAGACCCTGTGAATATTGAAATTACCGGAAAGATTTATTTATATAAAAATTTTCTATTGATCAATGAGCCTGGTAAAGGCATACACATTATTAATAATGTAGATCCCTCAAATCCGCAGCCTCTAAAGTTCATTAATATACCAGGAAATTTTGATATGGCAGTTAAGGGAGATATGTTGTATGCTGACAGTTATGTAGACCTGGTAGTTTTTGATATTTCTGATATTAATAAAATTGAAGAAACAGAGCGGTTGGAAGAAATATTCCTGGGCACTAATCAGTATTATTATGATTTGGAGAAAGGGGTTATTGTGGCCTGGGAAGAAGTGGAAAAAATAGTGGTTTCAGAAGATGATTACGGTTATTACCCGGCATATTTCTGGTATGATAATGGCCTTTCGGGGGATTTTATGGCTTTCAGCGAAATGGCATCTGCTGATAGGGCTGCTTTTGTGGCCCCTTCTTCTACCGGTGTGGGAGGTTCAATGGCCAGATTTACCATAGTAAATAATCATTTATACAGTATAGATAATTCAAATCTATACACTTTTAATATTTCTGACCTTCGGAATCCACAAAAAATCAGTTCAAAAAATATTGGTTGGGGTATTGAAACCATATTTCCATACAAAGAGAATCTTTTTCTGGGATCCCAAACCGGTATGCACATTTATGGAATATCTGACCCGGACTCACCGGAGTTTGTCTCCATTTTTCAACATGTAAGAAGATGTGATCCTGTAGTCGTTCAAGATACCCTTGCTTACGTAACCCTGCGAGGAGGTGATGAATGTGGTGGGTTTACCAATCAACTGGATGTGGTAAATATCAAAGATTTGACAACGCCCTATCTGATCAAAACTTACCCGATGCAAGGCCCATATGGTCTAGGAATTGATGGCAATACTTTGTTTGTTTGCGATGGATCAGCAGGATTGAAAGTTTATAATGCCTCTGATGTGAATAATATTGATAAAAACCACATTAAAACCTATAGTGATATTGATGCTTATGATGTGATCCCTTTTAACAATCTGCTTATCATGATCGGAAAAGATGGCGTAACACAATTTGATTATTCCAATCCTGAAAATATTATCCAATTGAGCCATATCGATGTGAAAGCAGGTTCATGAAATTACCCAACATAGCTCCACTGTTAAGATGAACAGGTTAATAGATGAAACTGGGATAGCCAATGGTATTCCAGTTTCCTTTTTTTTTATAAAAATCAAATACAATGTACACACGAAACATCATACTCTTTATTTTTAGTGTTCTTTCCCTATGTGGAAATATCCATTATGCCCAAGCTCAGCATCAAAGAACAGTCAGAATTTTGATGGCAGATGGCACTTCCATGATGGGGGTGATTACTGAATGCACAGAAATTAAGAGACTAACTTTTTTGGTGAATGGCGATAGCAGTAATACTGTCACGATATCTATGGATCAGGTTGTCCTAATGGATTTCGGTTTACCTCCCAAAGCTTGGGAAAATGAAATAAGTGAAAGTGGTTTGTCGGGGTTAAAAGAGAAAAAAGCCATTGTTGAAAATTCAGAAAGAGTGTACCATTCTATATCGTTAGGTCTTTTGTTTGGAGAAGATGAAACCAATTATTTTTTAGGAGTTGAAAGTGGGCTTCGGATGAATGATCATTTTGCTGTTGGATTGGGCTTAAATTATGACAACTATGACATCATTTCTACAGTGCCTGTTTTTGTGGAATTAAAAGGTTATTTGCATGATAATAAAGTAGCCCCTTATTATTTTGTAGGAGCGGGTTATGGGTTTGGCTGGTTAAATGAGCCAATGGATGAATTTCTGATCAGTAATGAAAAAATCCGAGGTGGTCTATTTGGTCATACTGGATTGGGTTATCAGGTGAAAGGCAATGCTTTATCATATGTATTTAGGTTAGGATACAAAATTCAAAAGACAAAAATTTCTTATCAATATAACCCTGAACCATGGCGGTCATCGTTACCGGTGTTGACTGATGTTGCAGAAAAAAGGATGTTCAGAAGGCTGTTTTTTTCAGTATCGGCAATATTTTAGTATTCAATTATTTTTTATTATAAAAGGTCATGGTTTTCTCTATTCCAATCATGGCAAAAGAAATGACCATTTCTGATACTGAATTCAAGTGTTCGGGCAACTGCTCAAACTCCTCCTTGGTGAACCTGCTTAACACATAGTCTACTTGTCTGCCTTTTGAAAAATTGTCACCTATACCAAACCGAATCCGGGGATAATTATTTGTGCCCAATACCTGTTCGATATTTGAAAGTCCGTTATGACCAGCACTTGACCCTTTCCCTCGCATCCTCAATCTGCCATATGGAAGGGCAATATCATCTACAATTATTAAAACATTTTCTAACGGAATATCCAATTGTTGCATCCAGTAATTGATTGCTTTGCCACTTAGGTTCATATAAGTAGTAGGTTTGATCAAATGAAATGTTCTGCCTTTATGTTTAAACTCTGACTTATAAGCAAGTCTTTCAGTAGTAAATGATACCTTTTGCTGATCGGCAATATAATCCAGTGCAAGAAAGCCAATATTATGTCGGGTGAGTTCGTATTCAGACCCAATATTTCCTAATCCTGTTATAAGAAATTTCATTATACAATTTTTGGGTTAAATAAAAAATCCTGTCCTTTTTACAGACAGGATTTGTACCGTTTTATGGAGTAATGTTTTGATTTTAAGCTTCAGTGGCAGTTTCCTGACCTTTTAATGCCCTTGGTATTTCAATAGTGGCAATAGTAACGAGAGGGTTGCTTAGGATTTCATAATTTCCCGCTTTCACATCTTTTACTTTTACCGATTTTCCAAGATCAAGATTATCTATAGATAGTTCGATATAATCAGGAAGATCTTTTGGAAATGCTTTGATCTTTATTTTTCTCAGCTTTGTCAGTAATTTACCCCCTTTTACTACACCAGGGGCATTTCCTACCAACTTGATTGGTATTTCAATCTTAACAGGTTTGTCTTCTTTTAATTCAAGGAAATCTGCATGGAGAATGGCATCTGTTACCGGGTGAAATTGCACATCCTGTATGACACAAGTACGTACATCCCCTTCTATATTTACATCAATAATATGCGCATCTGGTGTGTAGATGATATCCTTGAATAAGATAATGGGTGAATAAAAATGAATTTGTTCTTTTCCACCATACACTACACATGGCACACTGCCTTCGTCTCTGATCAGTCTGGAATCTTGTTTTCCGAGATTTGCTCTTTTAAACCCTATAATCTCAATTTTTTTCATGATAGTTATATTTATATAATTTAAATTAAGTTCCTTTATAATCGTCTACAAACAATGAACTGATAGATTCATTATCATGGACTTTTCTAATGCCTTTTGCAAACATGCTAGCAACACTAAGTACTTTAATCTTAGGTGTTTGTTTCTTCAAAGGGATAGTGTCTGTTACCACCAATTCTTCCAATGCCGAATTTTCTATGTTTTCATAGGCATTTCCGGAAAGTATGGGATGGGTACATATTGCCCTGACAGATTTTGCACCTTTTTCCTTAATAATCTCACTAGCCATGGCTAAGGTACCCCCGGTATCGATCAGGTCATCTACCAATACCACATCTGCCCCTTCTACATCACCAATTAGTTGCATGGATGCAATTTTGTTAGCACTGCTCCTGTGCTTATCACAAATTACCATTTCAACACTCATGAGTTGTGCAAATGACCTGGTCCTTTTTGAACCTCCTACATCAGGAGATGCAAAAACCAGGTTATCTAATTGCAATGTCTTTAGATAGGGCAGAAAGATAAAAGCACCGTCTAAATGGTCCACAGGAATATCAAAAAAGCCCTGTATCTGTCCGGCATGTAAATCACATGTCATCAATCGTTGTGCACCAGCAGCGATTAAAAGATTTGCTACCAATTTGGAAGCAATAGCTACTCTTGGTCTATCTTTCCGGTCTTGACGGGCATATCCAAAATAAGGGATTACTACTGTAATGTATTTTGCACTTGCTCTGCGAGCCGCATCAATCATCAGCAGCAATTCCATTAAATTGTCAGCTGGAGCAAAAGTAGACTGTATTAAAAATACATGGCTTCCTCTTACTGATTCTGTAAAATATGGTGATATTTCCCCATCGCTAAAGGTGAGCACATCCATAGCTCCCAAAGGTTTGCCATAATGTTGGGCAATCTTGTGAGCCAGATAATTGGAAGCTTTTCCTGAGAAAATTTTGACATCAGCCATACTGGTGGAATTATACTTCTTTCGCTTAATAAATAAATCCCGGGAATAACCGGGATAGTAAATATGTGCGGCTGTAAACCGGTCTCGAGCTATTGACAGGAAATTCCTATCTTTTTTTGCTGTTTACACAAGTTTCCCAATTTTTTTGGAAAACTTGTGTTTGTTGTCCGACCAGGGCTCGAACCTGGACTCTTCTGAACCAAAATCAGACGTGTTGCCAGTTACACCATCGGACAATACCCTCTTGTTTTTCGGAGTACAAAAGTAGGGTTATTTTTTTTATTTTTACAAATAGCTGAAAAAAATTATTGCTTATCCTGTAAAATATCCTTTAACATGATGAAACAAAAGTGTTTTTTACATTACTGTTTATATACCTCTAAACGCTTTACGGTCTTTTTCCAGTGTTTCTTTTATGCAAAAACCTAATCAATGTATATGGAATTGGCGCATCAATATTAATTAATCACCAAAATCTATTGGTTATCAGTACAGTATGCATCTATTAATATCTAAATGGTTTTCCATTTACCATTACTTCCTGTTTTTTGGGATCAAATACCGCTTTTGCACCTGTGCGAATGGCTGCATTGGTCATGATACCGGCAATGGAATGGTTATAGCCTGCCATCACATCAGCATTGGTTTTCTTTCGTGACCTTAGGTTTTCCATCCAGTTTCGCATATGGGCTAATGTCATCGGATCTGTACCTGTGTTTGATGCTGTTTCTACATTCATTTTTGGAAGCTCATAATCGTCCAATAAATTTGCCGACATTCCCATGTCCCTTGCAAATCCTTCAGTTAGACCTCCTTCAGCCGTCACTCTATTGGTATCGAGATTTAACATGCCTCCATTGGAATAATAAAGTTCTTTGATGCCCCCTGCCGAATTATGCATTCGGGAACTATAAACTGCCTGAAAGCCTTCTTTTGGATTGTCGAGAGGGCCATAATCAAAGACTGCTGTCAGGGTATCATTATTGGTGCGGCCATCATCCCACATATAGATCCCGCCATTGGCAGCAACACTTCTGGGGTACTGATATCCTGTAAACCAATGAATGGTATCAATTTGATGGCACATCCATTGTCCCGGAATACCTGATGAATATGGCCAGAAAAGCCGGTATTCTATATATTTTCTAGGATCCCAGGTGTCTTTTGGTCTGTTTATTAAATATCGGTTCCAGTCAGTATCTGATTCTTTAATAATCGATGTAAGATCCGGTCTCCTCCATCTGCCTGGTTGATTTACATTCCAACTCATTTCTACCATCGTAATATCACCGAATTTCCCCGACCGGATATATTCATTGGCCGCTACATAATTATCCCCACTTCTTCGTTGTGAACCTATTTGGATAATTTTATCTGAAGCCTGAATTGTTTTTAAGGCATTTCTATTATCTTCCATAGTTTCCGCAAAGGGTTTTTCAACATAAGCATCACAACCAGCTTTTACTGCTTCTATCGCATGTAGGGCATGTTGAAAATCAGCTGTCGCAATTATGACTGCATCTACTTCTTTTTGATCATACATCTCTTCGTTATTTCGGGCAAGCTTTACAGACAACCCTTTTTCGTTAAAATATTGAGCTGCTTCATCCCTTCTTCTGTTCCAAATGTCTGAAACAGTGGTGATTTCCATGTTCATTTTTTCAGAAAGGTGCAGAAAAGAAGGAATGAGTGTATATTTTGATCGATCGGCGAACCCTACAATACCCACTCTGATTCTGTCATTTGCTCCCATTATTCTGGCATAGCTTTTAGGGGAAAATGCTATTCCTGATAAAGTAATCCCAGCTGTTCCTAAAGTGGCTTGTTTTAAAAATTTACGTCTGGTATTTGTCATAAGTCGAAGTAGTTTTTAGTTCTCAATCAAATTTAAGTTATTTCATTTAATTCTGGTGATGTTTACCGATTTTGTCTACGAGGATATTGCGATTTTTACTGAATAATCCTGTGGTAATAATCCTGTAGAATTTTTTTGTGAGTGTATTTAATTGAATTCCTATAAAATCATATCATCCCAGACTGGTATATTACACTTGGCTATAGGTTTATTTTGATTGTCAATTCTCTATTAAAAGAAATGCCTTTTAAATAATTATGGGTTTAAATCAAATAAAAATATTCACGGCTAGTCCAGTTGGGAATTTTAATACAAAAAGTGAATAATATTTCCTGTAATTGATTTTTAAACTGGAACAAATTTTTTATTTGCTAACATAACCTACATAAGAGAGATAACTTTTGATTCTTTTATTATTAGAATATGGTACTTCACTAATATTGAGGAATAATATAAAGCAGGTAGAGATTTCATATAACTGGTACAGTGTTGGTGTAAAGGATTGGCTGCCACTTTGCCAAGCCAAATGCGCTTAATGCAATTTACGATGACTAAATCACGATATACTTCATTGTTTAATATTTCACATTTTGTAGCTCGATTAATCTTCCTGCTCCTGACTGGGTTTTTACTTTACTGCCCAATAAAACTATTAGCGCAACAACCACAACTGAGGTTCGAACACTTTAGCAGGGAGCAAGGGCTTTCTTTTAGTCTAGTTAATAGCATACTACAGGATAAAAAAGGATTTATCTGGATAGGTACCTCTGAAGGGTTGAACCGGTTTGATGGGTATAAATTTCGGGTATTTTTATCGAGTGATGATCCAAATACCCTCAGTCATAATGGAATCGTGAATGTTGTGGAAGATTCTAAAGGAAATATTTGGGTAGCCACTCAAGGCGGCCTGAGTATGTTCGATATTGAGAAAGAGATTTTTATCAGATACCTACCTGACCCATCCAATCCCAACAGTATCTCCAGTAGTAGTGTTGTGGATATAGCAGAAGATGAACACGGAGACTTATGGATAGCAACAAACGCCGGGAACGAAAGCATTGGGGGCATAAATTATTTCGACCGGAAAAATAACAAATTCACCAACTATTACACTTGTGCGGCTGATTCCCTTCAGGCAAACGAGGGGATATCCGATATTTTAATAGATAGTGAAGGGGTTTTGTGGGTTGCTACTGGTTTCGAAGGCCTGAAACAATTTGATAAAGGGACAAAAACTTTTAAATCATTTTCACATGATCCCGATGACACCCAAACCATATCCAGTAACAATGTCACTAAGATATTCGAGGACAGCAAGAAAAATTTTTGGGTTACTACCCGTGATGCGGGTTTTTGTCGAATGGATAGGAATACCGGAACATTTACACGCTTTAAGAACGAAGAAGGTGTCGATAACAGTCTTCCTGGCAATACGGTTCTTGCCATAAATGAAGATGCTGAAGGAAATTTGTGGATAGGGACTGACAATAATGGTATATCAGTTTTCAATCCAGATAACGGTACATTTTATAATTACAACCATGATCCTGCCAATCTTTCCGGATTGAACAATAAATCAATATACAGTATCATGAAAGATACCCATGACAATATGTGGTTAGGCACATTTAGTGGAGGAATTAATCTTTACAATAAAGAAGCAAATCGATTTGTTCATTATAACGCCTCTAAAACGGGCTTGAACAAAGCTACTATATTTAACATCAGTGAAGACTGCGAGGGCAACATATTGCTTGCTACCGATGGGGGAGGGGTAAATATTTTTGATCGTAAATCCGGTAAGTACAAATATATGATGCATGAGCCTGGTAATCCCAATTCCATATGCGGCAATAATGTCTTATGTGTTCTGGAAGATAGCAAACACAATTTTTGGATAGGAACATGGGGAGACGGGGTTACCATGTATAATAAGACTAATAACACGTACAAACATTTTAAAAACATTCGTAATGACCCTACTTCTTTAAGTGGAAACAATGCATGGACGATTTTCGAGGATAGCAAACAAAACATTTGGATCGGGACGTACTGGGGAGGACTAAGCATGTATAATTGGGAAACCAATCAGTTTGTTCAATACAAAATGGAAGAAGGTGATCAATCTAAAATAAATAGCAATCTGATCAATTGTTTAGCTGAAGACTCCGATGGCAATATTTGGATAGGGACAGTTGGAGGAGGATTAGACAGGTTCGATATCAAAACCAAGACATTTACACATCATATGCACAGTCCGGATTCAAACAGCATTTCTGATAACCACGTCCTTTCAATGTTGTTTGATGAAACCGGAAACCTTTGGTTAGGTACAATGAAAGGATTAAACTATCTGGATATAAAAAACAGTAGGTTTACTAATTACCCTGAAACAAATAGCAGTACTATTCGTGGCCTGTTAAAAGATTTTAAGGGGAATATATGGATGAGTACAAATCAGGGACTCACTTATTTTGATATAAATGATAAAGAATTTCAATATTTTACTTTAGCAGATGGATTGCAAGGTTCGGAATTTTCAAATAGTGCCGCTTGGAAATGCGCAGATGGAACCATGTATTTTGGTGGAATCAATGGCTTCAACGAATTTCATCCAGACAGTATCTCCAGCAAAAGAAGTGATCCATCTATTGTAATTACAGATTTTTTGGTTTTTAATGAATCGGTGAGAATCGGTGATAATGAAGATGATGATCACTTTCGCTTAAGTAAAAGTATAACTGAAACAAATACGGTAACCCTTACTCATAAAGAATCTGTAATAACCATAGAATTTGCCGCACTTGATTTTAACCCAAACCGAAAAAAGATTTATGCATATAAACTGGAAGGTTTTGATCAGAAGTGGAATGAAACAGGATCTCAAAGATCTGCAACTTATACCAACCTGAAAGGTGGGGAATACACACTAATAATCAGGTGTAAACATGATGGTGGGGAGTGGTTTAGCAACACTGCCGAATTAAAAATCATAATTATACCCCCTTTCTGGGCTACCTGGTGGTTCTATACAATAATTATCCTGGTTTTATTGGGGATAATTTATGCAGCGTATTCTTATCGTATGAACAGCTACAGGGTAAAGTTAATCAATAGCCAAAATATAAAGCTTGAAAAACAGGTTGCTGAACGTACGCAGGAACTGACAATGACCAATAACAAGCTTGTGAAAGTTTACACCGAATTAAAGGATAGCATCCGAGCTGCTGAATCGATTCAAAGTGCAATATTGCCCTCAATAGTGGAAATCGGGAAATATTTGCCAGAATCATTTGTTTTTTATCAACCCAAGGATACGGTTAGCGGTGATTTTTACTGGTTTGACGTAGTGAAAGGTCGAATTATTATTGCTGCAGCAGATTGTGCCGGGCATGGTGTTAGTGGGGCTTTGATGTCTATTAATGGATATCATCTTTTAAATAAAGTTATTTACCGTCAATCACTTATGTGCCCGGCGGAGATTCTAAATCAATTGCAACAGGAAATTGTTGAGGAAATCCATGATGATTCCAACCAAAGTGGGATTGATATTGCATTGTGTGTCCTTGACTTAAACAATTTGGAGCTTCAATTTGCGGGAGCGGCATGTCCATTGTATCTAGTTCGTGAAGGAAAACTTATGCAAGTTAAGCCTGATAACTTTGGGATTGATGGTGTATTGAAAAAATCGGATTTTAATTTCGCAAATCATGTAATACCAATCCAAAAAGACGATGTGATTTACCTTTTTTCTGATGGTTTTGCAGATCAGCTTGGTGGTCCGGAACAGAAAAAATATATGTACCCAACTTTTAGGGAATTATTACTAAACATAAGTCAAGTCCCCTTAAAAGAACAAATGGATATACTTAAAAATGAGTTAGTCTCATGGAGAGGTGATTTTGAGCAGGTCGATGATGTTTTGATCCTTGGTTTTAAGGTCTCTGAAGAGACAATTCATCATTTTAAAGAAGTAAAATCTTTAACGAGTCAACAATCTTAAGTGGGATTTAATAAACATCATCCAGACTTTAAACTGGTTCTCCATGAAGATCAAATTCTGTAGCTTGTACAATTTTGATCTGAGCAAAATCACCTACTCTTAAATAATGATCTTTTGCCGAAATTAAAACCTCATTGTCAACCTCCGGTGAGTCATATTCAGTGCGGCCTATATAAAACCCACCTTCTTTTTTATCAATAATGGTTTTAAAGATTTTACCAATTTTCTCCTGATTCATTTCAAAAGAAATATGTTCCTGAATTTGCATCAACTCATTCGCACGTGCGTGTTTCTCTTTTTCAGGTACCGAGTCTTTAAACGTATAGGCATGAGTACCTTCTTCATGGGAATAGGTAAAAACGCCAAGACGATCGAATCTATTCAATTCGACAAATGTTTTGAGCTCTTCAAAATCTTCTTTGGTCTCACCCGGATGACCAATTATCATGGTTGTGCGTAGAGCAACATCGGGTACTATTGATCTTACCTTATCGATAAGTTTTTGCGTTTTTTCTTTTGTTGTGCCACGCCTCATTAGTTGCAATACATTGTCAGAGGCATGTTGCAACGGCATATCAAGGTATTTGCAAATGTTTGGTTTGGCTGCCATTACTTCAAGTATGTCTTCAGGAAATCCTGTTGGAAAAGCATAATGCAACCTGATCCAATCGATTCCCTCTACATCAGAAAGCCGGTCTAATAATTCAGCAAGATTTCTTTTATTATATAAATCAATGCCATAATAAGTGGAGTCCTGAGCTATAACAAGCAATTCCCGGGTGCCTTTCCTTGCGAGTGATTTGGCTTCATTCACCAATTCTTCCATTGGGCGTGATACATGACCTCCACGCATAATGGGAATGGCACAAAATGAGCAAGGCCTGTCGCACCCCTCTGATATTTTGAGGTATGCAAAATGACTGGCTGTTGTGGTCATCCTTTCACCCAACAGCTCATGACGGTAATTTACTTTAAACTTTTTTAGTAACTGTGGCAATTCATTGGTGCCAAAATAAGCATCGACAATAGGGATCTCTTTTTGTAAATCTTCCCTATATCTTTGTGAAAGACAGCCTGTAACATAAAGTTTTTCGATCAAACCCTGTTGTTTGGCATCAGCATATTTTAGTATCGTATCTATCGATTCCTGTTTGGCACTGTCGATGAATCCACAGGTATTTATAATCACCACATTGGCTGTTTTTTCATCATTTTCATGCGTGGTCAAGATACCATTGCCATTCAGTTGTGTAAAAATATTTTCCGAATCTACAAGGTTCTTGGAGCAACCCAGTGTCACAATATTTACTTTCTGTTTTGTTCTTCCCTTAGTTTTCAATCAACTCCCGTTTTTAAAGCTTAATAACCTACAAAGGTAGATAATATTGTTTGTAGTATCCAGCTGAATGTAAAATTAAGGATATCATTGTTTCGGTAATTCTTTATCGATATAATGAATGTAAACGATCTTACAAATGACATTCCTCTGATAAACCAGTAAACATCATAAAATAAATAATAAATTTGTAACACAATTCAATTGGATGATGAATAAAATGAGAGGCATTTTAGTTTTGTTGGTGGTGATCCTTTTAGGATTTACCACATCTTGTTACGACAATACAGATTGTGCCCATAGTTATTCTGATACACTCAGCATTCAGTTTTATACTATTACTGAAGAAGGAACCCAATCCACTTCACCCGATTTGGAACGAATCACTGCTTTGAATGCAAGCATAGCTTTGTATACTAAAGAAGAGTCAGGTTCTGTTCCTTCGAGATTTAATTTTCCGGTAAATCGGAATAGTGATACCACTACTTTTATATTCCATCAAGCAGAGGAAACAGATACATTGCAGGTGCTGGTAAAAAAGAATGTTTTTTTGGTTAATCCTGAATGTGGTATAGCTTATATTATTAACATAGACACAGCATACAGTTCGTTTGACTCTTTAAGCATACCAAATAAGGGATTAAGATATTACAGAAGTGTTGGTAATGAAAATATGAATAATCTTGAAATATTTCATTAGAATAATAGCAGTATTGATATTACTGGCAACAACTGGTTATTTTGCCAATGGGCAAAGTAAATATTTACCTAAGGGTGTCAGGGTAGGAGCTAATCTGGTGCCCATTGGAGTAACCTTGACAAATAAGGAGGTGGTTCAATATGAAGTGACTGGCGACATTAGTTTCTACAAATATTTATTGACAGTAGATATTGGACAGGCAAAATATGACCGCCAAGGCAGTGGATTATCTTATACTACAACCGGAATGTATTATAAAGGGGGCATTGATGTGAATTTTTTGCATAATGCCCCCGGAAACCATGTGCTAGGTTTAGGGCTCAGATATGCGCGGAGTGACTATAAGAATGAAATGTCATGGTATCAACCGGATGAACTATGGGGTGAAGAAACTATGCAGGCACAGAATGACCATCTTTCTTCTCAATGGTTCGAGGGTCTTTTGGTGCTTAAGGTGAATACCTGGGCAAATATACAATTAGGTTTTACAGGAGGGTTGAAATTTGCCCGATCAGTAAAAGGTAGCGGTGTATTAAATGTATATGAAATCCCCGGTTATGGGTATGCTGAGCCTACAAGTTTGTGGACTTTCAATTACCATATTTATTATTATATACCCTTTAGGAAATAAGGGCATGAAGAGTTATTTAATACCTTTATTTGCATCAATCTTAGTGCTGATGTTTACAAGCCAACAATCACCATCGGATTTTAAAACTATTCAATTACAGCACCAACGTGTAAAGACAGCATATGATACAAAAAGTAATCTCATCAATCAGCTGTTAAAAAAATTCAATATTCCTCTTTCTGAATTAAATATTTATATCAGGGTTTTTAAAAAGGAAAAGAAGCTTGAGATCTGGGGGAAAGTAAATACCAAAAATCAGTTTCAATTGCTCAAAAGTTATGATATATGTGGATTGTCAGGCAAAATGGGGCCAAAAAGGCGTCAGGGTGATGGACAAGTTCCTGAAGGTTTTTATCATATCGATAGATTTAATCCTTTTAGTAATTTTCATCTCTCCCTTGGAATTAACTACCCCAACTCTTCAGACCGAAAATTAGGTGATCAAAATGATCCGGGTGGTGATATATTTATCCATGGCAATTGTGTTTCCATTGGTTGCCTTGCCATGACAGATCAAGTCATCGAGGAGATTTATATACTCGCAGTGGAAGCCCGAAACAATGGCCAGAAAAAAATTCCTGTTACCATTTTTCCATCTGCAATGGATGATGAGGTTTATCTCACTACATCAAAACCAAGTGCAGAAACAATAAAATTGTGGTCAGAACTTAAGCTGGTTTATGATTTCTTTAACAGAAATAAAGCTATACCCGAAATCCGTTTCTTAAATAACGGAACTCATCAGATTTTTGATCAATAAGGATTTTTCAAAGTCCAAATATCATCATTATGCATATTAACCGTTAATCCTGGTAATAAGTATTTGTTTTAACAAATATTATCGCTATTTTAGAATGTTCAAAAAACACTTTTATTGATATTTGGTTATCAAGTATCTTCAAAGGATGAAATTTTAATCAAATCATAGGATTTTTAAGGTTAGTGTATCAATTTATATCTTATCTAAAGATTTCACTACCTGCATGTTTTAAAATTATAGTAATAACATAGGCTGCCTGAAGCCAATAGTTTTTTAATTATTTTGACTTAACCTGAAATTTATATGGAACCATCTGTGCTGAACGAATCATCACCAGGTACTCATACACTTGATGCTGTTGAATTGTTGCAAGTCCTGACAGAATTTAAAAAAGGTAATCTCTCTGTACGAATGCCTATTGATAAGGAAGGGGTCACAGGTAAAATCTATGATACCCTCAATGAAATCATAGAAATGAATTCCTCTATGCTTTCAGAATTCAACAAAGCCAGCGAGGTGATTGGTAAACAAGGAAATCTCAATCATCGGCTTGAAAAGTCAAAAACAGATGGAGATTGGTCAAAAGGTGTAGAATCCCTCAATACACTTATTTCAGATCTTGTACATCCTACAATAGAAATAGCACAGGTAATCAGTTCGGTTGCAAAAGGCGATCTTTCGAGGGAAATGAATCTTGAGATTGGCAATTATCCTTTACAAGGTGAGTTTTTGAGAATTGGGACGGAAGTAAATTCCATGGTAAAACAGCTAAACCTGTTTTCCAGAGAGGTAACCCGTGTAGCAAAAGAAGTGGGGTCAGATGGTAAACTCGGTGGTCAGGCTAAAGTAAAAGGTGTAGCAGGGGTTTGGAAAGATCTTACTGATTCTGTAAACAACATGGCAGGTAACCTGACAGACCAGGTAAGTAACATCACAGAAGTAACCACCGCCATTGCAAAGGGAGATCTGTCAAAAAAAATTACGGTAGATGTAGAAGGTGAAATGCTGGAACTAAAAAATACCATCAATACGATGGTAGACCAGTTGAATTCGTTTGCTTCTGAAGTAACACGTGTGGCACTTGAAGTGGGAACCGAGGGCCAATTGGGTGGTCAAGCCAAAGTGAAAGGAGTGGGAGGGGTATGGAAAGAACTCACAGATTCGGTGAATCAAATGGCCGGGAACCTCACCTCTCAGGTAAGGAATATTGCTGCTGTAACAACTGCTGTAGCAAAAGGAGACTTATCCCAAAAAATTACAGTAGATGCCAAAGGAGAACTGGTGGAACTCAAAAACACCATCAACACCATGGTGGATCAGTTAAACTCCTTTTCTTCCGAAGTGACCCGTGTTGCCCGAGAAGTAGGTTCCGAAGGTCAGTTGGCTGGGCAGGCAAATGTTCCCGGTGTTGATGGGACTTGGAAAGACCTGACAGATTCTGTAAACAGGATGGCGTCAAACCTTACAGGTCAGGTGCGGAATATTGCCGGTGTAACCACTGCCGTGGCCAGAGGTGACCTTTCCCAGAAGATTACCGTAGATGCAAAGGGAGAACTTTTGGAACTGAAAAATACCATCAACACCATGGTGGATCAGCTTAATTCATTTGCTTCTGAAGTAACGCGTGTGGCAGTGGAAGTAGGTACCGAAGGAAAACTCGGCGGACAGGCAAAGGTAAAAGGGGTTGGAGGTGTTTGGAAGGATTTAACAGATTCTGTAAATAATATGGCAGGAAATTTAACTGCCCAGGTAAGAAATATTGCTGGGGTGACCACATCGGTGGCCAATGGTGACTTATCAAAGAAAATCACGGTAGATGTAAAAGGTGAAATGCTGGAATTGAAAAATACCATCAATACCATGGTGGACCAGCTGAACTCATTTGCTTCTGAAGTAACCCGTGTGGCACTTGAAGTGGGTACTGAAGGACAATTAGGCGGTCAGGCAAAGGTAAAAGGTGTAGGTGGTACCTGGAAAGACCTTACAGATTCTGTAAACCAAATGGCCGGAAACCTTACCGCTCAGGTAAGAAATATTGCTGCTGTAACAACGGCTGTGGCGAAAGGTGACTTATCCCAAAAGATCACAGTAGATGCCAAAGGGGAATTGCTGGAATTGAAAAATACCATTAACACCATGGTGGACCAGCTTAATTCGTTTTCATCAGAAGTAACCCGTGTGGCCCGTGAAGTAGGGTCTGAAGGGCAGTTGGGTGGTCAGGCTACTGTGAAAGGTGTAGGTGGTGTGTGGAAAGATTTGACAGATAATGTAAACCAATTGGCCGGAAACCTGACGGTACAGCTTCGTGATGTATCCAAAGTGGCTACTGCAATTGCCAATGGTGACCTGACACAAAAAATTACAGTAAATGTAAAGGGGGAAATCCTGCAGATAAAAGATGTGATCAACCGGATGGTTGATCAGCTGAATTCATTTGGTTCGGAGGTAACGAGGGTGGCCCGTGAAGTAGGGTCTGAAGGTCAGTTGGGAGGTCAGGCTGATGTGCCGGGAGTAGGAGGTACATGGAAAGATCTTACTGATTCTGTAAATAAAATGGCCGATAACCTCACTTCACAGGTGAGGAACATTGCAGAAGTGACCAAAGCCGTGGCACAAGGTGATCTTTCCCGTAAAATCACTGTAGAAGCCAAAGGGGAGTTGCTGGAATTGAAAAATACCATCAATACTATGGTGGATCAGTTAAATTCATTTGCATCAGAAGTAACCCGTGTGGCAAGAGAGGTGGGTACTGATGGGAAACTTGGTGGCCAGGCTTCTGTTCCTGGAGTAGCAGGTGTGTGGAAGGATCTGACCGATTCTGTAAACCATATGGCTGACAACCTTACTGCCCAGTTGAGAAATATTGCCAATGTGGCCATTGCTGTGGCAGATGGTGACTTGTCGAAAAAGATTACTGTAGATGTACGCGGTGAAATTTTGCAGCTTAAAGAAACCATCAATACGATGGTGGATCAGTTACGCGCATTTGCATCAGAAGTAACCCGTGTTGCCCGGGAGGTAGGTACTGACGGAAAATTGGGAGGACAGGCATTTGTACCCGGTGTTTCGGGTATTTGGAAGGACCTGACAGATTCGGTAAACCAGATGTCAAACAACCTAACCGCACAGGTTAGAAATATAGCTGAAGTAACAAAAGCTGTGGCCAGTGGTGACTTATCCAAAACTGTGGTGATCGATGTGAAAGGGGAGATGATGGACTTAAAACATACCATCAATACGATGGTGGACCAATTGAATTCCTTTGCCTCAGAGGTGACCCGCGTGGCTCGTGAAGTAGGAACAGAAGGGAAACTTGGAGGACAGGCTACTGTACGGGGGGTAGGAGGAGTATGGAAAGATTTGACCGATTCTGTAAATCAGATGGGATCCAACCTAACTGGACAGGTAAGAGGAATAGCTAAAATTGTGACTTCCGTAGCAAAAGGAAACCTGAAACAAAAGTTGTCCATCATTGCAGCGGGAGAAATGGCCCAGCTAACAGAAACCATCAACGAAATGATTGATACACTGGCGGTATTTGCCGATCAGGTAACTACCGTTGCCCGTGAAGTGGGTGTGGAAGGCAGGTTGGGAGGACAAGCGAGTGTGCCAGGTGCTTCCGGAACATGGAAAGATCTCACCGAAAACGTAAATCAGCTGGCAGCAAATCTTACTACACAGGTGAGATCCATTTCTGAAGTAGCCTCAGCGGTTACGAAGGGTGACTTAACCGGAACAATCAGGGTAGATGCCAAAGGGGAGTTGGAAGCATTAAAAGATACCATCAACCAAATGATTGCCAATCTGCGTGAAACCACACTCCGTAACCAGGAACAAGGTTGGCTGAAATCGAACCTGGCTAAATTCACTCAAATGCTTCAAGGTCAGCGGGATTTAAACACAGTATCCAACAAAATACTTTCCGAATTAGCCCAGGTTGTAACCGCACATTTTGGCGCATTTTATATACTGCGTAGCGATGATGACCAACAAAGGATGAGATTAAAGCTTTTAGCAGCTTATGCATATAGTGGAAAGATCATGGCTGTGAAAGAATTTGCAATGGGAGAAAGTTTGTTGGGGCAGGTGGCCTTGGAAAAAGAAAAGATTCTTTTGACAAATGTTCCTTCAGAATACATTAAAATTAGTTCCGGACTAGGTGCAGCCAGCCCATTGAATGTGATTATAATGCCAGTATTGTTTGAAACCAAGGTTAAGGCGGTGATCGAGTTGGCTTCATTCGAAGAATTCAGCCAAACACACATTCACTTTCTGGAACAATTGACGGAGTCTATTGGTATTGTTTTAAACACAATTGAAACCAACACCAGAACAGAAGAATTATTAACGCAATCACAATCACTTGCAGATGAGTTGCGCAGGACAAACGAAGAACTTCAGGACAAAGCCCTCTTACTGGTAAAACAAAAAGAACAGGTAGAAGGTAAAAACCAAGAGGTAGAAGAAGCCAGGAAATCACTAGAGGAAAAAGCGGAACAATTGACACTTACTTCGAAATACAAGTCAGAATTTTTGGCAAACATGTCGCATGAGCTGCGGACACCATTAAATAGTCTGCTCATTCTGGCACAACAGCTATATGAGAATTCTGATGGCAATCTATCTGAGAAGCAGGTGAAATTTGCCAGGACTATTTTTTCGTGTGGCGAAGACCTTATACAGTTGATTAATGATATACTCGACCTTTCTAAAATCGAATCTGGTGTAATTACGGCAGAAATACTGTCAGTAAGATTTAGTGAAATCAAATCATTGGTAGATGCTACCTTCCGCCCAATTTCCGAAGCAAAACAACTTAAGTTCAGTATAGAACTAAGTAAAGACCTGCCTGAAGCTATTGAAACAGATCCTCAGCGCTTGAACCAGATCTTAAAAAATCTGCTTTCCAATGCATTTAAATTTACCGAAAGGGGCGAAGTGAAACTGATCATATCAAAACCTCATTCTACATCACCCCGAACTAGCTGGATAAATAAAAAAGATGATATCATTGCTTTCACCATAAAAGATACAGGAATCGGTATTTCCAAAGAAAAGCAGATGATAGTATTTGAAGCATTCCAACAAGCAGAGGGCTCTACCAGTAGAAAATATGGTGGTACCGGATTAGGATTGTCTATTAGCCGTGGTTTGGCAGAATTACTTGGTGGGGTAATTGATTTGGAAAGTGAACCCGGAAAAGGGAGTTCATTCACACTTTATCACCCTTTAAAGGCGGGGGAAACGCCACTTCATTCTCCAAATGCCATTTCTGAACGTACTGAAAAATCGATTCCTGCTTCATTTACCAAAGCATTTGAAAAAGATAAGCAGGAGAAGGATATTATTCATAAAGAAGTGGAAATCATTGATGATCGCCCCAATATTACCGCAAAAGACAAAGTGGTGTTGGTAGTAGATGATGACCTTACTTTCTGTAAAATTATGGTGGATAAAGCTCATGAATTTGACCTGAAAGTAGCCGCTGCTACCAATTATCATGAGGTTTTTGAATTCGCCATGACTTATCAGCCCATTGCCATTACACTTGACATTAAATTGCCCGATACCAATGGATGGAAAGTTCTTGAATTGTTAAAGAGCGATCTGAAGCTTATGCATATTCCTGTTTACCTGATTTCTGGTGAAGATAATCGATCACTTGCATTTCGCAGGGGAGCCAGGTCTTTTCTCTTGAAACCCCTTAAAAACCAGGATTTGTCAGAGCTGTTTTTGGATATTAAAGAATATGCCGGTAAGGAAGAGAAAGAGTTATTGATTATAGAAGACAATGAACTGGATGCTTCCAATATCGCCGAATTTTTAAATGATGGCAACATAAAGTCTACTGTAGTGAAGAATGGTAAAAAGGCGATTGCCACCCTGAAAAAACAAAAATTTGATGCAATTATATTGGATTATATGCTACCGGATGTAACCGGACTGGAAATGTTGAAAATCATAAAAAGAGAACATAATGGCACAACACCTGTGATATTATACTCTGCAAAAGAATTTTCCGGCAAGGAATTAAATTCAATAAAACCTTTTACCACTCACGTCATCACCAAAGATCAACATTCTTTGAATTCATTATTGGAAGCAGCGGTATGCAAGCTTCATATTCCTTTTGTAAAATTACCTGTGAACAAACAGAATATAATCGGGAATATTAGAAAACATGATGATTTACTGAAAGGGAAACATGTATTGATTATCGATGATGATGTACGTAACTTGTTTGCACTGACCACATCATTTGAAAAATATGAATTGAACGTGATTACTGCTGAAAGTGGCAGAGAAGCCATAAACATCATAAATGAAACCCCGCTGATAGATATAGTATTAATGGATATCATGATGCCCGAAATGGATGGGTATGAAACTATGGAACGTATTAGACGGGAAAGTAAAAACAGCACACTGCCAATAATTGCAGTTACTGCCAAGGCTATGAAAGGTGATAGGCAAAAATGTATTGAAGCTGGTGCATCAGATTATATTACAAAACCGGTTAAACTGGATCAACTACTTTCTTTAATGAGAATCTGGCTTTATAAATAAATATAGTCGATATGAGTAGTGTAGAAAATAATCTTACTTTGGAGGTAAAGCCTCCTGAAATACATATGGAAAATTCCAATATAAAAATTTTGTTGGTAGACGACCGGGAAGATAATCTCTTTTCTATCGAAGCTATTTTACAACCTGACGGATATCAATTGTATAAAGCAACATCAGGAAAGCAAGCATTAAAAATTCTATTAAAAGAGCAGGATTTTTCACTGATTCTAATGGATGTACAGATGCCTGATATCAATGGTTTTGAGGCTGCATCAATGATCTACGAAAGGGACAAATTAAAAAGTATACCTATCATTTTTATTACCGCTTTCGAATATGGCGATGAAAATGTATATAAAGGATACCAAATGGGTGCAGTTGATTACATTTATAAACCTATCAATAAGGACCTGCTAAGAGCTAAAATTTCTGTATTTATTGACCTTTATAAAAAAAACAATCAACTGAAACTTCAGGAACAGAAATTGTTGAAAATAAACAATGAATTGGAACATCGGGTTAAGGACAGAACCGATGAGCTGGTGAAAAAGAATGAAGAACTTGAAGTAAAAAATGTTGAACTTGAAAGGATTAACAATGACCTTGACAGCTTCATTTACTCAGCATCACACGATCTGAAAGCTCCTATTGCCAATCTTGAGGGATTAACTTCTATTTTGAGAAAAAGATTGACAGATAAATTATCTGATGAGGATAAAAAATTATTCGACCTCGTTAAGCTTTCTATTAATAAGTTCAATGTTACCATAAAGGATCTGACAGAAATTGCTATCATTCAAAAAGATGCCAGTGATCAAAAAGAGTTGATCTCGTTTCAGGAGATATTTGATGATATAAAAATAGATACTCAAAAGTTAATTAAAGACAGTGAGGCAACCATTCATGAATATTATGATGTACCCGAATTATGGTTTGCCAGAAAAAATATCAGAAGTATTTGTTATAATTTATTTTCGAATGCCATAAAATACCGAGATCCTAAGAAAAATCTGATTGTAAATATTCAAACCTACAAAAACTCTGGACATATAGTGCTTTCTATTTCTGACAATGGTTTGGGAATCGGGGCTGAATACAAGGAAAAAATGTTTTCCATGTTCAAAAGATTTCATAATCATGTTGAGGGTTCGGGTGTTGGTTTATACATCGTAAAAAAGATTATTGATAATCACGGTGGAAAAATTGAAGTGGAAAGCGAAAAAGGAAAGGGTACTACATTTAAAATTTACTTTAAACCAGTAAATTAAACACGTTGAATTGAGGTGGATTAACACTTCATAAAATATTTTTAACCAAAATATTCCATAATGTCACTACAGATAAAGTTCAGGAAAATAATGCTTGTTGACGACGATTATATCAACAATTTTTTGAATGAAGAGATCCTTCGTGAAATGAAATTTTCGGATGATATTATTGTTCATACCAGTGGGGATGATGCCTGGCAATGGCTTTGCCAACACGAAAATCTATCTGATAGGCCCGTAGATATCATCTTTTTGGATATCAATATGCCGGGAATGGATGGATTTGAATTCATATCCTGCCTGCATGCTTCGGATAAGCTTAAAGAGATTCCAATTGTCCTTTTAACAACTTCCGAAAACATCAGGGACAAGGATAAAGCACAGCTGCTTGATGTTCAGGGATATTTGAACAAGCCGCTTAGCAAAGAGAAAGTGTTACAATGTTTTAGTTCGTGGCCGGTTAATTCTGAAAAAAAGAATGCATGATCATTCCCTTAATTTTTTGCCATTTTAATGGATAAGAATATTCCCTTTACGGATTTTGTCTTGGTCATTTAATTTGATGTAGTCCATAGAACGGGAAATTCTCGCTCGCCCAACAGTTTCACCAGTAATCAGTTCAATAGCTTTTGCCACCATAGGATCATCCGAAGAACCTAATGGTTTAGCTATCAACAAATCATCAAAAATCGCATGATCAGGTGCCAAACCATCTATAAAATCAGTAAATCCTTCAGCATTTTGATACTTTAAAACCACTGGAACGATTGCATAATTGTGAGCAGGTGGATCATTTTCATCGGTGATTACCATCGATCCATAAAATTTGCCAACAGTTTTTTCTCCTATCGTCACCACGTCCATATACGGATCCAACCCCTTAATTAGTAGTTCACTAGCCGAAGCTGTTCCAGGACCTGTGAGGAATATTACCCTTTCCAAGCCCATATTTACATTATTCTGATTAAACCTAATGAAAAGGTTTTCAGAATTTTGGCCTTCATTTTCAAGGAAAAAATTTTGTAAAATCTCATTATAATCAAAACGAACAAAAACTGCATGATGCTCTACTGCCGTTTTTGGTGCGATGGCACTGGCGAGATACCTGGCTGCGTATACTTCACCGCCAGCATTATAGCGCAGATCAATAATCAATTCGGAAACACCTTGCTGTTTCATTTCATTCAATGCACTCCCCAATTCATCCAGCCATCGGTCATTTGTACCTGAAAGAAATTCGGCATATGCCAAATACCCAATTTTAGTGTTTCCTGCTGTCTTTGTTTCCCAATGGAGCACTGGATTCATTTGTAAGGCCATTGCAGAAAGGGAAAGTTTTTGACTGGTCATACTGATACTGCCGTTCTCATATTTCCCTAAAGTCACCGAATAAGCGTCCTGATTGTATAAATCCAAATAGTTGTCCATCGTCAGTTCCGTGTCGTTGATGGCCAAAATGATATCTCCTCTCTTTAAACCTGCTTCTGACGCAGCAGAATTTTTATAAACATATTCTACCATTATAAAAACGCCATTGGTATTACTGAACCTGCCAAATGAAGGGGAATATCCCAAATCTGCAATTATCCCGTCAGTTTCATCAAGCAGCTTTTCCGCATCATCGGTAATCCAGGAAAATTCATCATCGGCATGCAATAATTCGTAAAAATATACTTCCGGATCTGTGATTTTTTGAGCGTCAATGTCGGGCATCCACGAGTTCCAATAATAATAAATGTCCATTTCCTCTTGAATCCACCCAATAATACCTGAACCTTTAGCATCTGAAGGATGGTCAGTAGTATTTGGTTGGATCTCTGGTTCTTGGCAAGAATTGAGAGCTACCGTGAAAAGCAATAGCAGAAAAAGTTGTGTGCCTAATGTTTGTTTGAAAATTTTTGTCATTTAATTTAGAATATCCCGTATAAAACGGAAATCATTGAAAAGTATTATAAATTTCAGATAATGCGAAACAGCAATTGGTTTAGATTTATTTACGACTCAATCGGTTTTCTGTCCAGTTAAAGCATTTTCTATTTTAAATCTATCAGTTCGTTAGCCTCCTTAATCCATTACCGGTCAGCATTTTTAATAGATCGCTAAATTTATGCCAAATCGCTAATGTAATTTAACTGTTGGTGTATTTAGGTCCATTCTTTCTTATTCTTTATGTTCCTCATTTTTTATAAATTCTTTAATAGCCTTTTCTTCACCTATTTTCGATAAATCCTTGGTTGCTGGCCCCATCAGCACTTTCCCATCAGCAGCAAAATGGCTTCCATGACAACCACATTCCCATATTTTTTCCATATGATTCCAATTAACCACACATTTCATATGGGTACAAATGGCAGAACAAACTGTAAGGCGACCGTCAGGATTTTTGTATACAGCATAATTGTCCCCATCTTTTCTGATTACAACCCCTGTATCTGGTGTCAGCTCTTTTAAATCGTCGGAGGTAAAACGGCCGGCAATCAATTGTTTGGCAACATCAATGTTATGTTCAATGAAGCTGCCAGCAGAAGCGACGGGTTTAAATCGTCGGGCATCAAAGGCCTTTTCCCATTTGTTTTCTTTCCCCAAAATCATATCCGAAACCAAAATCCCAGCAATAGTTCCATATACCAATCCATCTCCGGAATATCCCGTAGCCATATATGCTGTCCCAAGTGGACTTTTCCCAATATAAGGCAATCCATCGGCAGGTTCGAAATACTGATGCGACCACCGATGAGTAATTTCCTTCACATGATACCTTCTTTGTAAATAGATTTCCAGGTCTTTGTAATAATCTTTTTCGGGATCACTATGGCCGGTTTTATGATCAGCACCACCTACCACTAACCATTTATCTCCATTCTCTTCATAAATTCGGGTATAATGATAAGGATCAAATGTATCCCAATACAAGGCATCCTGCGGGTAATTATCTACTTTGGCAGTGATAATAAAACTTCTGTAGGGAGTTGAAGTGGTTTGATGAAGGTTAATGAATAATGGTATATGGGTTGCAAAAAACACCTCTTTTGCTTTTACTGAACCATGGGCTGTTGTCAAAGTGACAGTGTCTTTGTCGAAATCTATTACCCTGCTGTTCTCATATATAATACCACCCAGCAATGAAACCTCTTTTGCCAATCCCTCAATGTACTTGATAGCGTTAAATGCACCCTGATTGGTATACTTGATTGCCAGACGAACGGGGAATGGCAGTGGTACATCCTGTATTTTGGTAACGGGCAAACCTGCGCGTAAAGATGCTTCGTATTCTTTTTCGATTAGCTCCACCTGATCTTCAGATTCTGTATACAAATATCCGTCGATCCGCTTAAAATCAGCATCTAAAGATCTGGAATTTTGTTCTATATAATCAATAGCATCAGTTCGCGCTGAAGCTACAAGTTGGGCGATTTCCTCGCTGAAATTCTTTTCAATCTTATGATATGAAAAATCAATCTGTGTATTTAAATGATTGCTGGAAGATCCTGTTGTGCCAAAAGCAAGTCGTTCTGCCTCCAATATCACTACTTTTTTACCAGCCCTGCACAATTGTAATGCAGCTGTTATACCGGTAATCCCACCACCTACAATGCAAATTTCTGTTTCAATTGTTTGACTTAATCCTGGATATGTTTTAGTGTCATCAGATGTTCTTTGCCATATGTTCTTTCTCATAATGAAGTTATGTTTTAGTCCACTTATGGATAATAAGAATAAAATTTCTATCTATACAAGATGGAAAGCTGCAAAATTGTTAGGAGTTTTATCTGGACTTTTTATCTGATTATCTTACTGATTTTAATAGATGTCATTCAATTTGGCTAACATCGAAGATAATCGCACCCGGTTTAAATAATAGTTAAAATTAAATCTCAAAATTAATGAAGGCCTTATGAACAAATTAATATTTCATGAGGTAATGCGTATTTATTATTTTTAATCATATAATTAAAAAGATAAAAGAAATGAATATAATGTGAATAATCAGGAAAATAATTGAGATTAAATTATACTAAGCATTGTATTTTTAATATGTAGTAATACTAAATATCATATTAAGTTGTTATTCTATATACAAATACATAAAATAGTTTTAGCTTTGTAATTGAACCAGCCAAGCTTTTATAATTAATAAATAATTATACTTTTTAACTAAAATATATCTACAAATGAAAAATTTATTGGGTAAAATTAATGAACTAATTGAAAAAGAAGATGCTTTATATCTTCAGGATGATGAAGGAAACCTACATTCCATGAGTGATGCTATTGAAAAAGGTATCAAAGGAACACCTGTAAAAAGAAGCGGAAAAGATGAGCTTTATGATTTATTATTTGGTAAAAAAGAACGTATAGGTGAGCGTGAATTAAAGACAATCGATCAAACCACCAGTAAACTTAAAGAATATATCATCAACAGTTTGTCACCTGCCACTAAAGCAAGATTGACAAAATCAAAATAAACATTTATCAAATAAAGGCGGCAAATTGCCGCCTTTATTGCTTCATCTCCTCATTGTAAGAAATCTTATCATCATTTTTCCATTTTTTAATAGTCCTGCTCGATACAATCAGCATTCTCCTAAAATAACACTTATTTTTATTACATATTAAAACCTTGATAGCCGAAAATGGTATTATAATGATCGAAATCGTTTTAATAAAAAATGGAACAGTTAATCAGTTTGCTAAAAAAAAACTCAGCATTTAAAGATGTACCCGAAACACAATTGAGGTGGTTGCTTGATAATGGAGAACTTAAGTCATTTCCAGAAGGAGCAAAAGTATTCGTCAAGGGAGATCCAATAATGTATTTAATAATTGTTGTAGAAGGGTCAATATCGGTCAAGGTAGAGCGAAATGGTAATTTCATGGAGGTTTTTAAAGTAGAGAAAGGAGAAATATCCGGAATCCTTCCATATTCCCGTGCAAAATTGGCAACCGGATTCGGAACTACGGAAATTGAATCCCAATTATTTCTTTTTAACAAAGATCGTTTTCCTGAAATGATCCACACACAACATGAATTGACAGAAGCTCTTGTACACGTCATGTCTGACCGGGTGAGAGAACTAACCAAAGAGGATATGCACAAGGAAAAATTGATAGCTCTGGGGAAAATTTCAGCCGGTCTGGCACATGAACTCAATAATCCTTCTTCGGCAGTAGTAAGAGCAGCGGCAGCGTTGAAACAGCATCTTGACGCCAGTAATGACAAATTGAAAAAAGTAATTACCATTCAGCTTGAGGAAAATATAATGGATGAAATCAATCACCTCATCACCTCGAAATTTGGACAAATAAATAGTGAGTCCATCTCATTGATGGAAAAAACGGAGATGGAAGATGAAATAGCAAACTGGTTTGAAACCCATCAGATAGATGGAGCTTATGAATTAGCTCCGACGCTGGTAGAGTATAATATCCTGCCTATAGATCTTGAGAAAATAATTCATCTAACTGGTGATCAGAATTTAATGCCGGTATTAAATTGGATAGAAAATCAACTGGTTACAAAAAAATTATTGGAAGAAATACATGAATCTTCAAGAAGAATTAGTGATATGGTGGTTTCAATAAAAGCTTATTCCCAAATGGATAAAGCTCCGGATAAACAACCTGCAGATATTCGTAAAGGGATTGAAAGTACTCTGATCATGATGGGTCATAAGTTAAAAAAGAAAAACATATCAGTGGAATGGGATTGGGAAAATGTACCTGACATTCCAGTTTACATAGGTGAATTAAACCAGGTATGGACGAATTTGATTGATAATGCGATCGATGCTATGAATGAGGGGGGGAAGCTAAAAATTGTGGTTCGGAAAAATAACAATAGTTTGGAAGTGAAAATTATTGATAATGGTTCCGGCATTCCACAGGATATGCAATCTCAAATTTTTGACCCTTTTTTTTCCACCAAAAAGTTTGGTGAAGGTACCGGATTGGGCTTGGATATTGTGCAAAGGATCATTCAAAAACATGATGCACAGATCAAAGTAAAATCAAAGCCAGGAGAAACAGAATTTATATTATGTTTTCCCCTAACTTGAGGTTTGAGCCACACTATTTTTTAAAAGTACTAGCAGGCATCTTTTTAATCATCAAAACTGTAATATGAAAAAGCCCATCATTCTCACTATTGACGATGACACGCAAGTATTAAATGCGATCGTCAGGGATTTAAGAAAACAATATAATAAAGATTTTAGGATACTAGGAACCACTTCGCCATCAGAAGCACTAAAATCACTTGAAGATCTGAAAAAAAAGAATGAACAGATAGCCATATTTATTTCTGACCAACGTATGCCTGAAATGTTGGGAGTAGAATTTCTTCATAAAGCCAAGGTAGTTTTTCCCGAAGCAAAACGAGTGTTGTTAACAGCATACTCTGATATTGATGCAGCTATTAAAGCGATTAATGAAGTGCAACTTGATTATTACCTGATGAAGCCCTGGGATCCTCCCGAAGAAAAACTTTTCCCTGTGCTGGACGATCTTTTAAGTGATTGGCAAAGTAATTTTGCCCCTACATTTGAAGGTATCAGGATAATCGGATATCAATGGTCTCCTGATTCTCACCGTATTAAAGATTTTCTTACCGGAAACCTAATACCTTATAAATGGTATGATATTGAAACCAACAAAGAAGCAAATAATTTGATCGAACTTCATCAATTGGCCCAAAAAAAATATCCAATTGTATTGTTTGAAGATGGTGAAGCGATGGAAACACCACAATTAAATGACTTGGCGAAGCGGGTGGGCCTGAAATCAGTGGCAACAGAACAACATTATGATGTGGTAATTGTAGGTGCAGGACCTGCGGGATTGGCTGCTGCTGTGTATGGAGGATCGGAAGGTCTAAAAACGCTGCTCATTGAAAAACGTGCTCCTGGTGGTCAGGCGGGCACCAGTTCGAGAATTGAGAACTACTTGGGATTCCCTTCCGGACTATCGGGTGCCGATCTCACCCGAAGGGCTGTGAGTCAGGCAGTGCGTTTTGGTGTTGAATTTTTAAATCCGTGTGAAGTTGTAGATATCCGGTTAAAGGATAATTATAAAATATTGACCCTGATTGACGGGATGGAAATAAAATCTCATACCGTCATTTTAACCACTGGTGTAGATTACCGAAAGCTTGAGATTAAAGGTGGTGATAAATTAACCGGAGCAGGAATATATTACGGATCGGCTATTACCGAAGCTTACTCCTGCAAACAAAAAGATGTATATATCGTAGGTGGGGGGAATTCAGCCGGTCAGGCAGCCATGCATCTATCGCGATATGCAAAACAAGTATTTATTATTATAAGAAAAGATGACCTCACTTCCACCATGTCCCATTATTTAATCGATCAGATTGATCAGACAGATAATGTGTCCATTATCCCTAATGCGCAAGTGATAGAAGTAAAAGGAGAACAACAACTAAACAGTTTGGTCATTGAAAATATAAAGGATAAAACACAAAAAACCCTGGAAGCCAGTGCTTTATTCATTTTTATTGGTGCCCGTCCCATTACCGACTGGATCAAACTCGATATTCTGAGAAATTCCAGTGGATTTATCGAAACAGGTCATAACTTGTTTAAATATGATGAATTTAAAGGTTCGTGGAAACTGGATAGAGATCCATATTTATTAGAAACCTGTATACCCGGTATTTTCACAGCGGGAGATGTAAGGGCAGGAGCTATGAATCGGGTAGCATCAGCTGTGGGTGAGGGAGCAATGGCCATCAAATTTGTACATGAATACCTGGCGAGTGTTTAATTAGGTCCTGTTTTTTGGCGATGCAAAAAAGTAAAGCCTGCGCGGCGAGCGCAAAGCTTGAGAAAGAAATACAAAACTAAATTTGCACATATGTAATTCAGAATAACAAGCTAACCCTAATTAATGAGCCAACCACTTTAGGTTAAACTGATAGTGAAAGTTGCTGCTGATCAAATGGATAATATTATTTGGAGATTGAGTAACTGACAGATATCCCCCGGGTTCTGCATTTTTAGCATCCATAGTAAATTCCCCATTCCAGGTACCTCCATTCAATTCACGTGTTTTCCCGTCAGTAATCAGTCTTTTTATTGGCCATGTTTCTCCTTCGTCAAATGATAATGCAGCAAACATTCCATATCCCTCAAAAGAATGACCATCACTATTATTAAATTCCATTCCTTTATAATCATCCTCCTTTACACCCTCTTGAATATCTGTAAAAGAGACCAACAGGAGCGGTCCTTCATTCAGACGAATAAAAGCCAGACGTTGACCTTGGCCAACAGGAGGAAATTCGGATGGTTGATAATTCCAGGTCAATCCCATATCAGTGGAAATGCTGAGTGGCATGCGAGGAACCCCATTTTCATCAGGAATATTAATATTCCCTCCCAAAGCCATCAAATGGCCGTTTTTTAGCTGTACAACCCTGGCATCTCTCCCTGCAATCAAATTACCTGTATTTCCTTTTTTAAATTCGGGAATTAACTCATTTTCGGCTGGATTGAACCATGATTTTCCCTGGTCCGTGCTGACATAAATAGCTGTTCCAAATGTTGGTTCAGGTTCCACATTACATGTCTGGATGAGCCATCCCTCTTGGGTAGTATACATTCCGGTAATCTCATTAAGTTTCATTTTTTGCTCTGGTGTCACTAATTGTGGTTTTGACCATGAAATTCCGTTATCCTGGCTGGTATGTAACACCATAGTAAGATTTGATCCATCCTCTGTTGATTTTACACCGTTCATATTATAAATAGTGCCCCTACTGTCACAGAATATGGTAGAACTGGTAATGATGTGATCAGGCACTAAGAAAAATTCTGTAGGCGGATCCCATTTTGATTTTTGTTGCCTCAACCGGGAGGAAAAAACAGTATTTTCTTTTTTCTTAGAATGCCATATAGCTAATAAATCCCCATTTTGAAGCCATGAAATGGTAGGAATATACTCGTTAGAATTAAAAGCTGTTTCTGATTCATTCGCCGGTTCTTTATTGTACTGAATGGGTTCTGCAAAATAGGGTCGATTGTCTTTTGATTTTTTCCAGATATGTGGATGTTTAGGATTGCGTATTCTCACACTTTCTATGAATGGACTTTTCAAAATCATGGCAGTACTGCGCCGCTCACTAGTGGTTTCTTCAAAGTATTCCGCGTTTAACTCTTTCCTAACATGCAATTCATCTCGATTTGTGTCTTCCTGATGTAATACTACAAAATATTCTCCCTCAGGTATATTCATCCCAGATTCTAAAGAATCATATTGAGCATAAACCTTGCTAAATGAAAAAAAAATGGTGCTAATTAAAATAATTTTATACATAAGCAAAAAACACTTTTGGCAGTTGTTGGTTTTAAAAAATTTCGATTAGAAATCTTATTATTTCGTAAAGGGGTGATAATGAGGAGATTAAAAATTTAAGTATGGTAATTATTTTTGTGGATAATTGAAATGATCAATGTGAAAGAAACAAAAAAGCCAGGATTGAACACCCTGGCTTTTAAATTTTAAATCTGTTTGAACCAGATCAGGCAGGCATTTCCGGCAAAGTCCAGCCTTCGCGGTAAGTATGCTTTACCCACTCAGCAGCTATATCTTTTGCATTAAATTCAACATGTTGACGATTAAATTTGGGATCACCATTTACTACTTCAAACTCATCCACTGTTACCACCTTCAGTTTATCACTATCTGAAATGTTGGTAAACCTCATATTCTCACCATCCCATTCCAATACGCGTTTTAAATCCTGAAGGCGAACTGCCAATACGCCCATTACTACCATTTCATTAAAAGGTCCGGCGTATCCAAAATGGGAACTTGCTTCTTTCCTGTTTTCCGGTGATTCTTTACAAGCCCTTACCCAGTCCTGTTCATGTGTGTTGTTATTCCAAATACCTTTCTCCCCACCAGGAATTCTGGGAATTACAGGTTCTGGCTGTTTTGTTTCTTTCATTCTGGAATAAGGAAGCAAAGTAGGGTTCAAACTGTATGCACCTGTCATCAGGGTGCCTTTCGTCCCAATAAATAATACACCTCCATTTTCATCTCTGCCCAACATATCACCCTCTGGCAGCCCTTCGGGTCTGGGAGGTAAAAATCCACCGTCATACCATTTCACTTTCACTTCTGGCATCGCTACTTTTGGTAAATTTTCCCGTGCAGGAAACGTATATTCCACCATTTCTGCATGTGGTGGACTTTCAGTATTCAACAATGTAGATGAAGCCTCAACATGCGTCGGATATTGTAGTTTTAACGCCCAAAATACGGGATCAAGAATATGACATGCCATATCGCCTAATGCACCGGTGCCAAAATCCCACCAACCCCTCCAATTCCATGGGGTATAAATGGAGTGATAAGGTCTTTGAGGGGCAGGGCCCAGGAAAAGGTCCCAATTTAGATTTTTTGGTGGCCTCATAGTATCTTTAGGCCGCTGCAACCCTTGTGGCCAAATTGGTCGGTCAGTCCAAGCGTGCACTTCTTTCACTTCTCCAATTTCACCAGACCATATCCATTCGCAGGTTTTTCTGATATCATCAGCTGAATTCCCCTGATTTCCCATTTGTGTGGCTACTTTATATTTTTGTGCCAGTTTTGTCATGAGCCTCGACTCATAGACAGAGTGGGTGAGGGGTTTTTGAAGAAATACATGTTTTCCTAAAGTCATGGCATGTGCAGCCGGGCCGGCATGCGTATGATCCGGTGTTGAAATCATAATCGCATCAATGGAATTGCCCATTTCATCAAACATCTTTCGCCAGTCATAATATCGTTTGGCGTTTGGGAAATCATTAAAAGTTTTGGCTGCATAATTCCAGTCGACATCGCAAAGGGCAACTATATTTTCAGTTGCCATATTTTTCAGATTGGTACGGCCCATACCACCTACTCCAATTCCGGCAATATTAAGCTTATCACTCGGGGCAACATAACCTAATTTACTTCCCAATACATGACTGGGAATAATGGTAATTCCAGCAAATGTAGCGGCGGCAGTACTTATAAAATCTCTCCTTTTCATATGTTTTTTTTATAATTTGGTTTTTCTTTATTTGATACAGATATTAAATCTCTGTTCAAGATTTTGCAGATCGGATTTTTAATTATGTCTATGAGTGTATTTTCCTTGTCTAAAAAGAGAATTGTGCCTTCTGTTTTGTTGCCGAAGTTTCTTGTACCAATGGTGGTTCTCGTGAATTCAGGTAGAAATTGGGCTACATTTGCCATGGAACAGGTAGATCAAAAAATTAGAATAATAACCAAATCGACTCACCTTATGCAGGTGGTTTCCATTTTTGTCTCTTAAAGATACTTTATCTGTACTTATTTAAAAATAGGTTCAACAATAAATTTGAAACATTTTTTTAGTATATAAAGAATGTGTGGCATGAAAGTTAATAATTAAATGGTGTGTTTCTTAACCTTATGAAGACCTTTGTTTTTCATATCACTATGAATTAACTGAAGGAAAGATTTTCCTGTGTTTATAAAAGTTGAATCTTGTTCCCCAGAGCTTTCCAGAATTTGTTGAACATTGCAATCGAAAACTACATTTTCATCTTTTTCTAATAAACTAAAACCATTGTTAAAAACATAAAAAGCAAATCCTTGATGCTTTGAAAAGATATCTTTACTAAAACTGAATTCTTGAGACGAAAGATTCATTTGATGCAATAAAGTGGATGCAATATCCATTTGAGTGGCATATTTATCAATTATACCCGTTTGATTCAATGCCCCTCCAAACCACAACATTGGGATTTTAAATTTATCAGGTGAGGAATTGGATGATGGTCCAGGTAAACGGTGACCATGATCAGCAACCACAATAAATAAGGTATTCTTCCACAGAGGCAGAAGTTTACACTTGTCTATAAATTCACCTAAACTATGATCTGTATAATGAATAGAATTAAAAAACTTTGACTGTTCATCATCCCCTTCGATATGATGATGAGGCACTTCAAAAGGTTCATGGCTGCTGAGGGTGAATAAAGTGTTGAAAAAAGGTTGGGGCATTCTTTGAATGTCTTGATATAATCGGTCAAAAACAACATGGTCGTGAGCACCCCATTTAGAATTCCATGTAGATTCTGGGAAGCTGTCCATACTTATGATATCATCGAATCTACTATCGATTAAATATGATCGCATGTTGGCAAAATTAATGTCGCCACCATAATAAAAGGAGGTATAATATCCCAACTGGGATAATTTAGTAGGAATACGTGGCAAAAGTCTCGACTTCGAAGGAAATTTGATTATTGGTTCGATAGGTTGAGCAGGATAACCACTTAATATTGATACCAGTCCATTGACGGAGCGATCTCCATTGGCATAGAAGTTAGTAAATAACAAACCTTGTTGGGAAAGTTTGTTTAATTGGGGTGTTAATTCCGGCAAACCACCAAGTGGTTCAATTACTTTACTGGTAAAACTTTCCAAAATCAATAATACTACATTTGGTCTGGAGGTATTTAATAATGCATTTTCGGGTACACTATTGTCATTAATGCACAATCGGGTATTGAGTTGCACCTCTTCTTCTGGGAAAAAATGATATTGTTCGTCATCCAGATCAGATTTTGTAAGTGAATAACCCAAATTATAAAAAACGTTTATCGCTGCAAGGTTCAAAAACTGATTTTTGCTAAAATAGACCGAACCTACATTCATGGGGGCAACACCAAAACCACCTCTGATAGGAATTGTCAGCAATGAGCCTATTAGTAGCATAACTATACTATTCCACGGGTTTATTTTCTTTAAAACCATATGTTTGCCAATCCAATACCTAAACAGAAAAATACCGATGATAATCATTGCAGCCATGACCAATATCTGCCTGATAATGATACTTGGAGTAGTATTGGCCAAAACTTCTTTAGGGGTTTTCAGGTAGATCAGTGGTGTAGCATCCAATCGGAACCCCCAATATTTAAATAATTCTGCATCAACCACAATTACCAATGCAACCACGGTTAATAGAATGACAGTATAGCCACACATTATTTTTTTGAAAGAATCAACCGGAATCAAGATAGACAATGTAAGAATTATACATGGGATTATCATCAGATAGCCCGTTGCTGATAAATCCATCATCATGCCATGCAGAAAGATATTCCCAATATCCAAAAAGGAAAGAGATTTGACTTCTTGAAAGTTAAAAAGGAGGAAGATAACTTTAGAAACACTGAACAGAATAAACCATAGCAATCCCCAACCCAGGAAAAACCGTATCCTTTCTTTCATTTAACGAACAGACAATTAGAAGGTAATCAATGAATATTTAGATACAAAATTAAAAAGTTACTGGATGATTACAACTGCATAATATCCATTCATGTATATTATGTAATGTTTATTAAAACTTTCCTTGATTTTATAAAAATTCTGTTCCGGATAGTAGTTTATCGGCAAACAAGTGATACATGAATTGTGTTTCTTCAACAAGTGATCACAACTGGGTTTGTTTTTTGTGAGAAGTAAGGATATAAATTTATCGGGAATGGAAGAATTTTAATTACCACCTTGTTTAGTTATTGGGTTTTTCATTTTTATTTAAGTTTATTCGATTTGGTTATTATAGGTGCATAAAAAAATGGGAAAAGAGAATGATTCCATATTGATTCGTCAACTCCGGAAAGGGAATCATTTGGCATTTAATCAGTTGTACACCAAGTACTTTTCTAAATTATATGGTTTTTCCAGACAAATTACAGGAAATAAAGAAGATGCGGAAGAAATTGTACAGGAGGTGTTTGTCAAGATATGGGAGATCAGAAATACACTTGATCCTGGAAAAAATTTTGCAAACTTGTTATTTACAATAAGTAAACATAAGATCTACAATAAAGCTCGTCAGCGGGTTTATAATCAGGCATATCAGAATTATATACAAACTCATGTTGATATTTCCAATGAAATAACTGGGTTGGAGATAGCTCAGAAAGAAACCCAGACATTGATCAATCAAGCCATTGCACATCTACCTGAAAGGCGGCGGGAAGTTTTTATTTTAAGTAAAGTTGAAGGATTTTCCAATAAGGAAATAGCAGATAAATTAAACACTTCACTTTCGAACATCGAAAATCATATTAACAAAGCTTTAAAAACAGTCAGACAGCACATGTCTGAAAATGAAGTTCATTTATGGTTTATTGGAATTTGCCTGTTAACCAACTGAATTACCTAATCGATTAATCAGGTCCAAAATTTTTTTTAAAAAATATTCCTACCGAAGTGGTGCATTTCCCTGTTCAAGTGTATATCCTGAAATAGGTCGAATATATAATGGATATAAAAACAATAGAGAAGTTTTTTAATGGCAAGGCTACCGAGGAAGAAAAACATCGGGTAATGATTTTTTTTAAAGAAAAAGAATTAAATACCGAGAATTCAGCAATGTTAAAAACCTGGTGGGACCGCTTTGTTGAAGAAAGCACCGAAGATCCATCCAACAAGATACTTAAAGTCATACATGAACAGGTAAATTTTCAGGTTTCACACAGAAAATCTTATCACCTCAAATGGTTCGGGATAGCCGCTGCCCTGGCATTAATCCTCTGCATTTCTTATCTGTTTTACCAATTTTCGGAAACGGAAAAGTCTTTTCCAATCACCGAAATGATAACAAAGCAAACACCGATCGGTGTAAAACTGCATTTTGCATTGCCAGATGGATCAATGGTTAATTTGAATTCCGGTAGTAAAATCACCTATCCTCTAAATTTTGATTCTGGAGTCAGGAAAGTGCATTTGGAGGGAGAGGCATTTTTTGAAGTGGCAAAAAATTCCGATCAGCCATTTGTGGTAGAATGTAACAACCTGACTACTACAGTTTTAGGAACGAGCTTTAACATAACTTCCCCAAATGATGATATGGTTGTGGTATCTGTAACAAGTGGAAAAGTGAGAATAGACCACAAAGACAATCATGATCAATTGATCTATTTAACCCCTGGAGAGGAAGTAATTTGGGACAATATTAAGAAACTTGGGCATGTACAACATTTTGATCCGTATAAAACCGTTGCCTGGAAAGATGGTATTATCATCTTTGATGAAAGCGGGCTTACAGAGATCATTGATAAGCTAAATATGTGGTATGGCGTAGAGGTAGAAGTTATCGGTGTGGATATCAATCATGTAAAATGGCAGTACTCAGGAGAGTTTGATAATGAAACGCTTGAAAACGTTTTAAGCGGGATAGCTTTTGTAAAAGATTTTAAATATAAAATTTCAGATAAAAAGGTTCAACTGTACTTGTAATATAATGAAGCTGATGGATTATAAAAATAGCTCATAAAAAACCGATAACCTTCCCCAAGGTTATCGGCCAATCGGTATTTATTTTTATTTGTCTAATAAAAACCTTCAAAATTATGAAAAACAGATTACTAAAACTAACCATTATGGTTTCAAAACAGGTATTTCTTTGGACTATAATAGTTTTAATTACTGCGGGAACCCTGGTAGCCAATTCAGGGAATGCCCAGGACAAGATGATTAAAAGTGTAAAAGATAACCTGATCACCCTGCAATTGAGCAACGCGACTATTATTGATATCTTGCAGACCATTGAGGTCAAAACCGGATACAAATTCACTTACGATAAGAGCGAAATTGATAAAAAATTAAGGATGAGCCTTCAATTTGATGGTGAACCTGTAGAGAAAGTACTGCTTGAAATATCCAAAAATGCACGTTTGCGATTTCGTCAGGTGAATAACAATATCCATATCAAACGCATGGAGCCTGATATGCAACATATCCGCAACGTTGAAGTAGTGATCCAGACCAAAAATGTAACAGGAAATGTCATGTCACCTGAAGGCGAAACTTTGCCCGGTGTGAATGTGATCGAAAAAGGCACCAATAATGGAACAGTGACCGACATTGATGGTAATTACTCTTTGAATGTGGGAGAAGATGCGATCTTGCTTTTTAGTTTTGTTGGATATCGCCCTGTTGAACAACCTGTTGGAAACCAATCTGTAATAAATGTGACATTAGCATTTGACGTCACAGCTTTGGAAGAAATTGTAGTGGTGGGGTACGGTTTTCAACGTGAACGGGATTTAACAACAGCAATAACATCTGTAAAATCTGATGAACTGACAAAAACCCCGACCAGCCAGGCTATGCAAGCGTTACAAGGTAAGATTGCGGGTGTACAAATTGTGAATAATGGTGCACCAGGAGGATCACCTACAGTCAGAATCAGGGGAATTAGTTCTATAGAAGGCACAAAATCGCCACTATATGTGGTTGATGGGATGTTTTTTAAAAATATTGATTTCCTCAACCCCAATGATATTGAAACACTTTCTGTGTTAAAAGATGCATCTGCTGCTGCTATTTACGGGGTGCGTGCTGCCAATGGTGTTATATTAATAGAGACAAAATCTGGTTCTTACAATCAGGATCCGGAAATTGTTTATGATGGATATTATGGCTTACAGATTCCTCAAAATGTTGTGAAAATGTCTAATTCCCAGCAATTTGTGCAGTATGTTACTGAAACAGGTGATCCAGCGGACATGTCATTTGTAAATGCAGCTATGCAGCGGTATGGAAGAAGCCGGATTAATCCGAATGTCCCGGATGTGAATACCGATTGGTTTGCCGAAATTATGGAGCCAGCTTCTATCCAGAGCCATAATTTAAGTTTTAATGGGGGTAGTGAAAAGACCAGATATTCCATTGGAGGTGGTTATTTTAGCCAGGATGGTCTCCTTCAGGATGCAAGGAATAGCTACAACAGATTAAGTTTGAGGTTAAAACTTGATACAGATGTAAAAGATTGGTTATCCATTGGTGGAAACCTAAATGTAAGTGTTGCCCGTCAATATGAGGCAAATAATGGTGCCTGGTTCAGTGCTTATTTTGCAGTGCCGATTATGCCGGTTTATGATGACCAAAATACAGAGGCATCACCTTTTATGTTGTCCAATGCCCGTAATTTAGGTTACCGGGGTGGTCAGAATCCTTTTTTCAATTTACTGTATTCAGATGATAAAAAAGATTTCGGAACGGTTTTAGGTAATTTTAATGTTACTGCCTATTTGATCAAAGATAAACTCAGCTTTGAAACCGTATATAACTATAGTCTTTCAGGAACCAATCGCCGTCTTGTTAATTTTCCTTACAATGACGGCCTTGAAGACATAGAATCAGCAATTCGGCGGGAATCTATTACTTCTTTTAATCAGGTTTGGGATAACTACCTCACTTACCGTGACAACTTCGACGATCATAATATTACGGTGGTTTTAGGACAATCATTTCGAAGTGAATTTGCCGAAGTGCTTTTCATGAGAGGTACCGGGATGGAAATTGTAAGAGAAAACGAAGAATTATGGTATATGCTAGGATCAGCGATTGATATTGGCAACATTGGGGATATTCCCAATAATATAGGAGGTAACACCAGCATATTGGGTCATCAGTCATTGAACGGTCAATTATTTTACAATTCCTATTTTGGACGAATTTCCTATAATTATGCCGATCGTTATTTACTTTATGGCACATTTCGAAGAGATGGAAACAATAAATTTCAGCAGAAGTGGGCAAATTTTTCAACTATCGGCGCAGGATGGGTGCCATCTGAAGAAAGTTTTTTTAATATAGGCTTTATAGACTTCCTAAAGTTAAGGGCAGGCTGGGGGCAGTTAGGGAATGATGGCATTTTACCCGCTGTTGGTAAAGCCACCTTGGCAAACGCTCCAATAACAGTAATAAACGGAGGTCTTGTCAACACGGGTTTGTTTTTAAACCCCACATACAGCCTCATCGATAAACCTGAAATCACAGAAGAAATTAACATTGGTTTATCAGCCAGATTTCTCCAAAACCGGTTATCTCTTGAAGCAGATTATTTCATTAGGAACACCCGCAATCTGGCGATTACCATTCAAACCCCGGCAATCAGGGACCCACAACCTGTTAGAAGAAGTATAGGTGAAATTCAAAATAAAGGAATGGAGATCATGCTGAATTGGGAAGACAATATTTCAGATGATTTCTCATATTCCATTGGTGGTAATTTCGCTACATTGAAGAATGAGGTGGTCGGTTTGGGAGGGGCAAGTGGTATAGACGGCGGTTCTGCTGAATTTCGCCAGCGATCTATAATAGGCGAACCGTTTGAAGCATTTTTTGGATATGAAGTGGTTGGGGTTTTTCAAAATGAGGAACAAATTGCATCTAGTGGGTACACACAGGAATTCATTAACAGTAATAATCTGGTACCCGGCGATTTATTTTTTCGTGATCAGAATGGAGATGGAGAAATAAATGATGAGGACCGGGTAGTATTAGGTTCATATCTGCCTGATTACACTTATGGTTTTGATATTGGCGTATCCTATCGGAATTTAAATCTGACTGCGAACTTTCAAGGACAAGCTGGGAATAAGATTTTAAATAGAAAAAGAGGTGAGATCATATTCACCAATGATACCAATCTTGATGCCGAATTAGTAAATAATTTATGGCGAGGAGAAGGCACTTCCAATAAATATCCTTCTGCAGTAGGGTTAAGAAGGGGTTGGAATCAATATATGAGTGATTTTTATGTTGAAGATGGGTCTTATTTCAGAGTCCAAAATGTACGTTTGTCATATAAACTTCTTGACAAAGCTATTTTAGGGGCAAATATTCCTGATGCCCTCATCACATTTACTGCGGAACGGCCACTTACCATATTCAACTACAATGGGTTTAATCCTGAAGTAGCAGATGGAATTGATCGGCAGGTGTATCCTATACCTGCAGTTTATACTATTGGACTCAATTTAACACTTTAGGGACTAAAAACATGAACAAGATGAAGATATCAATTATATTCAAATATTTTTTGGCTACCTTATTTATTATTATGGCTTCTATAGCATGTGATGATAAATTGGATGAACCCTTGCAAAATCAGCAGATAGTTGATGATATAGATTATACACAGTCAAACAACATGGTCTCTATTGTACATGGGGCATATGCACATTTTTATGAACTTCAATGGGAAACATTTCCAACCATTTCATTGCGGGGGGATGATGTGAATCCTGCCGGCGATCAGTTCCCTTTGACTGAAACAGATTTATTCAAATATGACAGGAATTTTTGGGTGTATAATTCAGTTTGGCAGAATTTATATACCGATGTTGTTTTTTTCCATGGTGGTATGGAAACCATTCAAAAATATAAGGAAGCAGGAGCTAATGCAGCAGAAGCAGATCAATACATAGCCGAATTAAAGGTATTAAGAGCGTTTGAGATGTTTCAACTTTCACGTTTGTGGGGGGATATTTTAATTCCACAATCATCGGACCCTAATGATTTATACAATGTGGAAGTGTCGTCATTTGAAGAGGTCATGCAGCATCTGTCAGATCAAATGGATGAGGCAATTCCTTTTTTACCCAATGTACGGCCAAATCAAAGATCCGATATTAGGGGTGGTATTACAAGGCCAACGGCTTTAGCAATAAAAGCCATGGCTAATTTAGAACTAAAAAACTTCCAGGCAGTAGCAGATGCAACAGGGCAAATTATTGATTCCGATCTGTTTTTCCTTGAACCCGATTTTTATCAATTATTTAAAATTCCAGGCAAGCTAAACGATGAAAATTTATTGGAATTGCAATATTCAGACTTTGGGTCCGGTTCAGGCACCCAAACTAAATATGAATGGGACTTTTTTGGGCCAGCAGCTTGGGCTCCTTCAGTTGCAGGATCCAGTGGAGGATGGGGTTTTTGGGAACCAAATCTGAAATATATCAAGTTCATGCTTGAGAGAGGTGAGCAAGAGCGATTAATAACTACTGTATTATTTACCCCAGATGGTATAGCTGAAATTCAGGCTGATCCGGAGTATGCCACTCTGCCAGAATGGATATCACATATCACTCCGGATGGTGATGTATTTCAGAACCATACCCGTTACAACTTTTTGAGCGGAAAATTCTACCTGCCAACTGTGCAGCTTACCCCTGGTAGGGTATCTTATGGTGCAAATAAAAATTTCCATTGTATTCGATATGCAGAAGTATTGCTAATGCACGCTGAAGCACTGGTAAGTGGCGCATCAAGTAGCGTAATGTCAGCAGATGAAGCAGTCAACACAGTGAGGGCACGAGCTGGGTTAGGCCCTTTAAGTGGCGTCACCTTAGATGATGTATTGGATGAAAAATTAGCTGAATTTGCAACAGAATGGGGAATCCGGTTTTATGATTTGGTAAGACACGACAGAACTTCTGAACTGAATTATGAAGAAAGGATATACGAGAGTGATGATAGGTTTTTACCTTATCCTCTACCACAATTAGATATATTACCACAATTAAGGGCAGCAGAAGAAGTGCAGTAACCATAATTTAAATTAAAGAAAAATGAAGATATTAAAATTTTTATTTATTGGAATTCTCTTTATCGTTTGGGGATGCGAAGAAAATTATATAGATGATATTTCAAGCGTCGAACCTGGGGCCGATGAATCAGCACCAGTTGTAACAATTAAGTATCCATTGGAAGGTGCTGAAATAAAGGTATTGGAACCAATAACATCAATCACTTTTGAATTTGATGTAACAGATGACATTGAGGTTGCAGATATTAAGCTTTTTTTAAACGGTTCTGAAATAGCGGTTCTAAATGAATTTAAAGATTATCGTCGGGTAGAGGCCACTTATCAATATGATGAATTAACGACTGGAAATCATGTCTTAACTGTTACGGCAACAGACAATGATGGTAAAAGTACCTCAAAGGAAGTAAACTTTGTAAAATCACCACCTTATACGCCAATTCATGATGGGGAAATATTTTATATGCCGTTTGATGGCGATTACATGGATTTGGTAAGTATCACAAACGCTACCAGAGTTGGAAATCCAGGTTTTTCAGAAGACAAGGTTCTTGGCGTTAGTTCTTATGCAGGTGCAACTGAAAGTTATTTGACCTTTCCAGCTGAAGGACTGATCAGTGATGAATTTAGTGCCACATTTTGGATGAAAATTAATGCAACACCGGATCGGGCTGGTATTTTGGTGATCGGACCTCCGGATGCTGCCAATCCTGAAGCACAAAACGTCCGCACCAATGGTTTCAGGTTTTTCCGTGAAGCTGCAGGAAATATGCAACGGTTCAAACTGAATGTGGGTACTGGTGATGACGAAGCCTGGTTTGATGGTGGTGATGCCGCTGATGTTGATCCTTCTAACAATGAATGGGTACATTTGGCATTCACCATTGCACAAACAGAAGCTAAGGTATATATTAATGGGCAAATAGTGAGTCAAGGTACTTTCGATGGAATAGATTGGTCAAATAGTGATATACTTTCCATAATGTCAGGAGCTCCTCGATTTTCAGGATGGGATCATTTATCAGATGAAAGCTTAATGGATGAGTTGCGTCTTTTTAACAAAGCTCTTACCCAACAGGAAATTGAAAATGTGATTGGAACTGATATTGCAGGTCAATATGAACCTAAATATGATGGGGAGGTTTTATATATGCCGTTTGAAGAATCGGTCAGAGATTGGATAAGTAGCACGGAAGCTACCATAGTGGGAGATCCCGGATTTACTACTGAGGCTGTTAGTGGTGATAATGCTTATGCTGGTGCGGCAGATTCATACCTTACTTTTCCTGCACAAGAACTTTTGAGTGATGAATTTAGTGCTTCCTTCTGGATGAATATAAATGCCGATCCCGATCGTGCAGGAATTTTGGTTATTGGTCCTCCCGACGAAGTAAACCCCGAAGCAATGAACAATCGAACAAGTGGTTTCAGGTTTTTCAGAGAAAATGCTGACGGTGCGCAAAGGTTTAAGCTTAATGTGGGAACAGGTGAAACTGATGTATGGTTTGACGGTGGAGCTAATGCCGATGTAGATCCCGAAACAAGCGATTGGGTGCATTTCGCCTTTACTATTTCTCAAACGGAAGCCAAAGTTTACATCAATGGAACAGTGGTTAGTGAAAATACATTTGATGGAATAGACTGGACGGGATGCGATATTCTTTCCATTATGTCGGGTGCTCCGCGATTTTCTGAATGGGGTCATTTATCTGATTTAAGCTTTATGGATGAGCTACGATTGTTCAATAAAGTACTTTCTCAAAGTGAAATAGAAACAATAATAAATGATGCACCATAATTGGTTTTAATATCCATAATAAATTACACATGGGGATTATCAGATTACACTGAAAGTCCCCATTATCTTAATCTTAAATTAAATGCCTCAAAAGTTAATCATAATAATAATTGCATTAAGTTTTTACTTTTTTTCCTGCGAGAAAGAAGACACCGAAACTAGCCAGTTAAATCTTGTACAGGTGAACATAGGTTCAGTTGAATTAGACCTTTCGGCAAATACAAATAATGATATTCAGGTAGACCGGCCTATCACATTGATTTTTTCATCACCTCTGGATAAAAGTTCAGCTGAAAGCCACATATTGTTGAAACAAAATGAGGATATCATAGAAACGGATCTGAGTTTCTCATCTCAGGATAAAACAGTAACAATTTATCCTTCTGGTCCCCTTAACAATAGTACTTCCTATACCATTTTTATTTCAGATCAACTAAAAGGAGCAAGAGGAGAGTCATTCACCAAACAGGAGATTGTATTTAGAACTATCGCAGGAGAGCTCCAAATCACTGCTATTGAAATTGGGGGATTTAATGCTTCAAATGGAGGAAATATATTAAATGTACCTGTGGATATATCTGTAATGGTCAGTTTTTCTGTGCCGGTAAATCAGGAGTCACTGAAAAATGCTACACAAATTACTGGTTCCGGTAATTCTTCTTTAACCTATTCATTTTCAAATGAAAATAGAGAAGTTGAAATAACTAGTTCCAATCCATTAAACTATATAACCAAATACACTTTTACCATTAATAACAGTTTACAAGGTGATGATGGTGAACCATTCTCCGGCTATTCTAAAATTTTTTATACCCAATTTGATGAAACCCCCAAATTCCCTGTGATTTCCGATGAGCAGCTACTCGACCTGGTTCAGGAACAAACTTTCAAATATTTTTGGGATTTTGCTCACCCGGAAAGTGGGATGGCAAGGGAAAGGAATACTTCAGGTGATCTGGTAACTACCGGAGGGTCAGGGTTCGGGGTGATGGCAATATTGGTAGGTATTGAAAGGGGATTTATCACCCGCCAACAAGGCATCGATCGGTTGGCAAAAATTGTTGATTTTCTCGGAAATGCAGATCGTTTTCACGGTGTATGGCCACATTGGTTAAATGGCAATACCGGTGATGTTATTCCTTTTAGCGAAAGGGATGATGGGGGAGATCTGGTAGAAACGGCATTTATGATTCAGGGGCTACTCACTGTAAGACAATACCTAAACACCAATGACCCCACAGAAGAAAATCTTTATCAAGCCATTTCTCAATTGTGGGAATCAGTTGAATGGGATTGGTATACTCAAAATGAAAACGTACTGTACTGGCATTGGTCGCCAAATTATAATTGGCAGATGAATCATAAAATTCAAGGCTGGAACGAAAGTTTGATCACTTATATATTAGCAGCGGCATCAAAAACCCATGGCATTTCCGCTGATGTTTATCATCAAGGATGGGCAAGAAATGGAAATATGGCCAACGGAAATGACTATTTCGGCATTACGCTTCCTTTGGGAGAAGAAAGAGGAGGGCCTTTATTCTTTGCTCATTACTCTTTCCTCGGTCTGGATCCTAGAACCCTGGAAGATCAATATGCTAATTATTGGACGCAAAATGTAAATCACACCTTGATCAACAGGGCGTATTGTGTAGCAAATCCCAAAAATTTTGTGGGATATGGAGAAAACTGCTGGGGACTAACCGCCAGTGATAATCATTTGGGTTATTCTGCACATTCTCCAAACAACGATTTGGGGGTAATTACACCCACAGCTGCATTATCGTCATTTCCATATACCCCTGAAGAATCAATGGAAGCTTTGAAATTTTTTTACTATACTTTGGGTGATAAGCTCTGGGGAGAAGACGGATTTTATGATGCTTTTAATCCCACTGAGGGATGGTATGCTGATTCCTATCTTGCCATTGATCAGGGCCCAATTATTTTAATGATAGAAAATCACCGGAGCAATTTATTGTGGGACCTGTTCATGTCAGATCCTGATGTAACAGAAGGTTTACAAAAACTGGGTTTCATTTTTTGATAAAGAATGGATGTAATTATTCATTAAAATGGATAAAATAGAATAAATATGAAAAGATATTTTCAACTAACCGCCCTGATCCTTTTAATAGCGTGGTCGTGTACACCAAAAAAGGAAAATACACAAACTGCCACAGAAGAAATCTCAACCGACTCCCTGCTGACGCTGGTACAATACCATACTTTTCAGTATTTCTGGGATGGTGCAGAATCTACCTCCGGTTTGGCTCCCGAACGAATACATATGGATGGTGATTATCCGCAAAATGATCAACATGTGGTGACTTCCGGGGGAAGTGGCTTTGGTGTAATGGCCATTTTGGTAGGCATAGAAAGAGGTTTTATAACCCGTGATCAGGGAAGGGAAAGGCTTGAAAAGATCGTTAATTTCCTTGATACTGCCGATCGTTTTCATGGTGTTTGGCCTCATTGGTGGGATGGCGAGACAGGAAAAGTAAAACCCTTTAGTCCTAAAGACAATGGCGGAGATCTTGTAGAGACCTCATTTATGGTTCAGGGCTTATTGTGCGTAAGGCAATATTTTAGAGATGGCACAAATGAAGAAAAGGCATTGGCTGAAAAAATTGATAAGCTTTGGAGAGAAGTAGAGTATGACTGGTATCGAAAAGATAACGGAAATGTATTGTACTGGCATTGGTCGCCTGAGTATGATTGGGAAATGAATCTGCCCATCAGGGGGTATGATGAATGTTTGATAACCTATATTCTTGGAGCTTCCTCCCCTACACATGGAATTCCGGCAGAAGTTTACCATGAAGGATGGGCAAGGGGAGGTGATATCAAAAATGATCCTGATCATGAAGCTTTGGGTTATCATTTAAGTGTAAAGCACAATGGGGCTATTCAATACGGAGGTCCGCTGTTTTGGGCTCATTATTCTTATCTTGGCCTGGATCCCAGGGGGCTAAAAGACAAGTATGCCAACTATTGGGAACATAATACAAATCATACATTATTAAACAGAGCTTGGTGTTTAGAAAATCCTTTGGGTTATGAAGGATATGGACCGCAAAGCTGGGGGCTTACTTCCAGTTACTCAGTAGAATTTTATGCTGGTCATGCACCCGGAGAAAATCGGGATAAAGGGGTAATTACACCTACTGCGGCACTTTCTTCCATGCCTTATACACCTGAATATAGCATTGAAGCCATGAAATATTGGTATGAAGAATTGGGGGATAAGGTTTTCGGAGAATATGGTTTTTATGATGCTTTCAGTGAAACGGAAGACTGGTTTCCCCAAAAATACCTGGCTATCGATCAGGGGCCAATTATAGTGATGATTGAGAATCACAGATCAGGTTTATTGTGGGACCTTTTTATGAGTTGTCCTGAAATTAAAGAAGGTTTAAAGAAGCTGGGCTTTGAAAGTCCTAAATTATAAAGAGGTAGAATAGCTAAAGTTTCGGATGGGAATTCAATGAATATGTAGACCCTATCGCTTTAGTGTAATAAAATTAATTGGGTTATATTTTGAATGTTCAAGACCCCAGCGGGGTCAAATATTTGTAGCCACGGGTGAAACCCGTGGTCAAAAAGAATTAGTTAATCATTTTGGTGGAATTTTTGCTTTTTAGGCAAAAATTATGACAAAATGGATGATGTGCATTTAAGAAGTGAAATTTGGTTTTACCTATATGTGTTCATAAGGTGGAAATGCTTTGGTTTATATAAAAATGGAATCTAAATCCTTTTAGGAGCGGGTTATTATGGTCAAAATTGCTTTAAATCAATGTGTGAAACTATAGTCAAATAATAAATCGGATAGTCGTAAAAGATAGTGAATAAGTGTCCCAAAAATAACAGCTTGCTTTATAAAGAAAAGAATAAAAAAGGACATTAATAGCTTTTAAACAGATGGTTTAATGGATAATATAAATTTAATTATGAAAAAGTGCACTGTTTTATTTATGGTCATAATACTGGGAATTGTATCCTGTAATTCTTCACGCGAAACATCAGATAATGATGATCTGTTCACGAGAAAGGCAGATTCAGTGTTGTCATTGATGACCCTGGAAGAAAAAATTGGCCAGCTGAATTTACCCGGTGCCGGGGATATCGTTACCGGCCAGGCATCCAGTTCTAATATTGCACAGAAAATAAAAGAAGGAAAAGTAGGTGGACTTTTTAATATTAAGACAGTTCAAAGCATCAAGGAGATCCAGAGAATAGCGGTGGAAGAGAGCAGGCTCAAAATCCCGCTTATATTTGGTATGGATGTGATTCATGGTTATAAAACAGTGTTCCCCATTCCAATAGGCCTTTCCTGTAGTTGGGATATGGATTTGATTGAAAGATCGTGCCGAATTGCTGCCAATGAAGCCAGTGCCGATGGTATTTGTTGGACATTCTCACCCATGGTAGATATTTCGAGAGATCCACGTTGGGGGAGGGTTTCTGAAGGAGGTGGTGAAGATCCTTATCTGCTATCCCGAATTGCTGAAGCTATGGTTAGGGGATATCAGGGTGGTGATCTTTCAGAAAACAATACTTTAATGTCTTGTGTAAAACATTTTGCATTATATGGTGCTCCTGAAGCGGGCAGGGATTATGGAACTACTGATATGAGCAGAATCCGGATGTTCAATGAATATCTGCCACCCTATAAAGCTGCTGTAGATGCCGGGGTAGGCAGTGTGATGACATCTTTTAATGAAGTAGATGGCATCCCGGCCAGCGGTAATAGATGGTTGATGACAGAATTGCTACGGGAATCCTGGGGGTTCGATGGATTTGTGGTAACAGATTATACCGCCATCAATGAAATGATTGATCATGGTGTAGGTGACCTGCAAACAGTATCAGCAATGGCTCTTCGTGCAGGTGTGGATATGGACATGGTGGGAGAGGGATTTCTTACTACCCTGATGAAATCCTTGGATGAAGGTAAAATAACAGAAAGACAGATTGATGATGCCTGTAGGAGAATTCTCAGAGCGAAATTCATGTTGGGGTTATTCGACGATCCTTATCGTTATTGTGATGAGGAACGTGCCAGGACAGAGATATTTACTGAATCCAACAGAAAAGAAGCCCGGGAAATTGCTGCTCAAACTTTCGTCCTCCTCAAAAATCAAAATGAAATATTACCGATCAGAAAATCCGGAACCATTGCTTTGGTAGGGCCATTAGCCGATAACCGTGAAAATATGCCGGGTACCTGGAGTGTAGCTGGTGATTTTGAAAAATCCATATCTGTGCTGGAAGGCATGCGCGATGTGGCGGGAGATCAGGCAAATATTTTATATGCTAGAGGGGCGAATGTTGTGAGGGATTCTTTACTTGAAGCTCGTGTAAGTATATTTGGTAAACCTACACGACGGGATCCAAGACCGGAACAGGTACTAATTGCAGAAGCTGTAAATATCGCCCGGAGAGCTGATGTAGTTGTGGCTGTAATGGGTGAAGCTGCTGAGATGAGCGGGGAAAGTTCAAGCCTGACTGATATTGAATTGCCCGAAAACCAAAGAGAATTACTAAAAGCATTGCTTCAAACCGGTAAACCAGTGGTATTAGTGTTATTTACTGGCAGGCCATTGGCTTTACAATGGGAGGAAGAAAATATACCCGCTATTCTGAATGTGTGGTTTGGTGGCACTGAAGCAGGGCATGCGGTAGCTGATGTGCTTTTCGGTGATGTAAATCCGTCAGGAAAACTAAGTGCCACCTTTCCCCGGAATGTAGGGCAGGTTCCCATTTTTTATAACCACAAAAACACCGGCCGTCCCTTGCAGGAGGGAAAATGGTTCGAAAAGTTCCGTTCCAATTATCTGGATGTACCCAACGATCCTTTATACCCTTTTGGATATGGCCTTAGTTATACCACCTTTTCCTTTGGCGATATACAAATTGGAAACTCGTCGCTGAAAGGGGATGAAACCCTTCGTGTCAGCATTGATGTGACCAACACCGGTAAATATGATGGAGCCGAAGTGGTCCAGTTATATATTCGTGATATGGTTGGAAGTGTCACTAGACCAGTTAAGGAACTAAAGGGTTTTCAGAAAATTCAAATTAGTGCAGGGGAGACCCGTACGGTAAATTTCGACATTACGACTGAAGATCTGAAGTTTTATAATTATGATTTGGAATATGTTTGGGAACCGGGTGAATTTGATATTATGGTAGGTGGAAATTCCAGGGATGTAAAAACTGCCCGGGTAAATTGGCAAGAAGAATAACCTTTGACGGATTGAAGAATTGATGATACACTAGTTTTTCCAAAATATTCTTTAGTTGAAGGCCTATCAGGTGATTATTTAGTTTTATGTGAACTAAATAAGGGCTATTTTTGTAAATATTTAGCAATTCGATCTTTGAATTATGGGGCCGACTGGACTTGACGGTAGAAGCAGGTCGGGTGTAAGCATGCAGGAAGTTGATGGCACCTTCCTTATAAAATGTCATCAGAACAATAAAAGGCGAATCTAATTACGCCCTAGCTGCTTAATTGCGGCTACGTTCCGTCAGTACCCTGGTCTGTCGTACTGACAATGGAGCGTCGACTCTCAGACCTGGCTGTTGCAGTGTCGTGATGCAATGGCGAGAACAATTGCGGATAAGGGTGCTTTAAGGTAAGGCCTGTACCTAAAAGTACCTCGAAAATCTAAACAGGACTAAGCGTGTAGAAAGCATTTCGGTTTCTCTATCCGGACGCGGGTTCGAATCCCGCCGGCTCCACATAAAACTCTGTTTAAAACGCACTTGGCTAATGTTTTATTAATCGAAGGGTGCAACCAGGGGGAAAACCAACCATTAACCCTTTCATATTTTATGATCAGGTAATTAACTAAAAAATATTACCTTTTGAACAAGTATATTGTATTAATCGTTATACTTGCTAATTAAATTTATTTAAAATATATATAAATTATAGCAAAAATACTGAGGATTATGCGTAGGGTGTCGGCTTCTTTTAAGGATGGAAATCAGTTGGTGAATGTAGATTTATCGGTATTTATATGGAATGAAGATCAAACATTTTTTGCATATTCACCCGCTTTTGACATAACAGGATATGGTAATTCTGAGGATGAAGCTCGTAAATCATTTGAGGTTGTACTAGAAGAATTCTTAAAATATACTCATAATAAAGATACTATTTTTGAGGAGTTAGAGAAATTAGGGTGGACAGTCAATAAAAGAAAAAAACGTATAAAATCGCCAGATTTGAATGAGCTTTTAGTAGATAATGAACATTTTAAACATATCTATTCTTCAAAAGCACCCAAACAAGAATCAAAAAATATTGAATTAGCATTTGCTTAATGACAATCCCTAAGCTAAAAAATATATCAATATCCAAATTTGAATCATTTTAGAATTGGCGGGATGTAAGTTTATTAGGAATAATGGTGGGCATTGTGTATACTCTCGATCTGATTTAACAAGGCCATTAGTCTTTCAAAGCCATATCGATCCTGTTCCAGAATTTATTATATTAGTTCTTCTAAGGGGATTGGGATATTCAAAAAAAGATTTTTTTGATATTTTAAATGGTAATAAGATAGTTGTAAAACAATCTGACAAATATATTTTAGTAAATGGCAAATAGAATGTTAAATCTTCCACCAGTAAATCTGCTGCTTGTTGATAGGTATAGGTTTCTTTTCCATCAACTACTGCACCTAAAGGAATCATAGCTATGTTTTCTCCTGCATAATATTTTTTAGCTCCAAAAAAATTCACCCTATCTTGAGGAGTGCGCTTTTTATCATTCTCTGGTTGATAATGGCTGAGCTTGTGGTTCTTTAAATAATTGGTTTGTAGTTTTGCTGCTTTATAACAAATTTCATTATGACTAAGCGTCAAAAGTTTATGTTTGTGGCGTACTTGATCTATGCCTTCTTTGGTAAGCTGCTCTAAATAAGGAATATCCGGATTTTTTAGATCTATCCAATCGTTTTCGCTTTGACTATATGCACTGCAATACATCAACAGCATTAATAAACACATGCAAAATCGAAACATAATAAATAACAAAAATCTATGTTTTTGAGATTTTTAATTGCGCAAATTCCTATCTTACGCAAAGTTGCTCCTATCTGACCTCAACAATTTTGGCAGCCCAATCTGTAACTGCAGTACGCTCTCCATCAGGAAATTTCTGCATTTTTAGGACTCCCTTCCTGTCTGATTTAATATTGATAGGATGATGCCACTCACCTGTAACAGGATGGAACCAAAGGAGTTGATAAGAAGCATTCCTGTTAAATCCGGCCAATTCAGGGGTCAGGGCTTTGTTTTCAAAATAAAGCAATGCAAAATCCTTATTTGCTGTTCGCATCATATACGACCAACCATCCAACCCGGACTCGGGACTACCAGGTGCTTTTTGAGGATGCATATCGGTGGAAGCAAGGTCTAATGATTGGTACTTATCACCTTCGGATAAGACAAATGCCTGGAGGTGGCGCATATAGTTTGCCGACTCATATTTTAACGCTTCCCAGATATGTGGCCGGGCACCCGAAGGTTCGCCTGTGGTGGTAATATCGTAAGAAGCCGTTCCATGTACATGACCCGACAATCCTCCGGAGAGTACGGAACCATACATTTGGGCACGAGCGAAATAATTGTCACGTGCTGAATTGGCAGGAGGTCTTTCCCCGCCAGGCATATTTATCTCATGGTCCCAACCCGTATAATATGGTTCGAAATTAATTGCAGGATATGGCGGGTCTAATCGAAACAGCGTCTCCATCGCACTTGCCACACCATGGTCGCGCGGCTTATTTCCCACACTGTGCATATTTAACCAAGGACAGCTTTCGCCATGACCAAATTGCAAATAGGTGGAGTTGTTTATCAACACGGTATGAATTTGTCCGAACGGTGGTGGACCGTATTTGTTCAGGTGGTAAGTTAGTGCCTCATTGAATTCATCGGCGGTAAGACTGAATTCCTGGGGTATCCAATCGAGGTGAATTCCGCTAAAAAGAATATTATAGGCACCATACCGGGAGATAAGATATTGTACGTAACGAGCAAAAGATTCATTAAAGTCAAAGTATGCTTTCCACGCCGGACCATGATCGCGCCGTATGGTTTCCAGCAATGAAACGAATCCCTGTTCTGATAAATACCCCATTTTCTTATCCAGACTTTGAAAATAAGCAGGAACAATCAGGTCATAATTGGCCACACCTTTGTGCTCTTTTGACATCTCGAATGGCAGATGGCCATACTCATCGCGCATATTTTTGGCAGTAAAAGTCCCCCAATAACTGAGGCCGCCGGAGGCATCAGTGCCCATGCCTTCTGACACATCATAACCAAATTTTTCCCAGGCATTGCGAATAAAAACACCATTTTCATCGGCATAAGTACTTGGGTTCAGATCAGCTTCCCAGGTAGGGAATGCTGCAATCATGCTCACAGAATTGAAACCCTGGGTTTTTCTATAAATTACAGCATCTTCAAAACCAATTCCCGGACCTGGTTCATAATTTTCCGAAGTTGGGGCATTCCGAAAAGGCAGTCGCCAGGTGCTACCGGCCAACCATGTATCACCTACCATAAAATAAGGGGTGCCGTCGGCATATTGCAATGCATGGCCATTGGGTGTGGGTTTGATAAATCCACGGCGATTTGGATTTTCCTTTTTCTGATCTTCGGTCCATTCGGTAGCTATAAATTCTCCCGACTTGTCGATAAGACCCATGTCGTTCTGCTGATTGGAGCCACTTTCCCATGTCCACTTTCCTGGCTTTGTAGCCACCACCCGGATTTTAAAAATATTCCCCCCATCCCAAAAGCCATAAACCCTTTTGTCGAAATCAGGCCCTTTAAGATCTATCCAGCAGGTAACCTCGGTATAATAATTATCGTATTTACCTTCCGCTTCCAACACAATTTCCTGCATTTCCCAGGTTCGAACAGACTTGTTGGCATATACAGAAGTAATGGTGAAAGACACAAAAGTGGCTATTTGCAATAATAAGAAAAGCTGTCTCATGGCTATAAAATGGGTTGATACCTATTTACTAAAGTACTGTTTTTTCATTTGAAATTCAATAAGGCCTGTAAAAAACAGGTAAACAATGTGTTTCAACTACCAAGAGGAGGGAATTATTAATTAAATACGCCAACCTGATAAAATTTGGGTTTTGTTAGTTATTAATATTTTTAATTGTAGGTTGACAAAAAGTTCATGAATGATAAAACACCGAAGGCTTTGAAGTTCAGTTTCCTGATCATCAAAGCCCCGGCTTGTGCAGCATTATAAACTCTTTATACTTGTTTTATTGAACGAACACTTTTTCTTTTTTAACAAGTTCATTGCCCGCATAGATCCCAACAATATAATAACCGCTGGATACAGTTGCCGGTAAATTGATATCGTTCACGCCACTGGTGATGACACCTGAATGAACTGGTAAACCTTGAAGGTTGTATATTCTGGCTTCAGCAGATAGGTTGCTAAATATTCTCAACTGATGATCCCCAACCACAGTTGCTACTTTTAATTGAACATTATTGTTGAATACAGAGATCGGAGCGAAATATTCTGTATATCCGTCAAAATCCACTGCTTTGAGGCGATAATAATTCATACCGATTAGTGGATATGCATCAATAGTGGCATATTTATTTTGGGATTCACTCCAACCATTACCATTTATGGTTGCAATGGTTTCATATGTTTTAGCATCCATTGACCGCTCTACAGAAAAATAATCAAAATTTTGTTCAGAATGAGTAGCCCATGATAATTCCACAATTGAACCTTTTGTTTGTGTTTTAAAATAATCAAGTACAATTGGTAAGACGCCCTCACGGCTGAGGTGATTTAATACCCCTGGCCCGGTAATAGTGCCATATTTTCCTGACCATACTGTATTACTTTCACTCCCAATATTTATTTTTTCACTGTTTCGATTAGCTTTTGATACAATAATTTTACTGGTGTTATCCGTAAACACAATAGTAGAACTTATATGATTTAAAGTAATTTTCCCATCTAAGGTGAAGGAAACATTACTCCCAATGACTATTGTTACTAGATTATCAATCGTAAAGTTACTAGTCTTGTCAATGAAAATATCATGGTTGATATATAAGAAATCCCCATCCCGAAGTTGATTCTCCACAGATGGCCATCCAGCTCCTGTTTGTGCAGGATCGGTGCTCCAAATACTCCCGAACCAACTACCAGTGCCAGTTGTATAAAATGATGCAGCTGAAACACTACTGATACTGATTAAAAATGAAATCACTAAAATTAAAATTCGCTTCATGTTCTGAATTTTTTGTACAAATTTCCGAGGCTGGTTTGGAAATATGTAATAAAAATGGTGATTAGATAACTTTGATTTGTAAAAATACAATAAATATTTGTATTGCACAAACAATCCAATGGAAAAATAGCAATATTACACTAGGCAATATAATAAATCATTTTTATTCACTAAGTAAGGTTTAGGGGAAGTTTGCCAAAATGGGTACAATGACAAGTTTAGGAAAGAATAGATTTATAATATGGGAATTGGTATATCCCAAATTCAATAACTTGAATTTCTGATTTCGATTATACCTTATTTAAAAATGAAATAAATGACATGGCTTTAGTTTAAAGCAGTTACCAGACGATACTCCATGAAAATTTTTTATATAGAATAATAGGGATACTAAATTATCAGGATCAATGGATATTGAATGGCTTATAAACACCGAAGGCTTTGAAGTTCAGTTTCCTGATCATCAAAGCCCCGGCTTGTCCAGCATTATAACTCTTTATACTTGCTCTATTGAACCAACACTTTTTCTTTTTTGACCAACTCGTTGCCGGCATAGATACCAACAACATAATAACCGCCGGATACAGTTGCCGGTAAATTGATATCGTTCACGCCACTGGTGATGGTACCTGAATGTACTGGTAAACCTTGAAGATTGTATATTCTTGCTTCAGCAGACAGGTTACTAAATATTCTTAATTGATGATCCCCAACTAAAGTGGCTACTTTTAATTGCACATTATTGTTGAATACAGCGATCGGTGCGAAATATTCTGTATATCCGTCAAAATCCACTGCTTTGAGTCGGTAGTAGTTTACTCCTGGAAGAGGTTGTTTATCTATAAATACATATTCCTGTTTATGCAGGCTATTTCCAGCTCCAGATATAATCCCGATTGATTCAAAATGCTTTCCATTTGTGGAGCGTTCTACGTCAAAATAATTGAAACCTTTTTCCGAGAGAGTAGCCCAGGATAAACTCACTTTATACTGGGATGTTGTACCTTTAAAATAAGCTAACTGAACAGGAAGGGTATAATACATACCAACTAAATTAATTAGCGTCTGATTGCCAGAGGCGAGAAACTCCATTTCATCTCCAGGATTAGTACCTTCATAAGTTTTTATCGCGGTAAAGTTGTTTCCTTCGAAAGTATAAATCGATCCGTTATTGGTGATCTTACTATTCTTATTTCCTATAGAAGCTGATCCTGTGACAACCAATTTGCCATTGTTGGCTATTTCAATTTGTTGGTCAATCGTTAAATCACCAATCACAACTAATATACCGGTACCATTTATCGTCAATTTAGATTGATTACGAAAACTAAGGTTGCCATCAATTACTAATCTGGCCTCGCTTTCAATGGTCAATTCTCCTTGATTATCAAAATCCAAATCCCCATTCTGCACCATATAGTTTTGTATAAAAATATCCGTATTTTTTATTCCGGTGGTAACTGGAGCTTGGTTGCCTTCCCAAGATTTTCCTGTAGTCCATTGATACTCCTTATCTTTTAAAGTATTCGATTTTATTTGAACATTAGCTGAATACGAACTGGTGCTTATCGAGATCAATATGATCATTAAGAATGTGGTCGAAAAACTTTTATGAATAATATTTTTTTGAGTTTTCATGCTGCTTATATTTTATTTAATTCTCCTGTTGGTTATCAAAACTGCCACTAATGTTTTTCTATTATGCCATGAACCTGAGATACCAGTATGATTTCTTAAGATCATCGTTACCAGAAAATACTGAGCTTTTTTAATCCAATGGTGAAATTTCATTTCTTTCAAGTTTTAATATGGTGTAAATTTATATAGCATTTCTTATATTCATTTGCCATTTTCGACCAATTGGTCATTCACTTAGATGAATTGATTAAAAAATAGATGAGTTGGTGTAAGAGTAGCTCTGATTATTATAAGAAATACTCTTAGATTCTGGATTAAGGAATTAATAGTGAAGATCAATTATTGGAATAACTGGCCCGTAAATCTTTTATTGATAAATTGTGGCCTCAAGGATATAAGCAATTCTCTTACATTTGATTTGATAAACCAAGTAATGGTTTGACTGAGGCATTTTTTATGTAAAAATCTTATTTTGCAGTCAAGAGAACATAAGGGGACAGACCCACATCAACTCCCCATCTCCCGAACTTCTCAAAAAGTCATTCTCAATTCATTCCCCCTGCCCTGAAGAAAACCCCTGTTGGCCATCAAAATAATAAAGGTGTTCTGTTTTTATAAAATCAAATCCTTGGGAAGCTACCTCATGCAACAACGGAATAATATCTGCATGTGTAACTATATCTTCAGATATAAACCGGCATCGCCAATGGTCAGTACAAAATGTCTCTGACTTGCCTTCAGGATATACTTTTACACCCCGGTTGCTGATCATCGTGAGCTTTAGGTTTTTACCAGAAAGACGGTCCAATTGCTTGCCCAACGTTTCAGGATTTCTATTATCTGCATCCCAATCCAGGAAAATATCAACACCTTTCAATTCTTTTTTGACAGGTTTTGTTTGATTTCTGGTGGTTAATTCCGCAAATGAAGTCATCTGATTAAAATGGGCAGGTGTGATAATATTAGGTCTTTTCCCCAATCTTTCCATTATTGCCAAGGCAAATTCATTGGTAGTTGCTCTTTTTACACTTTCTCCCGGTCGGAATATATCCCCCGTATGAATGCCATCTTCGAGTGTTCTTAACCAAGCATTCATAATATTTTCAGCCACCTTTATATCCCCGATATGTACCAACATCATTACGGCAGCATTTAATAATCCCGATGGATTAGCAATTTGTTTACCTGCTATATCCGGGGCCGATCCATGAATGGCTTCAAACATAGCTACCTCCGGTCCAATATTAGCTGATCCGCCAAGACCAACGGATCCAGTAATCTGAGCAGCAATATCTGAGACAATATCCCCGTATAAGTTTAATGTTACAATTACATCAAGTTTCTCTGGAGAATCGGCCAGAATAGCCGAACCAATATCTATTATCTTATGATCTTTTTGTATTTCAGGGTATTCTTCTCCAATTTCATTAAAAATATTATGGAAAAGACCATCTGTCATTTTCATGATGTTATCCTTTGAAAAGCAGGTAACTTTTTTCCTGCCATATGCCCTGGCATATTCAAAAGCATATCGGATGATTTTTTCACTTCCAGGTCTTGATACCAGTTTTAAAGTCTGATATACCTCTTGGGTTTGGCGATGTTCTATGCCAGTATAAAGATCTTCTTCATTCTCACGGATAATCACCACATCAGTTTTTGGATGAAGAGTACGCACAAAGGGATGGTAAGAACGGCACGGGCGTACGTTGGCATATAAACCAAGTGTAGTTCTTGCAGTGACATTCAAACTTTTATATCCACCCCCCTGCGGAGTAGTGATGGGTGCTTTTAGAAATACTTTATTTTTCCTCAATGAATCCCAGGCAGCTGGTTCAATCCCTGAACTCACTCCTTTCAAATACACACTTTCCCCTATTTCGATTACTTCCGGGTCAATATTAGCTCCGGCAGCCTGAAGGATATCCATGGTGGCATTCATAATTTCAGGCCCTATGCCATCGCCATAAGCTATTGTAATTTTTGTTTTCACGTCTTCTTACTTGTTTTATTGGTTCATAACCGCATAGTTTATTAAAGTGTTCAATAAAAAAGGATTGTAATAGGGGGAATTAACCTGAGGGCTTTTTTTCTAATAAATGAGTCAAATTTCAGGTACCATATCAAATCTGGTTAGACCATGTCAATCGATAAAATACCAACAGATTTTCAACAAATTGGTAATTCTTTTGCGATTACTCTTTCAACCATTATCTTTGAATAAATTTTTTAAAAACATGCTATGGCAGAATTTGAAAATCTAACCCTAACTGCTGACGATGGAATAGTGATCATCACAATTTCAAGGTCTGAAAAACTAAATGCACTAAATACCGAACTCCTGGAAGAATTAAGGATTGCCATTCAGAGTGTGTATGATGATAAGGAAGCTAAAGGGGTAATTATCACCGGATCGGGCGATAAAGCTTTTGTTTCTGGTGCAGATATTGAGGAATTGTCTGGTTTGAGTGAATTGCAAGGAAGAAAATTTTCAGAAAATGGCCAGGAAATCATGGCTTTGATTGAAAATAGCCATAAACCAATTATCGCTGCCATAGATGGATATGCACTGGGTGGCGGATGTGAACTGGCAATGGCCTGTCATATTCGGGTAGCGACAGAGCGGTCTTTTTTCGGACTACCGGAAGTTACACTGGGTCTGATACCGGGTTATGGAGGAACTCAAAGATTAACGCAACTGGTAGGAAAGGGCAGGGCTCTTGAAATGATGATGACCGCAGATATTATTCCGGCCAAAACAGCCCATCAAATTGGACTGGTAAATCATGTGGTGGATACAAAAGAAAGCCTTATCGTGAAATGTAAGGAATTATTGGGCAAAATCCTGGGTAATGCCCCGTTGGCAGTAGGTGTGCTGATCAGCTGTGTCAGTGCAGTATATAATCAGGATGAAAATGGATATCAGACAGAGTCCAACAGCTTTTCCAATTGTTTTAAATCAGAGGACTTCAAAGAAGGGGTTCTTGCTTTTCTAGAAAAAAGAAAACCCAAATTTCAGGGGGAATAATATCCATTGGCTTCCATTAAACAACTTGCCGGACAAACCATGTGGTATGGGGTCAGCAGTATTCTGGCCCGACTACTTAACTATCTCCTGATAATTGTCCACGGAAAAGTTTTCTTACGGGAAGAATATGGCATTATCACTAATCTTTATGCCTACACTGCTTTTTTCCTTGTGCTTTGTACATTTGGTATGGAAACCGCTTTTTTCCGGTTTGCTTCCAAGCGACGGGATCAAAAAGAACATGTATTTACCCAAGCCAACACCTTTGTTGTACTGATTTCCATCATCGTCACGGGCTTTATATTCTTGAATAGTCAACTCTTAGCCAATTACCTGGGGTATCCTGATCAGGCTTATTTGATCAGCATGCTGGCGATCATCATCTTTATAGATGCTGTTGTGGCAATTCCTTTTGCTCAGTTGAGGTTGGATAACAGACCCAAGTATTTTGCCTTGATTCGTATGGCAAGTATTGGAATGCAAATCATACTGAATCTCATTTTTTTACTGGTTTTTCCCGCAATTTCCAAAGGGGCTTATCTGACTTTCCTTCAACCTTTAGTTAATCAACTTTATTATCCCGATTTTGGGGTGGGATATGTCTTTCTGGCAAATCTTTTAGGTAATTCTCTGTTATTGGTATTTTTAGGTAAATATCTGCTGAAGATAAGGTTTAAATTCGACCGGGAGCTATTGAAACCGATGCTGATTTATGCTTTTCCCATATTGATCACCGGATTTTCAGGGATGACCAATGAAAATCTTGATAAGATACTGTTGACTAACCTTCTGCCAGACGATTTTTATCCCGATCAGAATAGTCAGCAGGCTTTGGGAGTATATGGGGCAGTATACAAGTTAAGTGTATTTATGTTGCTGGCCATTCAGGCTTTCAGATACGCCGCCGAACCTTTCTTTTTTTCAAATGCAGAAGATAAAGCAGCTCCAAACCTCTTTGCAAGGGTGATGTATTATTTTGTATTGGTCAATCTGGTCATTTATGTGGGTGTGATATTAAATATGAACTTGATTGCTAACATATTTTTACAAAACCACGATTATCATGCCGGCTTATTTGTTGTGCCATTTTTACTCACAGGAAAGCTTTTTTTCGGAATATATATTAATTTATCCATCTGGTTTAAGCTCACCAGCAAAACCTATTATGGAACATATTTCAGTATATTAGGGGCAGTTGTCACTATTATTGGCAATATTCTTCTTATTCCGATACTCGGATACTTAGGTAGTGCGATTACCCTCATTCTGTGTTATCTCACTATGTCTGCGGTGTGTTATTATTATGGTCAAAAAAACTTCTATATTCCATACAACGTAAAAAAGATATTTCTTCAAATCGCAATTGCTATTATATTTTCTCTGGTCATATATAATATTAAGTTTGGAAATACCCTATTGGAATATGCCTTGGGAATAATTGCTACGTTGGTATATATTGGTTACCTGGTATTTACTGAGAAGGATAAAGTCATGAAAAAGACGCTTTAGCCATTTAAAAGAATTATATGAAAATTAAAGTTGTGAATCGTTCCGGACATTTATTGCCGGCCTATCAAACAGCTCATGCAGCAGGTTTGGATATATATGCTTCTTTGGATCAGGAGGTGATATTAAAACCGCTTCAGCGATATCTTGTACCGACAGGGCTTTATGTAGAGTTGCCTGTAGGTTATGAAGCGCAAATCCGCCCCAGGAGTGGACTGGCCAATAAATTTGGAATTACAGTATTGAATACGCCGGGTACAATAGATGCAGATTATAGGGGGGAAATAAAAATAATTTTAATCAACCTTTCCAATCAGGAGTTTATCATTCGTAATGGAGAAAGAATTGCTCAAATGATTGTCTCCAAACATGAAACCATTGAATGGGAACCTGTAGAAGTATTGACTGAAACTGCCCGTGGAGAAGGTGGTTATGGAAGTACAGGCACCAAATGAAAAATGAGAAATAAGGATGCTTTAAAAATAAATGATATCGAAGACTGATTATAAAATCTATACAACATGAATATAATTATTCCCATGGCTGGTATGGGCAAACGCATGCGGCCTCATACATTAACCGTTCCCAAACCATTACTTCCAATAGCTGGGAAGCCTATTGTAAATCGTCTGGTTGAAGATATTGCCAAAGTATGCCCGGGAAAAATTGATAATATTGGATTTGTAGTAGGGCATTTTGGTGAAACGGTAGAAAAGGAGTTATTGAATATTGCTGCATCAGTAGGGGCAAAAGGTCATATTTTCTACCAGGAAGAAGCATTGGGTACAGCTCATGCTGTATTTTGTGCGGAGCCTTTATTAAAAGGGAATGTGATTGTGGCATTTGCCGATACCCTTTTTAAGGCAGATTTTAAACTTGATGTTAACCGGGATGGTATCATTTGGGTACAGGAAGTCGAAGATCCCTCGGCTTTTGGTGTAGTTAAGCTTAATTCCGATGGCGAAATAATCGATTTCGTAGAAAAACCAAAAGACCCTATAAGCAATCTGGCCATTATAGGTATATATTATTTTAAAAATGGGGATAATTTACACCTTGAAATTAAAGACATCATTGATAAAGACTTAAAAGACAGCGGTGAATATCAATTGACACGGGTTTTAAAAAATATGCAATCGAAAGGGACTATCTTTGTGCCGGGTCAGGTAAGTGATTGGTTGGACTGCGGCAATAAGAACGCAACCGTGGAAACGAATTCCCGTTACTTGCATTATCTACAAGAGGAAAATTTGGTAGCCAAATCCGCAATTTTGAAAAATTCGGTAATTATTCCACCTTGTTTTATCGGTGAACAGGCAGAATTGCACAATACCATTGTAGGGCCATTCGTTTCCATTGGAGATAAAACAGTGGTCCGGGATTCGAGGATTAAAACTTCCATCATTCAAGGCAATTCTTTATTGGTAAATGTGAATTTGCAAAACTCGATGATTGGAAATTTTGTTACGATTGAAAAGAAACCTTTAGATCTTAGC
>JAEWLI010000172.1 GCA_023393375.1 Bacteroidota bacterium
GTGTGTCTGTATTACCGGGGAAGCTGGCATTGGGAAAACTTCCGTAGTCAATCAATTCATTGACCAGGTAAAAAATCATGCACATATTTATGAAGGTGCATGCGATTTTTTATTTTCTGCCCGTCCCCTTGGGCCATTATACGATATAGCTAACCTGCTTCATCTTGAAATTTTTGATTTACTGATTACTGAGAAAGACCGGAACCTGATTTTTAGCCGGGTATTGCATGAGTTTTCCAAAAAAGAAGTTCCCGTTGTAGTGGTTTTTGAAGATATCCATTGGGCTGATGAAGCAACGTTGGATTTTATCAAATTCCTTGCACGGCGGATACACAAAATCCAATGTCTGTTTTTACTTACCTTCCGCGATGATGAAATATTTCATGGTCACCCATTAAGAAATGTGTTGGGAGAATTGCCGTCAGAGACATTTACTAAACTCAAATTGGATAGGTTGTCCAAAACCACTGTTCACGATATGGCCCGCGATCTTGGTTATTCTGGTGATGATATTTTCCGGGTTACCGGAGGAAATCCATTTTTTGTAAAAGAAATATTGGCTCATTATAATTCAGGCATTCCTGAAAATATAAAAGATCTGGTACTTTCCATTTTCTTTAAACAAACTCACCAGGTTCAGGAATTGTGGGAGGTGATTTCTATTTTCCCCTCCGGATTGGATCAAACCATAATGCGACAACTCATTCCTGATTATCTATCCGTAATAGATCCTTCGTTGAGTACAGGCATACTTGTCTGGGAAAATCAAAAGGTTTACTTTAAGCATGAATTATATAGGAGCGTGATTTACGATGCTTTATCAGCATTAAAAAGAATAACGCTACATAAAAATGTGCTCCAGTACTTACTGACCAGCAGGAACATTGACTTAACAAACATTGTGCATCATGCCAAAAATGCACACCACTGGCAGATAGTGGAAGAGTATGCTCCCAGAGCAGCTGCACAGGCCAAAATGTTCGGATCTCACCAAGAGGCAGCAAAACTTTATGCCACAGCCATTGAGTACACATCATTTAAAGGCAAAGAACTGGCTGACCTTTTTGAAAATCATGCTTATGAATGTTACCTGACCAACCACCTTAATGATGCCATTGCTTCTGTAGAGAAGGCATTGGAAATATGGCAGCATGAAAACGAAACGCTCAAAATAGGTGCCTGTTTTCGTTTTATATCCAGGTTTTCCTGGTTTGTAGGGAAAAGGGACATTGCTGAAGACATGGCATTAAAGGCAATTGGTGTACTTGAACCACTTGGGGCATCCAGAGAACTGGCAACCGCTTACAGCAACTATGCCCAACTGAAAATGCTATCCGACGATAAAGAAAATTGTTTGTTTTGGGGTGAAAAAACACTGGCAATAGCTGAGGATCTAAAGCTTTTTGATATCAAATCCCACATTTTGAACAACATAGGCTGCGTTCAAATCCTTGATCCCACTTCTAAAACATTAGGAGAAAAAAACCTGAAACTCAGCCTTGATATTGCATTAAAATATGGTTTCCAGGAACATGCTGCGAGGGCATATACCAATCTAGGAACATCATCGGCAATAATGATGGACTATGCGTTGTCTGAAACCTGGCTGGAAGAAGGATTAAAATATTGTAATGATAATGATCTTGATTCCTGGTCATATTATAAATTGTCATGGAAAGCACGCCTATTGTTGGAAAAGGGAAAATGGCGGGAAGCAGAAGAGATTGCACAAAAATTACTCAACAATCCTACCCACCCCGATATTGTTAAAATGAGTGTTTTGGTAGTACTGGGAACCATTAAAATGCGGGAGGGTAACGAAAAAACAGCTTTGACACTTTTTTATGAAGCTAAAACTAAGGCATTGATGATGAAGGAACTTCAACGGACAGTTCCACTCACTTGCGCATTGTTAGAGTACGAATGGATTTATAAAAAGCGGGGAATTGCCGATGAAATGGTAGCATTTACCTCAATACTTTTTGAAACAACCTTTAACATCTGGTACTACAGCCAGTTTGTTTACTGGATGTATCAGTCTGGCCGGGGTTTTCATCCCATACAACCAATTATGGAACCTTTTCATGCTATGCTTCAAAACAACTGGCATCATGTTGCTGGTAGCTGGAGACAAAAAGAATGTGGATATCATGAAGCCCTGTGTCTGATACATGGTGACGAACAAGATCAAAGAAAAGCACTTGAAATATTGGATATTCTTGGAGCTTCCGCAACGTTAAAACATTTACGCAAGTGGTTGAGAAACAAGGGAATCAAAAATGTGCCACGAGGCAAAAGGCCTACTACAAAAGAGAATTCCGCATTACTGACTACCCGCCAGATTGAAGTTTTATACCTGCTAAAGGATGGGCTTCAAAACAATGAAATCGCAGACCGCCTTTTTATCTCCTATAAAACGGTTGATCATCACCTTACTGCCATATTTTCGAAACTGCACGTCAACAGTCGCACAAAAGCTGTTGCCGAAGCCATCAACCTTGGTATATTAAAATAGGGTAACCCATAAATTGATATAGGGAATTTTCCCGATAAAAAAGCTTCCTTCCCAAAATACCTTTGTATTGATAATCTGCTCATCATCAGATCAGATACTAAACCTTAAAATACAAACTACAATGAAACAAAATGTTGAAATCTTCCGGCACGACCGGATTTGGGCACTACGTTTATTTGCCCATGTATTTTGTCTATTGGCCATCACCGTCGCACTCATGAGTTGTAACGAGAATGATGGAGAAGTTAAAGAGCCTTGGGAAAATGAGGTTGACAAACTAAGCTCAGCAGTAGCGGTATTTACCAGCCTGGATCATGCCATTGCACAAGGCTACGACAATGAGTTTACCGGATACCGTAGCCAAATGGGTTTTCATTATCTCAATGGATCATTACTTGACGATCAATTTGAGTTGGAAAAACCGGAAGTATTGATGTATGCCCCTGATAGTGAGGGAAATATGAAATTTGTAGGTGTAGAATATGCTGTACCGATCACAGATCTATTAAACCCGCCACCTGCTCCTGAAGGATTTACCGGCGATGAGGATGTGTGGGAGATCAACCATGAATTTAGTGTGTGGACCCTTCATGTCTGGGTTGGTATTGAGAATCCCCACGGCATTTTTGCATCCCATAATCCTGAGTTACCCTGAACCCTAAATACTCCTTGTTATGAAAAATATATTTTACCTGAATAGAAGAATTGCATCCTACACCTTATTCCTTTCACTATTCGCATTAGACGAATGTGCTAATTTATGGTGCTATCTAGACCCAAGATGCAATAAGGATGAAATAAATACTTTTGCCTTAAAAACTACAAGCCTTCCTGATATTCCTGAAGATACTGATTTTGGGCAGACTGAGGAGGATATCAACGAAGGTGATAGTTCGGAGAATTTATCTGAAGAAGTGTCGCAATTAACCGCCTCATCAACATACGGTGATTCTTTAGAAGTAACTCAAGAAAAAACGGGAGTTAACCATCCGAATAATATGGCTAGTTTGAAAAATATGGCCAACCCACTTCTACCTAACATACATATCGGAATAGGTCTATCCTATTTTTCAGGTGGTTACCCAAACGATAAAAATTCACCACTCACTGGATTTTCTATTGGTTTGAGGTGGCAAATTCCACTGGGTGATCGGGTGAAGTTTGAACCAGGTATACAATACCGGACTTTGGGTAGTAAAACAATTCAGGAGAGTATTGTGGACGACCCCTATTATTACCATGTTTACCGGTTTGAAGACATAATAAGGCTCAATTATCTGGATCTCCAACCTTTTATTTCTTACGCTATCACCCCGAGATGGAGTATAATGGGCGGTCCAACTGTATCTTATTTATTGGGAGCGAAGGCAACGAGCAAAAGTGAACATTCGTCGAATTCATCAAGATCTACAGCCGGGTTGAACCGATGGAACATAGGTGGTAGTATACAAACCATGTACCATCCTGAAAATTCCTTCTTTGCCCTTGGTTTGATTTTTGACCATGGATTCAGCAATATTTATTCCGGTGAAGAATATGTCCCTGGAGGAATGGACAAAAAATATAGTAATTCCCTGCTTTTAGTTGTTGGTTACAAACTACCATTGGGAAATTCCAATTACAAGCTTAGAAAAAGCACTACTTCAACACCAGAGGAAACCAGGAGAAATATTGAAGAAAGGAAAAGAAGGTCCGAAGAAAGCAGGAAAGCCCCCAAGTCATCAAAACGCATTCGTTAAACCATCAAACATATAAAACAAAAACTTTCAAACTTTCAAACTTTCAAACTTTCAAACTTTCAAACATTGAACATTGAACATTAAATATTAAACATTAAATCCTATGCCTAAATTTATCATTGAACGCGAAATACCATCGGTAGGAAACCTATCAGGTGAAGAGCTTAAAGGAATTTCACAAACCTCTTGTCAGGTAATTGAGAACCTTGGACCACGGATACAATGGGTGGAAAGCTACGTTACGGATAATAAAATATATTGTGTGTATATTGCCTCCGATGAGGATATCATCAGAAGACACGCTAAAGAAGGTGGATTTCCTGCCAATGTAATCAGCAGGGTAAGACATGTGATCAGTCCAGTAACTGCAGAATGATGACCGATCCACCGTGGCTTCTATAGGCTTCGGTGGATATGTTTATACCCTTAAGTATTACTAAATTTATTAATTGAGGAATAATTTTGATACTTCCCAACAATATTAGCTTTCTTCTGGTTCTTTGTAACAGAAAGTGAAACATTGTAAACAAAACATCAAAAGCAATATCTATGAAAACAATGATTTTTTTATTTGGCCTATTTTTATCTATATCCACTTTTGCACAGGAGGTTGGATCCAGCCGTATACCAGCAGATGTCACCAAAGCCTTTGAGGATAAATACCAAGGTGCTGAGCTCGATGAATGGGAATTCAGCGATGAAAGTGGTTTTTATCAAGCGGAGTTCGAGTTGGACCAAAAAGAATATGAAGCTTATTTTACCAGTGACGGGGAATGGGTTTATACGGAAAGGGATATCAAAAAATCTGATTTACCTCAAGCTGTATTAGATGCTATTCAAAACTCGGAATACAGTGATTGGGAAATTGACGATGTGGAGGAACATGATACTGCTGCCAATGGACTGATTTATGAAATCGAATTAGAGAAACGAGGACAAAACAATATTTATATGTATGTTTCACCAGAAGGTGAGCAGATAAAAAAGTAATCTGAATTATATTTCAAATAAAGCAGGTAGTTACTAATCAGGCAGCTCCCTGCTTTTTTTAATATACTGAACCCAAAAAAAGTAGCCGGTATGCTTAGCACGATTCGTTAAAGTGTTCGAATGGCTTACAAGGAAATGGGTAAATCATGTTGAACTAAAACCAACACTTTGAGCGCACAGTACCAGTCAATCTCTGCAATAAATGAGCCCTTCAGGCTTTCTACTCTAAGGGTGAACCCAAAAGTGTTTATATGTTTATAGTAACATATCCGTAGATAATGCCGACCCAAAAAGGGTAGAAAATTCAGCTCGTTTGACCTATCCAAAACCGAGCTTTTACCCTTTGTTTTCCAAGGGTAATTCTATAAAAAAGGATGTACCCATGTTTTCTATGGTTTCAAAACAAATCTTACCACCTGCATGTTCTACGCCTCTTTTCGCCACTGCAAGACCAATACCCGAACCAGAAAATTTGGTGCTAAAATTGGGTACAAAGATCTTTTCCCTGATATTTTCTGGAATACCTGTGCCGTTATCTTTAAATTCCAATAATATCTTTGAGCCGGTATTTTTCAGGCTTATTTTGAGCAAACTATCGCGGTTTTCGGGAACTGCCTGAAACCCATTAATGATCAGGTTGGAAAAAATCCGGCCCATCCATTGGGCATCGCCCATCACATAAAACTCTCCCTCTTCAATATCAGTATCAATCTCCCCCCCCTCCTGATTCACATATAAACTGATGGTCTGACGCAACAAGGATGCAATTTCAAACTTCTCATTTACAGGTGTAGGCATTTGGGCAAAGGTGGAAAATGATTCCGCAATATCACTCAACGTATCTACATGGTGCAATAAGGAATTAATGGGTTTTTCAACCAATAGGGTGTTGTTAGGGATTTCCTTCTCAAGCATTCTCCTTAAATGCTGCAAGGTCAATTTCATAGGTGTTAGCGGATTTTTGATTTCATGGGCTACCTGTTTGGCCATTTCTCTCCAGGCTGATTCCTTTTCTGACTTTGATAATGCTTTTTTGCTCTCCTCCAGATTTTCCAACATCCGGTTGTATTCACTCACCATCAAACCAATTTCGTCATTTGAATGCCAGGTAAGCGGCGCATTATACTCAGAAAGCGTAGTCCTACGCAACTTTTGAGTAATCAATTTTAATGGGAAAGTCAGCCATTTGGACGCAAAATAAGAAACTATCAATGAACTGATCAAAACGATGGTAAAAATATTAATGATCCGGGTAAATACTACGATTACCTGTTGTTCAAGCTCCAGTTTAGAATCAAAAAATGGCACACTCAAAATGCCCATCATTTCACCTGAAAGATGGTATTTGGCAGCTACATAGGTGGCTTTGTAACTCAACTTTCCTACCGTTTCATCCAATATCACAGTGTTGTCATGCTTTTCAATGATTTCCTCAATTGCTTTTGGGTGAATATATTCGGAAAGAATATCTTTATCGTAAATACTGGGTTGATTAGTAGCCAGCAGCCTGCCGGATTTGCTATATAAATTGATATCCACATTGGAGTAATTGGCCACTTGAACTATCCTACCTGCCAGTTCTTCCCGGTCAGTTGGATTATTCAAATATTCATAAAGTGGTTCAACCAACTCTTCACTTATATTCTCGGCTTTTGATAAATAGTCTCTCTCCACTTCTCTAAGGTATGAATTGATCAACACACTTAAAGTGGTAATGCTTACTGCCAACAATGGAATGAAAAACGCAAAATTGGTGTATAATTGAATTTTCGCTGCATAATTTAGCTTTACCCTATTTATAGTAAGATATCCGGCATAAATCATCAAAATGATGAGGGTAAAGAATATCAATACCAAAAACAGAAATGAAAAGTTAGAGATCACATGCAAAAATGGATATGATTCAGAAGTAACAATAATCGTTCTCCCGGTTTCAGCATCGCTTTTTGCAAAATGCCGATAGCCATCGATAGAATATCCCTTAGTAAAAATTTCTTCGTTTTCAAGGAAAGATTTATTAAAAAACCGGGCATAATTAAAACCTCGTGAAGTATGCTCTATTTGATTATTTAAGATAATTGCATAATTGTAATCTTTAAAACGGGAATCGCTGACACCGGACTGCATATAATTTTTATCCATCATCAATTCCGGGTACACGCTGTTAGGGATAATCCGTTTCATATTTAACTCTATGATGATATGACCGATATTATATCTTTCATTGCCATACCTCTCCAATTCAATAAATACCAAGTACCGTTTGAGCGCCCTTGTTCCCATTGTGGAACGGAAATAAATATTTTCAAACTGGGTTTTATACTCCTGAAATTCTGATTTTATAGTTCGGTATCCAGCAGAAGGTGCTCCCGATAAAGGTTCACCATTCGAACCAAACAAGTAAACTTTCACATCATAACGGTCGAAATATTGAGTTAGGTGGACTTCTTTAATTTTCTGACCAATAATATCCTTAGACAGGAATGGAGTAAGCATTCGACCGCGAATAAAGGCATCATTTTTTATTTTCCTTACTGCTTCATCCAACAGATATTCACCAAGATAATCATTTTCGATCAGCAACTCATCGGCAAGCTTTTGCCGCATGCTCAGGTCATTTCGTTGATTGAATGTATAAATCACATAAGCTCCAATTATGGCTATGGAGAATGCGGTAAAAAAGAAATAAAAGAATGTTTTATATTGTACTTTAGAAAGATAGTCAGGAAATCCTGTAAGGTATAGTGTGATGAAATAAATAGAATTAACAATACCAACTACAATAAAATTGGCATCTACCGCAAGCGAAAAGGTAATGAATACCAGAGTCCCTATTATAAAATCAAAAATGCGATAATACCTGGATCTTTTGTTGATTCTAATGTAAATTTTGAAAATGACATGCGACATTAGAAAATAAATGACTGCGGCAACAAAAAGAATGAAATAACTACTGATCTTAAGACCCGGGAAATCGAGGTCTTCATTAATATCCAGCGTCCATTGCGAATGTCGGTTAAGTGCAGTCCACAAATAGAAAATATAGGTAAGGATAAAGAAAGTAATGGTGACTAAAATAATTGAGGCTACATCTTTGATATTGTCCCCTGCATTGATCAGCCGATGGTATAGCTTAAATCGGGTATAATACATAAAAATATATAATGCCAATATCATGACCACCACAATATTTATAAGAAGGTCTCCGGGTGAAGGATTAATGTTAGAAGAAGCATAATGAATAGGATTAAACAATTTCATGGCAATCAGAGAGAAGGGGAAATCTGTCATCAGCATTATGCCCCTTAACAATATAAATCCACCCAATAATATCCAAAATCCAGTTTGCTCTTTTTTAAGGTTTACGAATCTTTTGACCACACGAACCAAAAAAATCAGATAAAGTATAATGGCCAATAGAATCAAACATAGGGAGGTGACCTGCATGGGCCCTAACTTGATCATATAACCAGAGGTATAGGCTATTGAAAACAGATCCTGCCCATCGACATTGATTTGATAAGCACCTTCAGTAGAATTTGGAAGAATGGAGACATTGCTGTTTGCAAATATTCTGGTATTTACATTTGGCTCAATATATTGATTATTGATGGCATAATCATTATAAAGGGGCAGTAAAAAATACAATTCCAAATCCTTGTTTTGTTCAAATACATGCTTTCTGACCAGGTATTGGCCGCTGTTTAGGGTGAGAAAATTGAGTGAATTGTCACTATTTATTTCATTGTATTCTGGAACAAAACGGTTGGTGGACCAAAATATCAACTTCCCATTTTGATAAAGATAATACGGGTAACGTAATGGAATATTTAAATTTGAAAAATCCAGGGGTTTGCCACCGCTCACATTATTATTGATCGCTACTACACCATTCTCTATTACCTGCAACTCGGTCTGGATATTATTGGTAATAACAGTAGTGTACCTCTCATGCGTTTTATACATCGGCACTAACAGGGTGTTGATCACCACTGCCGCCAACACCATCAGCATGGCATAAATTAAAAGAAACAAATCCTTTTTTCTAATTAACCCCACTATTATATTAATTTAAACCCGAGTTATTAAAAATCAATCTTCATGAGTTTCATCGCCTTCGTAGGAAACACCTCCAAATAAATAAAGGTATAGAATCCTGGAGTATCTGAAAATAATGGGAAGAAACAATAACACTGCCAGATTTATTACCACTACATATACCATTATTCCTGGTTCATCCATGATCAGATTGATAACAACTCCAATAGTAATAAAAAGTGCGACTACAAATGCATAACTCATATACATGGCACCAAAAAAGAACCCTGGTTCAATTTCAAACTGGAAACGACATGCCGAACAATATTTATTGAACTTATGGAATTTAGTGAACCTGTACCAGGGATAAACAAACATGTCGCCTTTCCTGCATCTGGGGCATTTGGCTTTTAATATGGCTTCGGCTTTTGATAATTCTGACATCACCTTTCTGTTTATATCAAAATTAGGAAATATAAATCACGATAGAAGGATAAATATGGTTTTTATCAGAGTTCAAGGTTCAAGGTTTAATGTTCAATGTTCAAGGTTGACCATGCCTAAAAATGGTTGACCATGCTTATTAACCGACTTTTACCCAATAATTGTAAAATGGACAAATCTTGAATCAAATAGACGCCACACGACTTTGACGTCATCCCTGTGCAGACAGGGATCTCAAGAGTTTTGTACTCAGATTCAGTAAGTGCTGTAGCCAAGGTTTCCTGTCAATTGAGGTTATGTCAAACATTGTGCTACCATCAGGGGTTTCCTGCCTGCGCAGGAATGACGATAGTGGTGAGTTTGTTCTCTTGTAGCGGGGATGGAAGTTCAACGGTTTGAAATTAAATCTAAGCTTGCCATGACCTTCTCCGATCATTTTTTAAGGCATTGGCTTTACTGCTTTTGTACCAGAAGTATCCAACCACGGCAACAGCGAGATAGGGTGCGGCGAACAGATACAGGATTCCGGCATTTATTGTGCTTGCTACTCCTTCAGCATCACTGCTCTCAACGGTAGCTTTACACATGGCGCATTGTGCTGCAACATCCTGAAGGAAAATCAGCATGATCGCAATAGTAATATAAATGGTTTTTTTAAATTTATTCATTTCCATTTTTGATTAAACCACAGTTTATTAACTCTTTAATTCTCCAAATGGTTTAGAAAGCATAAAAAGGCCTTATCATAAAATATACAATCACACCTGAAACAGAAACATACAACCAAACGGGATAAGCATATTTTACAACTTTCCTGTGCCTATTAAAAGAGCCTGTGTACGCAAAGTACATGGCCAGTAAAACCAGTGGGGCCACTACAATGGCCAAAAGAATATGTGACAACAACAAGCTCAAATAAATCGTTCGTGAAGTTCCTGCTATTACTTCTTCTGTTACGTCCAGTATGCCATTTTTGTCTAGATCCCCAAAAACCGCTGAAGGGGTAGAGTAATGATATATTATATATGAAACCAAAAATATTGATCCCAACACAAAACTGGTAGTCATGGCATTTTTATGTGCCGGGATATTTCCCTGTTTAATAAAATAAAACCCAACAGCCAAAAACAAAATAGTCAAGCTGTTCAAAAATGCGTTGAAGTGAGGAAGAAAAAACACCCATTGGCCTCCATCTCCTGATCTGGAAGGCATGAAAATCAAAACCCCAACAATAACAGGGATCAATACTGAAATCATACCCACCCAAAGCTTATAATTTCGCTCAACTATTGTCTTGTTCATGGGCATTTTTATAATTGTTTAACAATATTTTAGCTTCCATCGCCATCCTGTCTGTTTCTTTTAATGACCATCCATCATAATAACCCCTTATCCGTTTTTCCTTATCAACCAATACAAATTGATGCAAAGAATTACTTTCAAACGGCAAGACCAGTCCACAATTGACAAAATTTACTAGCTCAGGTTGTTCCAGATTGATGAATTTCCAATGAGCATCCTGTTTGATATAATTGTCAACGGACATCTCTCCCTGTCCATATAATATACTTATTACAATAATATTATTCTCGCCAATAAATGTATGATGCAGCCTTGATAAGTTATTAAATTTGATTTGGCAGGTGTCTTCACAGTCTTTCTCTAAAAAACTATAGATTACGAACACATTTTCTGGATTAATCTCATCATGATTCACAAGATGTAATAAGCTGCGGTTTAAAAAATGCGGACCATCAGCAAAATCGCAATCATACTCATCAATTACCCCTTGTGGATAATACACGGGTACATCGTACTCATTGCTGCCAAAAGTTTGAAGAAACAGGTAGAGCATAACCGGAATAGCTAACAGGCTCATCAACATACTGATTTTCCAAAGCTTTTTCATAATTGGCAAAAGTAAAGGCTAAATATAACCCTTATTATTTTATGCCGGCAATTTTATAATGTACTACCTTCCAGCATTAATGCCACCACCAGCCACAGTATAAATACAATTGGGAGCAATATGGACCATATGAGTGCTTTTACTTCATATTTAAGGTGCATAAATTCTGATACGATGTAATAAGCTTTTAGAATGGTCATTCCGAAAAATATTGCTATCCTCAAAGTTTGCCATTCATGAGGCAATGTAAATGCCACTGCCAATTCCAGGATGGTAACTATCAATAATATCCAGAAGGTTCTCCAGATGAGCGAAACATGTGATTTTTCAGCCATACTGTAATTAAATTTTAAATCAGGTAGAACAATGTGAAAACAAATACCCATACCAGGTCTACAAAGTGCCAATATAGCCCTGTTTTTTCGACCATTTCATAACTTCCTTTTTCCTGATATTTTCCTACTACTGTATTATAGAACACATAAATATTAAGGATCACACCGCTCAATACGTGAGTACCATGAAATCCAGTAATAAAAAAGAAAAAAGCAGCAAATAAAGGAGGGCCATAAGGATTGGATAATAAAGTTGCCATACCACTCCCTTCTTCAGGTCCGGCAATAAAATGCGCCCACTCCCAAGCTTGACAGGCTAAAAAAACAGACCCACCAATAATTGTCCACAACAACCATTTTTGAACGTTCTTTTTATCCATCCTGCTACCAGCCTCCACAGCCAATACCATAGTGACACTACTGGCAATCAGGATAAATGTCATCACTGTGACAAAAACCAAAGGGGCAGGAAGGTTGTGGAAAAAAGGAACTGCTTCAAATACTTTTTCAGGAATTGGCCAATATTCAGTAGAAAATTTAAATTCACTGACCGGTCCTTCGTAAGCCGGATGAGAATACCTGACCATGGCATATGATATCAGCAGAGCCGAAAAGGTGAAAGCATCTGACAAGAGGAAAAACCACATCATCAGTTTACCATAACTTGCCTTGAATGGTGACACACCTCCATCCCAGATATTTCGTTTTTTCCGTTTTACTAAAGTTTCATTTTTTGCTTTAGTTGTGGTATCAATTTTTTCTCGATCCATCTATTTGTTAATTAGAATAAAAATAAACAGGTAAAGCCAAATTGCATCTAAAAAATGCCAATAAGTGGCGCACATTTCAATTTTGAGCATGTTTTTGGAATGCACCTTATATGCCAGGGCATAACCTAATGTAACCAGAACAAACAATAAGGCACTTATGATATGAACTGCATGTACTCCTGTGAACACATAAACAAACGAACCTGAAGGGTTTCCCACAAAATAAACACCACTGGCTACAAGTTGTCCCCAGGCAATATACTGTCCGATTAAAAAAGCAGTCCCCAACAAAGCTGTAATTACCAGAGCAATCTTCAGCATTACCAGGTTATTCTTTTTTGCAGAAATAAAAGCCCAATGCATGGTAATACTGCTCAACAATAATATACCTGTATTACGCATAAAACCATCAGGCATTTGGAATTCCAACCAGTTTCCCTCTCCTGATCTAACAATATAAGCACTGGTAAGGGCAGCAAATACCATTACCACTGATACCATAAATAACCACATCGCGAACTTTTTAGGGTTCATCGACATGGGCATGGGTGGTTGTTTAATCGTAATATCGGATTTCATATCAGACTTTATCAATTAAAAAAGCAATTTGAACAATTGGTAAATACAAGAACGAAGCGTACATAATCTTTAAAGCAGATTTTCTACTACCCTCCTTCATCAATGAAAATGTAGTGCTTAAAAAAAGCACACCGCATACAACAGCGATCATTGCTGAATTGATCCCTGTTAATCCGATTTTTGCAGGCAATAATCCCAATGGAATCAGAAATAATGCATGGATCATAATCTGTATAGCTGTATTAATATTCCTACTGCCATTTCCCGGCAACAGCTTAAATCCTGCTTTTTTATAATCTTCATCTGCCACCCAGGCTATTGCCCAAAAATGTGGAAACTGCCAGATAAACTGGATACTGAAAATAATAATGGCTTCATACGAAATCGATCCTGTAGCAGCAATCCAACCAATCAATGGAGGCAAAGCTCCGGGAATAGCACCCACAAAAACAGCGATCGGCCCTACCCTTTTCAGAGGAGTATAAACAAAGCAATACAAAATCATAGAAATAAAAGCCACAATAACCGTCAGCCAATTGGTATAAACAGCAAGAATTGTGAACCCTAATACTCCAATTATACCTGCATATACAGACGCTTCATTCAAACCAATTCTGTTGGCTGGCAAAGGTCGGTTTTTAGTACGGCTCATTACTTTATCGTATTCTTTTTCCATTACCTGATTAATGGTAACAGAAGCACCGGAAATCAAAAATCCTCCTATGGTGAACATGGAAAAATGCCACCAATCGAAAAATCCACGGCTACCTAGGGCATACCCAAATGCGGAGGAAAATGCCACCAAAAAGGACAACCTGAACTTCAAAAGCATCAGGTAATCTTTGATGGTTTCAACCACTACGGTACTGGTACTGATATTTTCAATTCTGTTGTACATAATTAAAAATCAATTCGCTAATCCAACTCCTTTTTAGTTTCAGGTTTATCAACCGGCTCGTCCAAAGGATCTGCTTCATGAGGGAGATTCGATTCAGGCGTGAACTCATAAGGCACATTCTGTGGAATAAAGTCTTCTTTTGCCCCAGGTTTTGAATAATCATAAGGCCATCGGTAAACAGTTGGTATTTCACCAGGCCAATTGCCATGGCCAATATCCACCGGGGTGGTCCATTCCAAGGTATTTGATTTCCAAGGATTGGCCGGAGCTTTTCTACCCTTGAATATGCTGTAAAAGAAGTTCCATAAAAAGATAAACTGGGCAAACATGGTTAAACCTGCAGCTATTGTGATGAGGCTGTTCAAATCGCCAAGTATGTTAAATGTCTCAAAATTGGTAAAAGTGTAATAACGTCTTGGAAAACCTGCAATTCCTAAATAATGCATGGGGAAAAACACTAAATAAATCCCTATTATGGATAACCAGAAATGGACATACCCTAGCTTTTCATTCATCATTCTGCCAAACATCTTTGGGAACCAATGATATACACCGGCCACCATACCAAAAAATGATGCACTTCCCATCACCAGGTGAAAGTGGGCTACCACAAAGTAGGTATCATGCAATTGAATATCAAGTGAAGAATTACCCAAGTGAATACCTGTTAACCCTCCAGAAATAAAGAAAGATACCAAACCGATAGAAAACAACATGGCTGGTGTAAATCGGATATTGCCCCGCCATAAGGTAGCCAGATAATTAAAGACTTTTACTGCAGATGGTACCGCTATCACCAGTGTGGTGAGCATAAATGCAGAACCCAGGAATGGATTCATACCGGATACGAACATATGGTGCGCCCAAACCAAAAACGATAATACGGTGATGGCCAGCAATGAGCCAATCATAGCGCGGTAACCGAAAATTGGTTTTCTGGAATTAGTTGCGATAATTTCTGAGGTTATTCCAAGGGCTGGTAACATCACAATATATACCTCTGGATGGCCTAAAAACCAGAACAAATGTTGATAAAGGATAGCACTTCCACCCACATTGGCCAATGCTTCCCCAGCTATATAAATTTGGTCGAGGTAAAAACTGGTACCAAAACTTCGGTCGAACAATAATAACAATGCTGCTGACAACAGCACCGGAAAAGCCAACAATCCAATTATTGCGGTAAAGAAAAATGCCCATATGGTTAGAGGCAGCCTTGTAAATGACATTCCCCGTGTCCGAAGGTTGATAACTGTAGAAATGAAATTAATCCCAGAAATCAGGGTAGATATAATAAAGAAGGTCATGGCGATCAGCCATAACGTCATACCCAAACCAGAACCCGAAATCGCCTGTGGTAAAGCACTCAGGGGAGGATACACTGTCCAACCACCGGATGCAGGCCCTGTTTCAATAAATAATGAATAGAACATGATGATGCTGGCCAAAAAGAATAACCAGTAAGATAACATGTTCATAAACCCTGAAGCCATGTCCCGTGCGCCAATCTGAAGAGGAATGAGCAGGTTACTGAAAGTTCCACTCAACCCTGCCGTCAATACAAAAAACACCATGATGGTGCCGTGCATCGTAACCAGTGCCAAATAAAATTCAGGATCAAGTGTACCTTGATCACTGATCCAACTGCCCATGATGGGTTGCAACCAGGAGAGGTTCATGTCTGGGAATCCCAATTGAAGTCTGAACACCAAAGACATTAATCCACCAATCACTGCCCAAAAGATAGCCGTAAACAAATATTGTTTGGCGATCATCTTGTGGTCAAGACTGAATATATATTTGGATACAAAATTCTCTGAATGATGCTGTTCCCCATCATGAGAGGATATGGATTCATTATGTAAATCAGCTACAGCCATTGTTTTGTTTTTTTGAGTATTATAAATGTAATTAAAAAAATATCCTATTAGTTTACGGCAACTCCTACAGTATCTTCCAAAATACCAGCCGTTTCTACCTCAACTTGTTCAGACTCTGGACTTAACCCGGTAACCGTATAGGCCAATTCCTTTAAGTTTTCAGGCACCTGCGACATTAAATCCGGATTATTTGATAAAAATGATTTCTGTTGGGCTAGCCAGGTTTGGTATTCGGGTTCTTCCACCACCACTACAATAATTCTCATGGAATAATGGCCTCTCCCACACACTTCAGCACAAGCTATTTCATAATTGAACTCCGGATTGTTTAATTCTGCACGCATTTCTTTGGTCGTTTTATTGGGTATAAACCAAAACTGGGTTGGCATCCCTGGCACAGCATCCATCTTTAACCTGAAATGGGGAGCGAATACACTATGTAAAACATCCCTTGCTCTGATTTTAAAAAGTACAGGTTTATTTACGGGTAAATAAATTTCTCTTGGGATAAAATCATCAAAAGCGGCTTTATCTTCAAAATTTAATCCAAATTCGTTCACTGCCGTGATTCTTCTGTAATCATATGCTCCTAACTGATTATCAGGCCCTGGATACCGTGCCCTCCAGGCAAACTGAAACCCCAGGATCTCAACCACTTCTGCATCTTTAGGTGCCTCTCTCATCACACTCCTCCACGTTTGAAGGCCCCCAATCACCAATAGTGTAAGTACCACAGCAGGAATTAATGTCCAGGCTATTTCCAATTTTACATTGTCAGGATAATAAAGTGCTTTTTTTTCTTTCTTATACCTGTATTTATATGAAAAATAGAAGAGCAATACATTGGTAAGAATAAATACAAAACCGGTGATACCGGTAGTGATCCAAAAAAGGTTATCAATTTTTAATCCATGCTCGGAAGCGATAGGCAATTGGTATTTATCAAAATTCCCAAAAGAATACCAGATGATCACGATTAAACCTATAACTACAAAAGCAAGCATCAGAATGGCATTGGTAGGATTTGTTTTATTCACCCGCTCATCGGTGTTGTCAGCTTCCTCCTTTTTGCCTTTCACTATTCTTAATAGCTTCTGGATCCTGAATAATAATGCTATAATGGCAATTATGAAAATAATGCCAAAAATTATGAGCCAAATCGACATGATTATTTTTTAAGTTTATTTTTAAGGTACCACCTAATAAAAAATACAGCTTAATTACTACTTATTAAGTATGATAATGTAAACTTTCATCCAATAATGGATGATTTCTTGCCACCAAAGATGCCTTAGTCAGAGCATTAAACACTACAAAAAGAAAAGCTGAAGTAAATAACATGGTTACACCAATCTCCAACAATCCTATAGCCCCGTTATCTCCAACAGTAGACGGAGCCACTAACAAATAAAAATCAACCCAATGACCGACAAGAATAAGTACTCCGGCAATCTTCAAAAAGATGCCATGTCTTTTAGATTCTCTGGTCATAAGAACTAAAAATGGAAAGAAAAAGTTTAGGATAATATTCGCAAAAAACATCGGTTTGTAAACAGGACTGCGTAATCTTTCGACATAATAAAGTGATTCTTCCGGAATATTGGAATAATATATCAACATATATTGGCTAAACCACAGGTAAACCCAGAAAATACTGAATGCAAAAATATATTTACCCAGATCGTGTATATGATTTTGATTAACCAGTGATAAATAACCATTGTCTTTTAATCCCAGAGTGATAAGGGTCATAACCACAAGACCTGTAACAAACCAGCCTGAAAACAAGTACCATCCAAATAAAGTGCTAAACCAGTGCGGATCAACCGACATCATCCAATCCCATGAAGCTGTGGAAGAAGTAACTGCAAATAGAATAATGAATATTACAGAATATTTTCTTACTTTATGCCAATAAGCCACACCTCCATGTAAATCTTCTTCCAGAGAATATTTTCTGATCTGCCGGTACATCATATACCAGATCACAAAATACAAAATGGTCCTTATAATATAAAAGCCCTGGTTCAAGTACAATCTTTTCCCTTCAATAATTGGGTCATCACCTTCGTGTGTCCAATGAAAAAGTGTATGGCCTGCAATTAAAAAAACTGCCAGGGTTATAATTCCTGCGTAAGGCAGCCAATCACCAAAAGCTTCAGGGACACGTTTCATGGCAACAAACCATCCGGACTGGGCTGCGTAATTCACCGCTACAAAGAACACACCTATCACCGCAATTCCTGTAAAATAAATATTATTCACCCAAATTGCTGTCCATAATCTGTCAATCCAAATGGGTCCATGTCCGGCACCATGTTCGGCATCGCCATGCGGTGTCAATTGGATAAACAGAATTCCTGCAATTATCAATAATACTCCCCCTGCTACCAGGTAGATCAGCCATTTCTTCAGAGTACTTGTAAAAATAAATTTGTCTTCAGCCATAGAACTTGTATATTTTTAATTGCTGTCACTAGGTTGTTGTTGAAGTTGTTGTACATAATGGACGATTTTCCACCGATCCATTATATCTACCTGGCTTCCATAGGCTGCCATACGGTTGTATCCATAGGTGATCACATGATAAATATGGCCTTCTGTTACTGTTTGTACTCTTCCGGCGTTAAACAATGGAACTCCCATATATTTCTGACCTACCAATCCATCACCATGTCCGGCACCTCCATGACAGGGTGCACAATGAATATTATATAAAGTCTGCCCCGATCTTAACACATCCTCAGTCGGGTCAAGAGGGTTTACCAGCGTTCGTGATGCTAAATCCAAACTATCTTCAGGTATTCGATAGGGTGTTGCTCCATCTTCCCTCATTTTTACAGTGTTGGGAGGCGGTGTACGCATCGTCATATTGTAAGGATTATATGGGTTTGAATTATAATATTCCCCAGTTTCATCATCTCTTGAACTAGTGAGCGTACCTTCTTTTTCATCTGTTATTTGCTTCAATGCATCATAAGGCACGGAATGGTACATGTTGGGCGCATATTCAGTCCCCCTGTCATTTCCTCCTGCTCCACACGCCGATAACCCTGCGACAAGGAATAAAAAAGCTATATATTTAATATTGTCCATACTTTTCAGATTTCCTGTAGAATTCACTTATTCTTTAAACTCCTTCAGATAAAAATCAGTAGCTCCGGTATTTTTGAAAAAATTCTTAATGTCGTCTGCTGTTTTTTTATTTTCAGCCAAATCAATCGCAACTACCATTTTGTCATTGCTACTTCTTATATCAAATATTCGGGGCTTTTTATAAGGTTTTAAATCACTGATGATCATAAACGTACCTACCATACCCAATGCAGAAAGCAAAACCGTGATTTCAAAAGTGGCAGGGATAAAAGAAGGTAAAGCTACATAATCTTTACCACCAATGATCATAGGCCAGTCTATGCCCATCATCCAGATTTGCATAAATAAAGCCAGAATACACCCTAATAATCCAAACAAAAAAGCCACTACAGGGAGTCGAGACCTCTTATAGCCCAGCACATGTCCAAGGCCATGAACAGCATAAGGTGTGAATACTTCATGAATCCGGACCCCATTCTTCCGTATGTCTGTTACAGCATTGATGAGCGTTTCCTCATCATCGTAAATACCGATTAAATAATTTTCACCAGTTTTCATTTCTATAATTTCTTTTCGTCAATAGCATGTGGTTTACCATAAACTTTTTTATTATCCGAATGTGAGCCTAGTATACTTTTAACTTCGGAAATATTGATTACCGGAAAAAATTTAGCAAAAAGAAAGAACAAGGTAAAGAATAATCCAAATGTAAAAAGATAGGTGCCCACATCATACAAAGTAGGATAGAACATCACCCAACTTGAAGGCAAATAATCACGATGCAATGAAGTAACTATAATTACAAACCTTTCGAACCACATACCAATATTTACCACAATAGAAATAATGAAGGTAAATACCAGGCTGGTCCTGAGTTTTTTGAACCAAAACAACTGGGGTGAAATCACATTACAGGTCATCATAATCCAGTATGCCCAGGCATAAGGCCCAGAAAACCTGTTTATAAAAGCATATTGTTCAAACTTAACTCCCGAATACCAAGACATAAACAATTCCGTGATATAGGCAATCCCAACTATAGAACCCGTCACAATGATGATGATGTTCATGTATTCGATATGCTGAATGGTAATATAGTCTTCCAGCTTGTAAACTTTCCTTGTAATGATGAGTAAGGTGAGAACCATGGCAAACCCTGAAAAAATAGCTCCCGCAACAAAATAGGGAGGAAATATCGTGGTATGCCAACCAGGTATCACAGAGGTAGCGAAGTCGAATGATACTATTGTATGAACCGACAGAACCAACGGAGTAGCCAAACCAGCTAAAATCAACGATACTGATTCATAACGTTCCCAGGTTTTAGCACCACCTGTCCAACCAAAACTCAAACTACCGTAGACAATTTTGGATATTTTGGTTTTTGCCCTGTCTCTTATTGCTGCAAAATCCGGGATGAGGCCAAGATACCAAAATACCAGAGAAACTATGAAATAAGTAGTAAGTGCAAAAGCATCCCAAACCAAGGGAGAATTAAAATTTACCCATAGTGACCCAAATGAATTGGGCATGGGAAATATCCAGTAAAATCCCAACCATAACCGCCCCATGTGGAGCAATGGAAATAATGCGGCACACAATACTGCAAAAATTGTCATTGCTTCGGCTGCACGGTTGATGGACATGCGCCACTTTTGGCGGAATAATAATAAAACTGCGGAAATTAAAGTACCGGCGTGACCAATACCCACCCACCAAACAAAGTTGGTAATGTCCCAGGCCCACCCTACGGTTTTGTTTAGCCCCCACATGCCTATTCCATCCCAAACCAATCGGAAAATCGCGTAGGAACCTATTGCCAACAATCCCAATGATAATGAAATGGCCACATACCATGATTTTGTAGGCTTGCTTTCCACATGCCTGACAACATCTTCAGTGACATCACCCAGCGTTTTTCCGCCCTTTACTAATGGTTCACGTATGGCTGAAACTACCTCCATAATCTAAAAAGTTAAAATTTCTTTATGTTAAACCCGCTCCTTATTTTTTATTTTAGTCAAATAAAAGATATTGGGCCTGGTATTAAGCTCTGATAAAACATTATATGCTCTTGGTTCCTTCGCGAATACCAAATTGGAATTTTCCATTCTGGTCAGATCCAGGTATTTGGAAATACTGCTTTCCTTGTCGTTCATATCGCCAAACATGATGGCATCTGCAGGACAAGCTTTAGCACAAGCTGTAGTAATTTCACCATCCTTAGGCCTTCTACCTTCCATTTTTGCATTTAATTTGCCTAATTGTATCCGTTGTACACAAAAGCTGCATTTTTCCATTACCCCACGTGAACGAACGGTAACATCAGGATTTAATACCATTTTACCCAAATCACTGTACATGGCATTATTTACATGCATAAACTCTTTATTGTCATGGTATTTGAACCAATTGAACCGCCTCACTTTATAAGGACAGTTATTAGCACAATAACGGGTACCAATACAACGGTTGTAAGTCATTTGGTTGAGCCCCTCGGTACTATGAGTAGTGGCGGCTACAGGACACACGGTTTCGCAAGGGGCATTGTTACATTGCTGGCAAAGCATCGGTTGAAAAATCACTTCAGGATTTTCTGCAGCTTCTTCTAATCCATCATAATTATCAGGTTCGGCAGAACTGTAATAACGATCAATCCTCAACCAGTGCATTTCTCTTCTGTTCAGCACTTCATTTTTACCTACCACAGGTACGTTGTTTTCAACATTACATGAAACCACACAAGTACCACAACCAATACATGAGTTTAGATCAATCATCATTCCCCAGTGATGATTAGGGTATTCGTGCTCACGCCACAACGAGATTTCTTCTGCCCTCTTATCACCTTTAGAGGTATGTAACTTAGCCACAAATCTGCCTGCTGCCGGATTTTCTTGATATTCTGATAATGTTGCCTCCTGAATGATGGTTTCCCTACCCATATAAGTATGGTGAGTTTGGGTATGAGCTAATTTATAGCTTTTTCCTGACGGCTCAATTGACACACCATCCATCAATAGATAATTCAATGTATTCCCACTGTACTTAACCAATGGATAAACATCAACACCAACCTTGTCTCCTACAGGACCTGAGCTTCTTCTTCCATAACCAATGGCAATACCCAGTGTACGGTTGGCCTGTCCTGGTTGGATCAACACAGGTATTTCAAAATTATTTCCTCCAACTTTTACATTAACCAAGGCAGTGTTGCCTTCGTTTACTTTGATTTTCCACTCACGGGCTGTTTGCTGAGAAACGGTTAAGTAATTACCCCAGCATACTTTGGACACAGGATCGGGTAGTTCCTGAAGCCACGGATTATTGGCCATTGAACCGGTGCCTACACCACTTTTTTCATAAAAAATCAGCTCCCATTCAGAGTTATCTGGTTTATAAGCTGCATTGATGGCAGATGAAATAGCTGTTGGGTTGATATTGATACCAGGGGCCAATGTCTCTGTTGTATTTGGAATTTCCAATACTCCGGTCAATAATGTTTTATCCCAGAAAGTCTGAAAATCCAAATATTCATTCTGAAGTGTGAAAAATGATTGCCGCCAATTATCCTGTAAATACGTGAAATAATCTGAAGTGACTCCTGACCATTTGATCAGACTTTCTTCAGCTTGTCTGGTATTAAAAAGCGGTGTAATGGCAGGCTGCATAAGACTAAAAAAGCCTTTTTTAGGTTCTGCATCGTTCCAGGATTCCAAATAATGGTGTCCGGGAGCTACTATTTGAGTCAGGTTTGCTGTTTCGTCCAATCTCTCAGAAGTGGATACAGATAGGGAAATATTTGATAATGCTTCGCCAATAATTTTTCCCTGAGGATGATCATAAACAGGATTACAACCATAGAAAATAACCGCATCTATACTTCCATTGGCCAATTCGTTTACAAATTGCTGCATCGCTGCATCATTACCCTGACGATAGTATACAGGTGTAGCAATATTTATGATACCTGAAGTATACGAGCCCAACATGGTATTGATTTGGTTGATCACCTGTTGGATTGCAGGATCGTTAGAACCTGAAACTACTAAAGATTTTCCTCTTGTGGCCCATAATTCATCTGCTGCTTTCTCAAGATGATTAACTTCTCCCGGATCTTGAGCATTGATAACCGCAACACCAGCTTTTCGTGCGATCAGGTTATGTAATTTTACAATGGCTAAACCCTCCTGAGAAGGTTTTATGGGAGTACGGTAATCTGCATTAGCCCCAGTTAAGCTCATGAGTGCTTCGAACTGGTAATGGCGCGACATTTCCTTTTTACCTTTTCCGATTTTTCGGGTCTTGCTATACTGTTTGATAAACTCTATTGGAGAAATCCATGTCCCTAAAAAATCAGCTGAGAAGCTCACTATTGTTTCGGCAAGACTGAAATCGTAGGATGGAATAATACTTTGTCCAAAATTAACCTGGTTGGCCATTGTGATACCGTATACTGAGTGCGCATCATAAACGATATGTTGGCTATTATTAAATGTAGCCATAAATCCTTGTATGGCTTTTTGCGCAGTGGGGCTAATGATGGAATTACTTACAATACGTATCTGACCACCCTTTGAAACAACTTCTCGTAATTTTCCAATGATGGATTGATCAACCTCCGACCAAGTGGTTTTTTCTTTATTTATGATTGGATCTTTCAGCCTATGGGTGTCGTATAACCCGAGTACTGAGGCTTCTACCTGCGCATTTACCCCACCCTTTGTGACATTTGAAAACTCATTTCCCTGAACTTTTATTGGTCTTCCTTCACGGGTTTTCACCACAATACTGCAATAATCACCCTTATGAATGTATGAAGAAGCATAATAATTTGGCACTCCGGGCACCAAATCAACTGGTTGATTAACAAAAGGAATTGCTTTACGAAGAGGAGCTTCACAGGCAGCCAAAGAAGCTGCTGCAATGCTGAAACCCATCATTTTTAAGAAATCTCTTCTGGAACTTCCACCATTTTCATTTTGACCAATTGGAAGATTTTCATAAAATTCTTTTTCGGCATTTTTTACAAATTCCGGATCATTGGATAATTGTTCTAATCCCTTCCAATAATGTTTCTTTTGAATTTTCATTTATTATAAGAATTCTATACAGTTCACAAAAAAAAAAATTAATAATGGCATTTAGAACATTCCGTACCACCAATATCCAATACCAATAATGCTTCCTTGCCCAATTGTTCGTGCATTCTCATGAGTTCATCATAATATTCATTTCCCTGCACATTCAATGGCGTAGTACGATGACAGTCGATACACCAGCCCATAGTAAGTGAGGCATGTTGTTGCACTACATCCATTTCTTCAACTTGGCCGTGACATGTCTCACAATCCACCCCACCTACATTTACATGTTGTGCGTGATTAAAATAAGAAAGATCGGGAAGATTATGTATGCGAACCCATTGAATTGGTTCATTATTTTGATAAGCATCAATTACTTTTTTCAATTCCACATCGCCGGTAATTGTTCCAGTAATGATTCCTCCTTTTTCGGGATTGTGACAGTTCATACAAATATTAACTGCTGGAATACTTGCATTGGCACTGATCTGAGCGCCTGTGTGACAATAATTACAATCTATTTGATACGTCCCGGCATGAACTTTATGAGAAAACCAAACAGGTTGATCCGGCGCGTAGCCCTGTTGTACTCCTACCAGATATAGCTGATCTATTCCAGCCTTCATCATGACAGCTATAAGAATAAAGGCCAATATACCAATAAACGGAGAGCTAATTACAAATTTTTTGAAAGTTGAAGAGGAGTCTTTTCCTTTGGTAGTTTCTACAGGAAGTGGTTCACCCCGCTGTTTGAGGTATTTAGTAAGTGTGGCAATGATCATAGCCAGCACAATCAGAATTAATACCAATACAACTAGTACACCAATAAGAATGATATTGATATATTGATTGGAAGGACCTGAACCCGATGCTCCTGTACCATCAGTGGCTGTCTCTTGTACTTGTGCTTCAGCTGCTACTACCTGAGATTCATTTTGAATGTAGGCTAATACTGACAATACCTCATCATCGCTCAAGTATTGAAAAGATGGCATTGGGGTTTTATTATACTCCTCGAATAATGCTACTGCATATTCATCACCACTTTGAATTACTTGTTGAGAATTATGGATAAATGCGATCAACCAAGGTAGTGGTCTTCGTTCAGTTACATCCTTTAATGCAGGACCTACCGTTTTTTGATTAATTTGATGACACATCTGGCATTCTTGTCTGAAAATGCTTCTACCTGATGCAATCGTCTCTTCGTCAGTAGGAATACCCTCTGTACCAGTTTCCTGAGCATGAAGTAAATTTGAAGAAAAACAAACAAAGAAAAAAAACGCCATTAGGACCAACCCATTTTTGGCCATTGGAATCACTTTTAACATATGGATTATTTATTTTTCCAATAACAAACAAAAATCAATAAAGAAAAAAATACTGGTACACAAAACTATGATTGTAAACTTCAATTTACAAATAAAAACAATGATTATAGCACAACTCCTTAGATCAAAATTAAATTTTTTGAAATAAAGTGTGTCAAAAAACTAAATATTAAAAAATAAATATAGTCAAAAACACCATCCCTTGCTATTCATGTACCTTAACAAAAACCTAAGAATACCTGATGACGTGGTAACGATATTTTTTGCCTGCATTTCTTGACGGCAAAAATAAAAAACTATTTTGAATTCACACCACTACTGAATAAAAAATGACTAAAAATTACTCTTATTGCAGAATCATATCGAAAACACTGAGAACTAACTTAAAAAATCGGTCTCAATTGTTTAATTTTGTTTCTGATTTTTCTTTTATAACAGTAATAATGTATGAAATTCTTTTCATTTTGGATTGTATTTTTTATCTGACATTGAAAACAATATTTTATAACTTTGTAATACCTATTTCAGTTTTATAAATTAGACAAATTTTTTTATTCATTAAACACTTAATTGGAAATGGCTTTTGATATTGATATGATTAAATCTGTTTATCACCAAATGGGTGAACGGATAGATGCAGCCAGAAAGGCACTAAATAAACCCCTTACATTTACTGAAAAAATACTCTACTCACATTTATTTGATGGCAGTGCCACAGAGGCTTATACCAGAGGCCGGTCTTATGTAAATTTTTCTCCCGATCGGGTAGCGATGCAGGATGCCACGGCACAAATGGCTCTTTTACAGTTTATGTCTGCAGGGATAGCCCGTGCTGCTGTGCCTACTACTGTTCATTGTGATCATTTAATCTTGGCAGAATCGGGTGCTACTCCTGATCTGAAAAACTCCATTCACAACAATAAAGAGGTGTTTGATTTTCTCTCCTCAGTTTCAAATAAATATGGTATTGGTTTCTGGAAACCCGGTGCAGGTATCATCCATCAGGTTGTTCTGGAAAATTATGCTTTCCCCGGAGGAATGATGATTGGGACAGATTCTCATACTCCAAACGCTGGGGGTTTGGGAATGATTGCCATAGGTGTAGGTGGAGCAGATGCTGTGGACGTAATGGCAGGGATGGCCTGGGAATTAAAATTTCCTAAATTAATAGGTATTAAACTAACAGGAAAGCTAAGTGGTTGGGCTTCTGCAAAAGATGTGATCCTGAAAGTTGCCGGTATTCTGACCGTTAAAGGCGGCACAGGCCATATTTTGGAATATTTTGGTGATGGAGCCGAAGGTATTTCCTGTACAGGCAAAGGCACCATTTGTAATATGGGCGCAGAAGTTGGTGCAACTACTTCACTGTTTACTTACAGCCATAAAATGAAGGAGTATTTGGAACAGACCAACCGCAGTGATATTGCAATGGAAGCTGAAAAAGTCAGTCATCATTTACGGGGTGATGATGAAGTATATGCACAACCCGAAAAATACTTCGACGAAGTGATCGAAATTAATCTTTCAGAACTTGAACCCCATGTAAATGGCCCATTTACACCAGATGCTGCTTGGCCATTGTCACAATTTTCCGCAGCAGTAAAAGAAAATGGTTGGCCTAAAGAACTTGAAGTTGGGTTGATTGGATCATGTACCAACTCATCTTATGAAGATATTACCAGGGCAGCATCAGTAGCACAACAGGCACTTGACAAAAAACTGAAAGTAAGGGCAGAATACACGGTTACGCCTGGGTCGGAAATGGTACGGTATACCGCTGAAAGGGATGGCCTTTTGCAAACTTTCCAACAAATCGGAGGTGTGGTTTTGGCCAATGCCTGTGGCCCTTGTATCGGGCAGTGGGCCAGACATTCTAAAGATCCCAACCGTAAAAATTCCATCATTACCTCCTTCAACAGGAATTTTGCGAAAAGAAATGATGGAAATCCCAATACGCATGCATTTGTAGCCTCTCCTGAAATAGTTACTGCATTTGCCATTGCTGGGGATCTCACATTCAATCCGTTAACAGATGTTCTGCTCAATGAAGAAGGTAAAGAAATTAAGTTGGAAGAGCCAAAAGGGATCGAATTGCCCCTTCAGGGTTTTGCGGTAGAAGACGCAGGTTATCAGGCTCCGGCTCAGGATGGAAGTCATGTTCAGGTAGTCGTGAAACCAGATTCAGACAGGCTTCAGTTGTTACAACCATTCAATCCTTGGGAAGGTACAAACTTGTTTGGGTTACGATTGTTGATAAAAGCAAAAGGCAAATGTACTACCGATCATATTTCAATGGCCGGCCCATGGTTGAAGTATAGAGGTCACCTGGATAATATTTCGAATAATTTACTGATTGGTGCCGTAAATTCCTTTAATGATGCAACCAATATGGTAAAAAATCAATTGACCGGCGAATATGGCGAAGTGCCCGCCACTGCAAGATCTTATAAATCTCATGGTATTGGAACCATAGTTGTTGGTGATGAAAATTATGGAGAGGGTTCGTCAAGGGAACATGCTGCTATGGAACCACGTCATTTGGGTGTACGGGTAGTATTGGTAAAATCATTTGCCCGAATCCATGAAACCAATCTGAAAAAACAGGGAATGCTTGCACTCACATTTAACGATCCGACAGACTATGATAAAATCAGGGAAGATGATAATATCGACATCGTAGGTCTTACAAATTTTCAACCAGGTCAACCTCTTTCAGTGGTTTTAAATCATAGTGATGGTGGTGTTGAAACAATTTTGACCAATCATACTTACAATGAAGTGCAAATAGAGTGGTTCAAAGCTGGATCTGCATTAAACCTGATAGGTCAAAACCAGAATATCAAAAAGTAAAAAAATAAATGGAGGGGATAATACCAACTATCTCCTCTTTTTATCATTTTTTAATAAATAAATAACCTTAAACTAAACTCTTATGAACCAATCCAAAACCCCTTACAAATCAATCAGTACAGATACTGAATTACTTCTGAATAAACAAATTTTAATGGAAGGCACCTCTGCAGCAGCATATCTTTCAATGGGCTCATGGTGTGATACCAAAGGTTTTATTAACTCAGCGAAATTCTTGTATATTCATGCAGAAGAGGAAAGGAAGCACATGTTAAAGCTGTTTCGTTATATTAATGATTCCGGTGGACATGCTTTACAACCTGAAATCACGGGTATTCAGCATAATTTTACTACTTTGCGTGAGATTTTTAACAAAATTCTGGATCATGAAGTAGCCGTGACGAAGTCGATTAATGGGATTGTGGACCATTGCCTTGCCATCAAAGATTATGCTACTTTTAACTTTATGCAATGGTATGTAACCGAGCAACGCGAAGAAGAAACACTGGCACGCCGCGCTATCGAACTGTTCGAACTAATCGGAGAAAGTGGCGTTGGCTTGTGGACCATCGACCAGGAAATTGGCAAACTGGAGAATGATGAAGGTATAATCAGTTATGCTTTAGAGGGATAATTTTATAGACAGCCGGATTAGGTTGTAAATCAACCTAAATCCGGTTTGTTTTATTGATACTTTTCGAAGGCACGTGCCAAGTAAAATGCCCCACTAGTTACAAATTTAGCATCGGGATCAATAGGATCTTTAGGCTCAATAGCTGTCCAACCATTGTTCGAAAACCCAACTTTTACCTCCACTCGTTTAAAATTTCTGCCTTCTGTCCCTGATGTGGATCCCGAAGTAAAAAAAACATATAATTTATCTTCCGACATCACTATTGCACTTTCCGGAAGTGCTAATCCTTTCTTTTGCTCCACAATAATTGAAGCATTTACATACATATTGGCCATAAAGCTATGATTTTCTTCATCTGTGATGTGAGCATGTATGGCAACTGTCCGGCTATCACCTTCCAGTGCATGTCCCACTAAGTACACATCTCCCTGATAGGGATTTTTATCAAAACCTGGAATATAAAATATTATTTTTTGCGCTTTCCGGATCTTTATCGCATCATGCTCATACACATTTAGAACCAAGTGCATATGGCTTTTGTCAATAATTTCAAACAGATTTTCGGATGGCATTACATATTTACCCATTGAAACATTGACTTTTGAAATATGTCCTGTAATAGGAGAAGCAATACTGATCTCAGGACTGAATTTGCCCGCTTCTATATTATTGATATTAAACCCTAACATCTCCAGCTTTTTTTGTAATGAATTGTAACGAGCTAGCATTTGCTGGTAATCAGCTTCTGCTTTTCCTAACACCTTTCCCGCATTGAGATTTTCGTCATTTAGTGTTTTCTGCCGTTCCCATTCTGCTTTAAGATATTTTAACTGGTGCTTGGATTGAAGGTAATTTTCCTGAAGATCAATGAAATCAGGATTTTCTAGTGTAGCCAGAGTTTGTCCCTTCTTCACATATTCTCCTTCCATAAAAAGAATACTCTTAACATATCCCGCCATATAGGCATTAGCAGAAGCCATATTTTGAGGTGGTAAATGTGTATAACCATTTGCTTTGACTGCACTATCAAGTGATAATGTATCCATTTGTCCCAGTGTAAGATTGATTGCATCCATCTGATCTTTGGATAAGAATATATCGGTGTTGTTCTCGTTTTGCTCTCGTTCACCTATCTTTTGCGCATTTTGACCACAAGCTATTATCAGCAAACTCAACACCATAATGATTAAATTTTTCATAATGCTTTATTGACGATTCTATTGTAAATATTTTAATTCAAGTAAACTTTGATTGTACATATGGAGATGATCAAGATACGATAATCTTACCCTAGTGGCTTGTTCTATACCTTGAATGTAATGCATATAATCTGTTTCTCCTTCTCTATAATTTCTCTCTGATGCCATTACCAGTTCATCGGCCAACATTAAGCCTGATTCTTCATAATATTTAATGGTTTCCTGATAATGGGATACTTCACTGATCAATTGCTCCTGGCGTTTAATCAAATTATAACCATACTGCTGACTTTCTTTTTTTGCTACCTGAATTTGTATGCCAGACGCTTGACTGCGGGCATTTTGTGGAAACGGCCATAATGGAATACTAATTCCAAATTGAAATCCGTAAAAACCAGATTCATTGTTAAGCGACTGTCTCATATATTCCAAATGAATATCGGGCAAAAAACGATGTTTTTCTAACCGGTTTTGTTGTTGGTGAAGTTCTAATCTATTATTATGATATAATAAACCGAGATGAGTCGAACTGTCTGAATATGTATCAGAAACCAATTTATATAGATAGCCAGGAATAAATTCTATCTCATCTTGCAGGTATTTTTTAAGCTCCAAGAGGTCATTCTCGTATTCCATCCGGATCTGTTTTAGCTGTGTTTTTATTTCTATTAATTTGGTTCCTGCGGTTAATTTTTCCAGGTAGGCACTTTCTCCAAGTTCATACTTTCTTGTAGCAGCATTTGAAAATACAGCATATAAGCTGTCGATAAAATGAAACTCCTGCAACCTGCTATGGTCATAAAGCAGTTTGTTATAGATCAATGATACCTCTTTCTCCAATTGATGTTTATTCAACTGATAAACATACTCCGCGGAAAGCACAGACTTCTTCAGCAGTACAGACTGTATCAAAAATTCGGTCGGAAAAGGAATACTCTGGGAGATGCCATAAGAAACCACTCCGGAATTTGATTCTCTGAATGCCCGTTCTTCTTCACCATAGAAAAAAGTGGTTTTCCCAAGATCAAAAGCTGTTCCTCTTAATTTTTTTTGTTGATCAAGCTGTAATCTTGCTGCCTCGATTCCCGCATTGTTTTTTAAAGCTAATTCCACAGCATCTTCCAATGAAGAAATTTTCTTAACTTCTTGGGCGGTAGAAATTTGCGGAAGCATAATAAAAGCAAAACCGATAGCAATAACAGCTAATTTACCTCTTATTTTCTTTCCAAAGGAAAACTCCTTATCATCGAATATATGATAAAGTACCGGGAGAAAGATCATGGTTAACAATGTGGCAGTAAATAACCCACCAATGACAACAGTAGCCAGTGGCCTTTGCACTTCAGCTCCTGCCGATGTAGAAAAAGCCATTGGGAAAAACCCTAAAATATCGGTTGCGGCTGTTAGCAAAACAGGTCTCAAGCGCAACCGAGTACCAGTAAGTATTCTTTCCCTGATATTAGTGATCTTGCCGTCATATTTTAGTTCATTAAAAAAGCTGATCAGAATGATGCCATTTAGCGTAGCTATTCCAAACAATGCTATAAATCCCACACCTGCAGATATACTAAAAGGCATACCTCGTAACCAGAGAAAAAACACGCCGCCAATGGCAGCCAGTGGAATAGCTGAAAATACTAAAAGTGCCTGCTTTACAGAATTAAAGGTAAAATGCAGCAATATAAATATCAATAACAAAGCAACCGGAACCGCTATTATCAGCCGCTTTTTTGCATTTTCAAGATTTTCAAACTGACCTCCATAAGTGACGTAATATCCTTCAGGTAACATGAGCTGCCGATCTACAATTTCCTGAATTTCTTCTACTAAAGATTCCACATCACGGTTCCGGACATTTACCGAAACTACAATTCTGCGTCGGGTATCATCTCTGGAAATCTGTGCTGGCCCATGCTTATAATTTATAGTTGCTATTTCGCGAAGTGGAACCTGGTTTCCATTGGGCAGACCAACATGTAAATTACTTACTGATGCAAGATCATTTCTGTACTTTTCATCTAGCCGGACTACCAAATCAAACCGTTTTTCCCCTTCAAATACATAACCTGCCGATACTCCTGCAAAAGCCATCCGAACAATATCATTAAGTTCTCTTATATTCAGTCCATACTTGGCAAGCATGCTACGATCATATTCCACCGACACTTGAGGAAGTCCTTCTATTTGTTCCACATTTACATCAGAAGCACCTTTTACGCGGTAAATCATATTTCTAATCTCGTTCCCTTTTTGAAATAAAATATCCAAATCTTCACCATAAATCTTAATGGCCACATCAGAGCGTACACCTGTGATCAGTTCATTGAAACGCATTTCTATAGGTTGTGTAAATTCAAATCCTATACCGGGAATTACAGATAAAGCCTCTTTCATCTTATCCGCCAGTTCTTCTTTATTCTTTGCAGATGTCCATGTCTTCCTGTCTTTTAAAATAATGATTACATCCGACATTTCCATCGACATTGGGTCGGTGGGTACTTCAGCAGCTCCTATCCTGGTAATCACCTGTTCTACTTCAGGAAAACCCATCAGGATCTTTTCCAACTGAGTGTTTATTTTGACGGTTTCTGATAAAGATGTTCCAGGCTTTAGTATGGGCTGAACTACATAATCCCCTTCATCCAGGGTAGGGATAAATTCACCTCCCATTCTGCTAAAAATGATACCAGTGATTACTAAAAAGATGACGGACAAGATAATAACCGTTTTACGATGATCTAATGCATAATTGATTACAGGATCATAAGATCTTTGGAGAAATCCAACAATTTTGTCTGCCAAAGTGGCTTTGTCACTTTTAGGTGGTCTGATAAAATGTGCGGCCATGGCTGGAACATAAGTAAGACAAAGAATCATAGCACCTATTAGTATAAAACTAAAGGATAAAGCCATAGGACGGAACATTTTTCCTTCGATACCTGTCAATGATAGAATGGGAATAAAAACAATCAGTATAATGATCTGTCCAAAAATTGCGGATCTCATCATTCTACTGGATGCTTCTATCACCACATCGTCTTTCGCATCCTGTAATTGCTGACCTTGTAACAATCTTAGTTTTGCCTGTTTTTGAATGATAAGAAAAACCGTAAATTCAACGATAATCACTGCCCCATCTACAAGAATACCGAAGTCTATTGCACCAAGGCTCATCAAATTCACATCGACCCCAAATAAATACATCATGGACAAGCCAAACAGCAGCGACAGGGGAATTACAGATGCAACCAAGATTCCCGATCTGAGGTCACCCATTAATACAATCAATACAAAAATCACAATCAAAGCCCCCAGTGTCAGATTCTCTACTACTGTATTGGTCGTTTTATCTATTAAGGCAGTGCGTTCCAAAAAGGGATTAACATACACACCTTCCGGTAAAACCTGATCAACCTGGGCCATTCGTTCTTTTACTTCTTTGATAACTTTAGAAGTATTGGCATCTTTTAACATCATGATCTGACCTAACACCTTCTCGCCTTCCCCATTGCCGGTAATAGCACCAAAACGTACAGCATTTCCAAATTGAATTTTCCCAATATCCCTTATCAGAACCGGAATTCCTCTGATATTTTTGACCACTATATTCCCAATATCGTTCAAAGAACCTACCATACCCTCACCACGCACAAAATAACTTTCAGAGAGTTTTTCTATATAGCTTCCCCCGGTATTTTCATTGTTTGCTTCCAGAGCCTGATACACATCATTTATGGTAATATCAAAAGCAATCAGTTTTTGAGGATCAACGGCAACTTCGTATTGTTTCAAAAATCCACCCCAGGTATTTACTTCTACTACTCCTTTCAGACCCGCCAAATGTCTTTTGATCGTCCAGTCCTGGATAGTCCGTAGATCTGAAATGCTATATTTTTCTTCATAGCCAGGTTTTATTTCCAGTGTATATTGATAAATTTCTCCCAAACCAGTACTGATAGGTCCCATTTCTGGTGTACCGATGCCAACTGGAATTTTTTGTTCAGCTGATTTAATTTTTTCGGCAATCAATTGCCTCGGAAGGTAAGTTCCCATTTTATCTTCAAAAACAATGGTCACCACCGATAATCCGAATTTTGAAATAGAGCGGATTTCCTGAACCCCTGGCAAATTTGCCATTTCCAATTCGATGGGATAAGTGATAAATTGCTCTACATCCAAAGTGGATAGGTTGCGGGATGTGGTAATCACCTGAACCTGGTTGTTAGTGATATCAGGCACAGCCCCAATGGGAATTTGCGTAATGGAATAAACACCAAATGCGACCATTGATAAGGTAGCAAGTATGATGATCAGTTTATTCTTTACACTGAAAGAAATGAGGTTTGTAATCATGCGTAATAGGAAAAACTCCTGATTTACTGGTAAAAGAACAAATTTTTGTAAAGAGTGGGAAGTTAAGCGGAAATCAGTTGTTGAGGAGGATGAAATAAATCTTTTCCGCAAATAAAATGATAGAGGGACGGGATAAATTCAAAATTAAAGTAATTTAATTGTAAAGGCCTAACCAAAATAAAACCTGAAGCATTTAAAAAATAATAGGGTGTTGTAACTGAATTAAAAAAAGGGAGTTGATCCTGATGTTTTTCGTGTTGATGTTTATGATCAGAAAAAGGCAGATAATGATCTAGAATAAATCTAACCCATCCGGATTTCCCCGCTCCTATTTCATCATGATAATGATAATGAGCTATCAAACCATCAATCTTATCCATCTCGCTCACAATTCCACATGGCATCAAACCAGTGAAAAAAATTAACCAGGCAAATGATATGTTGACGGTCCTTTTCAATTATTTATTTATGTGAAATATACTCCTGTCTGTTTATAATCATACCTGCAGCTTCCAAAAGGTTTTCTGCCACAAAATCAGCTAAAGAAAATCCAACCTTCCCTCCTATCTGTATTGTATTAATTTGGAGTTTTTTTGCTGGAACGATGTCCCTTTCTGCATCTCCCACCATCCATGATTTTAGTGAATTTATGTTGTATTTGGCAACGGCTTTTTCAAACATCAAACTATCAGGTTTTCGGCTCAGTGATTCGGTAATTGATGGATGATAAGGACAATAATATATATCATCGATAAGGTTCTGACATACATCCTGCAAATGTTGATGACAAGTAAGCACATGTTCATCGGTATAGAGTCCTTTGGATATACCCGCCTGATTAGTGATGATAATCAACAGAAAACCATTTTCTTTCAAAAACTTTAGTGCATCACCTACTCCGGTGTTTACCTCAAAATGATCCAATCTATAGGCATAATCACCTATTTCCCGGTTAAGCACACCGTCACGATCGAGGAAAACACATTTTTGAACCATTGATAATTTAGAATTAGACAATACAAATTTATAAAATTCCTGTCAAAATAGTTAGAAACCTACGAATTGCGTGGCCAAGTACTTTCCAATTCATACTCAGTGGTTTTATGTAAAATTGCAGTTTATATTACCTGGTGAATTGTGACATGCATTTATCTCATATATTAGCATATTACAAGCGTTCAACTTAGCTAAATTATGACTTCCATACTATATAAAATGACGCAAATAAGCCTGCTAAGCATTATTCTGTGCTTTTCCGCTTGTTCGAAAGAGGATGATCAATTCGTTCCGTTTCATAATCCTTTGGCAAATCCTGCTTCGGGGCCACCTGCAGGCAACCCTGATGGCAAAAGTCCCATACCACAAGAAGCTGGGCCTGCAGATGTTAGCCAACCTGATCATATCATTGGGAATGGCACTCCGGAAAGTTGTACCTGTGATGAAGTAGTGGAAAAAGTTGCAAAGGGGGGTAAAATAATATTCAACTGTGGTGATAAACCAGTAACAATCGTAATGAACCGTCCTGCAAAAATTTTCAATGATGCAGCAAATGAAGTAATCATTGATGGAGGCGGCCTCATCACATTAAGCGGAAATGGAAGAACCCGTATTCTTTATATGAACACCTGTGATCCTGATCAACATTGGACTACCGATCATTGTCAAAATCAGGATCATCCCCGATTGACATTGCAAAATCTGACATTTGCTGACGGTAATTCTACTGGAGAGAAAGAATTTGACGGTGGGGGTGCAGTATGGGTACGCGGAGGCCGATTGAAGATTGTCAATTGCCGATTTTTTAATAATGTTTGTGCAAGTACAGGACCTGATGTAGGTGGAGGGGCTATCCGGGTTTTCAGCCAATATAATAACCTTCCTGTTTATGTCGTTAATTCTACTTTTGGAGGTAGGGAAGGATATGGGAATGTAGGATCAAATGGCGGAGGTATCAGCAGTATTGGTGTTTCATGGACAATCATCAACAGCTTATTTAGTCATAATAAAGCTATTGGTAATGGTGGTAACCCTAAAAAAGATGGAACTCCAGGCGGAGGAAGTGGAGGTGCTATTTATAATGATGGCAATAAGATGACCTTATCAATATATGGTACGTTGATTGAAAATAATGTAGTGAATACCCATGGCTCGGCTATATTTTTTGTTACAAATAATCATACCGGCGACATCCGTATCGATCAATCCACCATCCGCGATAACCAGGGTGGTTCCTGGTATCCTGTTCATCCTGGTATTTCAATGCACAGCGATACTAAATGTGTGGTCACCAATAGCGATATCACAAAATGATGGGATGTTGGAACATTAAAAATTCTTAAATAAGAGCAACCACAGGAAATAGTAAAAAATATAAACCAATCATGTTTTTGACAGTTGATAGTTATATAAATTTTTAAACATTAACCATCTAACATATGAAAATCGTATTGAGTATTTTAGCACTGTCATTCTTCGTGGTTGCTTGTGGCCCACAAACCCAAACTAATGAACAGGAAAACGCCACAGAAACAGAAACAACCGAGTCAGTTACAGCCATTGCCAATCTTAGTCCCGCAAGTGGCAGCGAGGTTCAGGGAACAGCCAGGTTCACCCAGACAGATCAGGGTGTAAGAATGGAATTAGAAGTATCAGGACTGGAGCCAGGTTCAGTTCATGCTTTGCATATTCATGAACATGGGGATTGTAGTGCTCATGATGCCACATCAGCTGGGGGCCACTGGAATCCGACTAATGTACAACATGGCCAGAGGGGTGTATCTGACGAATTCCACAGTGGTGATATAGATAACATCCAGGCTGATAGTGACGGCAATGCAAGATATGAATTTACCGCAGAAGATTGGTCCATTGGAGGTGATGATGCTACGAATATCATAGGCAAATCAGTAATGATCCATATTAAACCGGATGACTTTGTGTCTCAACCAACAGGTGACGCCGGAGACAGAATTTCCTGTGGTGCCATAGAACAAGAATAGCCATTTTATCAAATATGTGACAAACCCTGGATTTTGCGATTCAGGGTTTGTTAATATTTCATTTTAAAATGATTGACTACTCTTTCTTTAAAGCCGGTATAGTGGCAACCAATAATGCCAGAAATTTGATCAACAGGGAAACCAATAACATTCGTTGCTCCCCTGAAAAACCCAATCCTTCATTCCTATTGGCAGCAATCTGATCCAACATCAATTTATCAATAGCAATAGTAAACAACGCAAAAATACAAACTACAATAGTCAATACATGGTACAGCGATTGATGAGCCCGAATTAGAATAGAAGCTCTGATCAAAACGTAAATAAAGTAGACCACAAGAAATGCATAAAGTATCATAACCCAGATACTAAATCCTGAAACCACCTGATCAAGATAATTATCGAAAACGATAAAGCTAATGATCAACATGGCCAAGGCACCCAGGCTTGTGCGAAGAAATAATTTGGAATCCAACCAATCTGTATATTGTCTCATAAATGATGGATAATAATGATAATTCCGATGATCAATGCCGTAATAGCAGCTATCAGCACAGCTCCCGCTGCTACGTCTTTGATAATTCCCGCTTTATAATGATAACGGGGCATGGTCAGATCTACCAGTTTTTCAATGGCAGAATTAAACATTTCCGCTGTATATACCATCCCGATCAAAAAAATAATTATAAACCACTCCATTCGGGTAAACTGTAGGGTAATCCCAATGATCACAATGATGACTGTAGCCAACAGATGATAAATGAAATTATTCTCATTTCTGACAGCATATTTTATTCCATTGAATGCAAATCCAAAACTTCGAAAACATTTAATAAGACTGTCATACAGATTCTTCATCTTTCAGACGCATTAGATTAATAAATAAGAAATAACCTGTCAATACCAGACCTGAAAAAAGCAGTGTCATTGCTATTGCTACCTTGTCATTGAGATGCATGATGCTATCTTTTAGCAATGGCATAGGGTTCACAAATAAATCCCAACTGTTCCACCTGAGCGACCTTCCCAGAAACACACCATAACCCGATAATACTACACTTGTCAACATAACCACTTTGGAAAAGCTGGTAGAATAATGCATTTTTAATGACTTATAAACCCAATGTAGCGAAATCAACCCGGCACCCAGACCTGTGAGTGCAAAGGTAAATACAAGGATAGAATCAAGTAATAGCAGGTTGCCAGTGGTATTTTTTAAGTGTATAAAATCAGTAATGATGTAAGGGGCATTGGGGAAAAACAACAACCACATAAATACTAAAGTGTATAATTGCACTTTTCGTTGAGTCAAATCACCACTTTTTAAAAGGATATAGGCAAAAAACAAAGGCATCCATGCCAGGTATAAATTCCAAACCAAATGTGAGTGCATTAAATTTCCGGTATAAATTACCCTCGCTAAAAGCATTAATCCTCCCAATATTCCTGTGATAGCAAGTGCTTTTACCGGGTGTAACACCGGATCTCTCATCATTTTATTCATTTTGTTAATCATAGTTATAAATTATTTGATTCATTTTGTGATTTTCCAAAGACCAAATCGAGTTTTTCGACTTTCTTTTATCAGTTACTGCTAATACATTCGATATATCAGACTGTTGATGACCTAATAATGTTTCTAAAACTGGTAACATATATTGTAATGCACCCGATTGAATGATAATACGCCACACCGGTTCCATTTTTTTCCATCCGGCTGCATACGCAAAATGTTTCATCCATCCACTAAAATTGTTCTTCGTCAAACTTGCCTTCCAAATATTAGACCAACTATAAAAATCTCGATAAGCTTGTTCATATCCATATTTCAAATCAAATGAAGAAATATGCTTGGGCTGGTACACCACATGTCGGGTATCGTACAAATCCCAATGAAAATGACTTATTCTTCCCGCTTTCAAAAGCTGATCAAACAATCTGGTACCGGGATAAGGTGTAAGAATATGAAAAGTAGCTGTAGTAATACCTTGTGAAACCGCCCAATCCACTGTTTCCTTAAATACATCCGGATGATCATCATCAAAACCAAATACAAAGCTACCATTTATCTTGATACCATGATCATGAAGCATTTGAATGGCCTGAAGATAATCTTTCAAAAGGTTTTGCTTTTTGTTTGCCGCAATTAAGTTTGATGGCGACAATGTTTCAAAGCCGATGAACAAACTTCTAAGTCCAGCAGTGGCAGCTTTTTTCAAAAGATTTCCCTTCAATACAGATTGGACTGTCGCGGCACCTTGAAAAACTCTGTTCATACCTTTCATGCCATCGAAAAGTCTTTCTGCATAAGATGAACTGCCAAACAAGTGGTCATCGAGAAAATATAAATGCCGACCTGGCAATCTTTGGATTTCACTCAGGACATGATCTACCTTTTGAGTATAAAACGACTTCCCTCCCTTAAAGAAAGAATCTTTATAACAAAAATCACAATGGTGGGGGCATCCCCGTGACACTACAATTGAATTTGGGACCAGGTACAAGTTCTTTTTTATCAAATCCCTCCTGACAGGGGGTATTTCATCAAGTTGCCGTACAGTAGATACATATCTTTTTTTAACCTGTTTTTTCTTAAGATCATCTAGAAACAATGGAAATGTATATTCTCCTGGCCCAAGAAAAATCACATCCGCGTATTTTTCAGCTTCATCGGGCAGTGTGGTCACATGTAAACCTCCCATGATTACCATTATCCCACGTTTCCGGTATTGAGTGGCTATTTTGTATGCCCTGTATGCATTGGTAATGTAAACTTCTATTGCCACCAGATCTGGGGAATCGTTTAGTTGCAGTTCTTCCACATGCTCATCCTCGATTTCGGCTTCATCGCTATCATCCAGATATCCGGCGAGTGTCGCTAAACCAAGAGGAGGAAACAAGGCATATTTTATTGGTCGCCAATACGAACTCTTGGCCTCAGTTAAGGCTGGCAGTATGAATTTAACCTTCATTGTTATCGTTTTGGGATTTAAATACCTTGTTGTGCGGGCTTATACCAGTTGATTTTTCGTGAGAATACCATTACTACAGCTATTGCCACAAATAAACCAATACTACCTGCTAAAAGAGCATAATCCTGTAACTGTAAAATGATGAATATATATCCGTACAATAACGTCATAATGCCAGCTGTAAGGATGCTAAGCCGGAAAGTCTGAAATATGCCGTGCATATACACTGAAATCAATGAGATGGTTGCCACAGCAGATAATAAGTATGCCTGATTAAAGCCAAGGTGTTCGGAAAGCGAAATCAACAGGCTATAAAATATGGTGAGTGCAATCCCAACCAGAATATACTGAAGTGGATGAATCCGTTTGTGATTCATGATTTCTATAAAGAAAAACAAGAGAAAAGTAAGTGAGATAATTAAAATGGCATACTTAGCCGAACGATGACTTTTTTGATAATGCTGTAATGGTAACAAAAGGTCAACTCCGAATGCAGATGATTCCGACAAAGCATATTTTTCTGATGATAACCACTGTTGTGGAAAATTCCGGTTAAAATGCAGCACTTTCCAATTGGCTTCGAACCCGTTTTCGTTTATCACATGACTTTCAGGAAGAAAAGCTCCACCGAATGCTGGATCCTTCCACGAAGACGACAGGTTGGCACTTGTAGTTTTTCCTAGTGGCATGATTTGTAAGCCCTCACTACCATTTAATTTAATCTGAAAACTAAAAGCGTATGTATTTTGATCTGGCAATACTGGAACTTTAGCACCAATACCTGCATCAAAGAGGGTAATATTGCCCACCCCTGGTTCAAATTCTTGCTCTGTAGAATTCCAGCTAAGAGAAATGCTTTCCTTTATCCCTCTCAGATCGGATAATCCTGTTATCAGACGGGCATCCTCATACACCATATTGCTTTCAGGTATGTTCCATTCAGAAATATTTACTTGCCTGAAAGTACCTATTACATCGAGTACAGAGGTGTAAACTATCATTTTATAGATTCCTATCTTCCTTTCTTGCGGAATTATATTTCCAGTTATGTTTAATTCATCAGGCAAAAAATAAACATAACCTTTTTCTTCCCGTTCATTTTTTATTAACCGGTAAGGAATCGCCAATACCGGCCCATTTATTATTTGTTTTGACCCCCAATTTGAACTTATTTCACGAATGACTGATTCACTGGTAACCTGTCTTTCCCAGATCAAACTGTTGATCATGGAAGTGGGAATCAGTAATAATAAAATAAGGATGCCAATAAGGAATAGTTTCAATGTCATGGATTCTTTCACCCAGTTATTGAATTTAGTAAATAAGGATTCATTATGCTGTTCCATTTTATTTATATTTAAAAGTACTTTGTGTTTCAAAGTTTAGGTGTAAAATTTTTTTCTAATCCTTTTTCGGATTGATTAATTCTTCTAATGCTTCTATATGCTCTTTAAAAGCTTTGTGGCCAGTAGAAGAAGCAGTGTAAGATGTATTTGGTTTTTTCCCGATAAACGACTTATTCACTTTTACATATTTGTTTTTTTCAAGTGCATTGAGATGGCTGGCAAGATTTCCGTCAGTTACATCCAAAAGCTCTTTTATCGCGTTGAAATCAAGGGAATCATTCACCATTAGTGCAGACATAATACCCAGCCGAACACGGTTTTCAAATGCTTTATTAATTTTATGAATTATATTTTTCACTTCTCGTACCGATAATACATCACTGTGCCATAAATAATATGCAGCACCCCAAAACCAATCGCCCAGAACAACAAACCATATCCCAGAAAGATTGTAGCCAATAATCCAAGTACCAGTTCTGAAATTCCTAAATAACGGATATCACTCAAAGTATATTTGCTGGCATTTACCAAAGCCATTCCATAAAACAGTAACATCAGTGGGGCAACCAACACAAACCAACCCTTCAATGATATTATGACAATGAAAATACCTCCGGTAACCAAGGGGATGAGAAGATTTATGGCCAATCTTTTTGACGTTCTGTCCCACACTTTCATATTCATCTTCTTTGTTCTCCTAATAGTAGGAACAATTCCGGTACCCAATGCCAGTAAAAGCACAATTGCCGCAATTAAAATAAGCCAGCCGACTGGTTCGTCGTTTTCAATTTTATACAATTGTTTATTTAGTATAAAAAAATAAGCAACAATCGCCCCTATCAGCGCATATATCCCTGCCAATATTCCGGATAAACCACTAAGCGATATAAAGCGTGATGATCTTTCCATCATTTGCTTGATTTCACTTATATCCTGAAGATAATTTTTATTTTTCATTTAAAAGTACTTTGAATTTCAAAGTTAGCAAATATTTAGAATATTTAAACATTTCATTCAGATATTTTTTAATAATTTAAATGCATTGACAAATAAATCCGGCATGAAAAATGCAATCTAAAAAACCACTTACTATTAAATACTGATCTGACTATAAAATGACGAGGTTAATGAAGAGTATTATCTATCTTCTTTTATTCTCTTTCATGATGAAAGGGTGCAAAACTATTGAACCTATCCGTCCGGAAGAAAACTATTTAAATGCTCAAGCCTATCAACGAGAAATATCGGTAATAAATATTCCTGTAAAATTAGACTTGGACCAACTGGAAAACAGGGTTAATTCTGAAATTGAGGGATTGTTATTTGAAGATGCTACTAAAGAAAAGAATTCCAGTATATCAATGAAAGTCTGGAAAAAATCCCCAATAGGTATAATAGCTGAAAACGATCATTTTTCTATCACAGTCCCCTTAAAGGTATGGGCTAAAGCGGGACTTTCATTTGATAATTTTGGTATAAGTTTTTCGGATGAGGCAGAAACCAATTTCGAAATGAACCTCAAATTTAAAACCAAAATTGAATTAAATCCCGATTGGAGCATTCGCACAGTTACACAGGCAGACGGATTTGAATGGATAAAAAAACCTATTGTAAACATAGGGCCTGTAAAAATGCCTTTGGCTTCGCTCCTTACTGGTGTTATCGAAAAGCAACAGGATTTACTTGCCAATCAGTTGGATCAGGAAATGAAGCCTAATTTGGACATTAAAACAGAAGTACAAGAAGCCTGGACATTGATTCAATCTCCCTATTTAATTTCCGATGAATATCAGGTTTGGTTGAAAGTAACTCCTATGGATATTTTAATGACACCTTTGTCTGGATCAGGGAATACGTCTGAATTCTCGTTTGGGATAAAAGCATATACCGAAACATTCATTGGTGAAAAACCAGAGGCGGTGATCAATCGGGAATTGCCTCAGGTAACCATTGTGGACAGCATAAGTTCCCAATTTAATATTGGATTGAGCGGCAAAATCCCCACTACAGAAATAAATCGTTTGTTGGAAGAAAATTTTCAGGATCAGACTTATTCCTTCAACAACAACAAACAGCAAGTGACCATTACTGATGTGGAGCTATATGGTAGTGGTATTAATCTGATCATAAGAGCTGGACTAAAAGGTAGTATTAATGGCAATATTTACCTAAAAGGGATACCCGCATTCGACGGCATTACACAAACTTTATATCTCGAAAATCTTGATTTTGACCTTGATACTAAAAACAAATTAGTTAAAACTGCTTCATGGCTAATGCATGGTCGTTTGATCGAAGAGTTTAAAAATTCGTTATCCATACCACTTGGATCACAAATTGAATGGGCGTCTGATATGATTACAGAAAGTCTGGACAATCTGGAAATTGCCCCTGGCATTTATATCAATGGTCATTTAGATGAGCTCACCCCTTCCGGAGTATTTATTACCGAACAGTCAGTTATCGCTTCCGTTATTGCTAAAGGGAAAGCTGATATCACCATCGAAAATTTTCAGCACCCGTCCGTCAATCTGAAAGGCAGAAGGTAAAACAGCTGTTTATTAATTTACCCTTCCTTTTATTCGGACTACTTTCATGGATTCCTGGGGATCATCAGTAAAAATAGTGATGGAAACCAATTGATTTCCTTGTCTTCCGGAAGTATTAAATTTTGCCCTGACGACGGCTTGCTCGTGACGTTTTAATATATCCTTATCCAATTCTATGGTTACGCAATCACAATGACTCTGAATTTTCCTGATATGCAATTTTTCCTTTCCTGTGTTGGTCAATGTAAATGTGGCATTAACCTGAGCTCCTGCAGCGGCAGATCCAAAATCATATTGCCTTCTGTCTACTGAAATACGGGGTGCTTTTGCCAATTCTGTTGAAGTCATTGGTGAAAAATATTCTTCTATGACAGCAGTGATACGAAGTTCTTTGTTATTGTCCGGATTAGGTTCATTGGTTTGAATGCTAATTGTTTCTACTATATGCCCCAGTTCGAGTTTGGTTGGATCGATATCCACTACTATATTTCCTGAAGTTTTTGGTTGCAACTCCTGAGGTTGAAAGGTGATATTTAAGTGTTTCGGAACATCTGCGATTTTTTCAATCTTCACGGGTTGGTCGCTGTCATTATATACCTCAAAATTTCTGGATGTTCGGGCATTGTTTTTTACATGACCCATATTTAAAGTTGTAAATTTTAATCTTAAAGCACCGATTTTTTTCGGATATTCTTCTGCCACAGACTTAGGTTTTGGCTTGACCTTACCCTCAATATATAATGTTACAATTGACGGGTCACCATTAGAAGTCACGGTCAATGATTTTTTAAAAGCACCCGGACGGTTGTAAGGATCAAAAATAACCTCTACAAAGCCGTTTCCCCCTGGAGGAATAATATCTTTTGAAAAACCTGAAGTGGTGCATCCACAAGAAGCATTAACACCAGAAATCTCCAAAGGCTCTTTGCCATTGTTTGTGAAAGTAAATGTATGTTTAACAACACCGTTTTCTTCAGGTATTAAGCCATAATTATAGGTTGTTTCCGTGAAAAGTATGGTTTGTTTGTTTTGACCATATGTGGAAATGCTTAGTATTAGCCATCCAATTGCCAATAGATATTTTATCATTTAATTCTGCTTTTTAAGATAATACAGGAGATATTGAGTTTAACAAAAATCATATTTTTATATTGCTAAAATAGCATATTTTATTTTCATAACTAATTATAAAAATAATAGGCTTAGGAATTATGGTTATCAAACAATGCGGAAATTGGACATGAAGAGAATCAGGGCTTCAATTAGTTGATTATTAAATACACAAATACTTTATTTGCAAAAAAATTCGACAATGGCAAGAATATTAACCGGAATACAGAGTTCGGGAAAACCACATCTTGGAAATATTTTAGGTGCTATCCAACCTGCAATTTCGCTTTCTAAAGATGAGAAGAATGAATCGTTGTTTTTCATTGCAGATCTACACTCCCTTACAACAATTAAAGAGGCGGAAGTAAGGGTAAATAATGTGAATGCCATAGCTGCTGCATGGTTGGCTTTTGGCTTTGATACCGAAAGGAATATATTTTACCGCCAGTCAAAAATTCCTGAAGTATGTGAACTGACCTGGTATCTTAGTTGCTACACACCATTTCCTATGTTGGCTAATGCCCATTCATTTAAAGATAAGTCTGACCGGTTGAGTGATGTTAATGCGGGGCTATTCACCTATCCGGTATTGATGGCTGCTGACATTATTGGTTACGATGCAAATTTTGTTCCGGTAGGGAAAGACCAGCAACAGCATTTGGAAATCACTCGGGATATTGCATCAGCTTTTAACACCCGGTATGGAGAAGTATTTGTAATTCCCGAAGCTATTATTGATGAGAAAGTAATGACGGTGCCAGGTGTTGATGGTCAGAAAATGAGTAAATCTTATAATAATACCATCGATATCTTCCAGCCTGACAAACAACTGAGAAAAAACATCATGTCGATTATCACCGACAGCACTCCTCTGGAAGAACCAAAAAATCCAGATACCGATACGGTCTTTGCATTATACAGCCTCCTTGCAACTTCTGAGCAAACCAACGAACTCAGGAAAAAGTATTTAGCCGGAAATTATGGATATGGACATGCCAAACAGGAGCTTTATGAGGTAATTTGCCAAAAATATAGCAAAGAACGGGAGATTTTTAATTATTATATGGAAAATACTGCCGAATTAAACCAAAAGCTGAAAGCCGGAGAATCGAAAGCCCGGGAGATCATGCATAAAGTATTGCACAAAGTGAAAAAACAATTGGGCTATTAATTGCCCTTTGTACCATAATGTCGTCTATCGAACAACTAAACCATCGGATTGTCCACTGTACAAAATGTCACCGCCTTGTTTTGTACCGGAAACTGGTCGCATCTGAAAAAGTTAAACGTCATCGGGATGAGACCTATTGGGGCAGACCTGTACCAGGGTTTGGTGACGAAAATCCTAAAGTGCTGATAGTAGGTTTGGCACCAGCGGCACACGGTGCTAACCGGACAGGCAGAATGTTTACAGGTGATTCTTCCGGAGATTGGCTTTACAGAGCTTTGTATGAAACAGGTTTTGCCAACCAGCCTCAAAGTGTGGGGAATCATGATGGGCTACAATTAAATAGTGTATATATTACTGCCAGCTTACGTTGTGCCCCTCCTCAAAACAAGCCCCTGCCAGAAGAAATAACTAATTGTAGGCCCTATCTAGAAGAGGAATATAAGATCTTTAAAAACGCTTTCGTTATAGTGGCATTGGGTCAAATTGCTTTAAAAAACATACAACAAACCCTCGGATTACGCGGATTAAAATTTGGCCATCACCTCATACATGATCTGACCGATAACAAGAAGCTAATATGCAGCTACCATCCCAGCCGACAAAATACACAAACCGGTGTGTTGAAATGGAGTGATTGGATAGCTGTTTTTGAGCATATAAGATCACTAATAGATCAAAAATAATATGCTTAGAAAGCTTTCTGTTTTTTACTCTTTATATAGGATTATGAATTAAATTTGCGATGAAACGGCTAACGAAGCATGGATAGGGGTAGAAAATATACTTTAATCACCGGAGCCAGTCTGGGAATAGGTAAATCAATTGTATATGAATGCGCAAAAAGGGGAATGAACCTGATTCTGGTTGCACTTCCTGGAAATGCCCTTGAAATCCTGACCGAAACTGTAAGGATAAAATATAATATAGATGCAGTAAGTATGCCGATTGACCTTACTGAAGATAATGCGCCTGCACGGTTATACCAATGGTGTAAAGAACATGATTACCAAATTAACGTATTGATCAATAACGCAGGAATTGGCGCAGGTGGTTTGTTTGAAAATGTTAATTTTAATCAATACCTGACTATGCTAAAGTTGAATAATCAGGCTTTGGTTGGAATCACATATTATTTTATCCCAGAATTAAAAAAACACCCCCAATCGTATATCCTGAATACCAGCAGCATGGAAGGCATCATTCCACTTCCTTATAAAAGTGTCTATACTGCTTCAAAAAACTTTATTTATGCTTTTTCGCTGGCGATCAAGGAAGAACTGAAACCCTATAAGGTAAGTGTGAGTGTACTTTGTCCCGGACCTGTGGTAACCAACAAAGACGGGTTGTCAAGAATACGTGCCCATGGCATTCGGGCAAAACTAATTACCATGCTGCCAGGTCAGATTGCTAAAATTGCCATAAAAAAGATGCTTCGTGGGAAAGGTATTATTGTTCCTGGTTTTTTCAATTTACTTATTACCCGTATACTAAAATTAATACCTATACTTACCAGAATGAGATTGTTGGAGAAAATGTTCAGGGTTTATAAGGACATGACACCAGCCCCTCAACATTCTGGCAAAGACAGCTCATTTGTTACTGATTCGCCCCCAGTCCAAAAGGTTACCACTAACTTATAAATTCAACCAACCTGCTTAGCTTTTTTAAAGAAATAAGGCAATAGGCCCAACCATAAAACAACCAATAAAAAAGCTACTATAACAAGAAATGATATAGAAAGGCCAGTGGATGTATTGATGGCTAAAACAATCACCATTATCATGCTCAGAAAAATATTGAGCACGCCGGCAAAACCATTCAACCAAGTGATGATCATCATATAATAGTGGTCCTGATAGGTTCTTTTCAGAAAAAAAATGGCGGCATAAATGATAACGTTCATTGCAAAAAATAGCCCGATGGCACTAAAGAAAAAATTGCTTCTGAGTATATAATGGTTGGTAGCGTCATTCTGATAGATTAATACCTGCTCTGGCAATAATGCATACACATATAATATAGCAGCAAGAAAAACCAGTAAAGAAACAGATCTGAAAAATATGATAAGTTTTTGCATTTAGAAATAAATTTTAAGACACAAATTTACATGTTTTGGTTGTTTCTACTGTATTTATGTTCAAGTTATGGCTTATTTTAATTCAATTTATATTTATACATCATCAATCGAACTATAATATCGCAGCAATTTAGAATTGAGTTGTAATTTTATTATCATAATCAAAAATGGGCTAATTTAGCCAGACAAAATCTGAAGCATGATTAAAACGCACTTATTTTCAATTTTCCTGGTAACATTGATTTTTATTTCTTGTAAAAAAAACTTACGTATAGAAAATTTTGACCCGGAAAGCTGGAAATCTGATAAGCAGGGCTGCAAAGCACAACGGTTATCACAAGCAGAAATAGTGCGATATGCACAGCCTCAGATAGAAGGAATGAGTAAGAAAGAACTTATTGATTTATTTGGCCAACCAGATGAAACCAACTTATTTGAGAAAGGTCAGATGACGTACAAATATTATATTTCACCTGGGCCGAAATGCATTTCAGACGAAGAAAGCCCTATGGTGCAATCACTGGAAATCAGGATGAACGCGCTTGGATTTGTGAGTGAAGTACATTTCAATATTTTCGCAGTGCCTACTCTGTAAAGCATAATGAAGCTGCTCCAATAATACCCGCATCGTTTTCAAGACCTGCTTTAATTATTCTGAGCTTTCCCAAATAATATGGTGTAAGGTATTTTTTAAGGCTGACATCCATTTGTTCTTTCATTAAATTAAAATTATCAGCTACCCCACCCCCTATCACAACTGTCTCAATATCAAAAAGTCGTATAGCAGTAGCCAATGCTTCACCCAAATACAGTCCTGCAATTTGAAAAATCCGTTGTGCCAAAACATCGCCATTCAATGCCAAATTTTCAATCACTTTTGCTGTTATGGGGTTTTTCTTGACCAATGCAGATTCTCCGTGAAAGTTTTCCAGCTCCCTTAAAGCTAATTTTACCAATCCTTTTTTCCCAATCCGTTGTTCAATAGACATACCAGCCGATGATACGATATGACCAATTTCCATGGCATTGCCACCCCCTCCGGTAAATATTTTTCTGTCGAGGATAACTGCTCCGCCTACACCTGTTCCTAATGTTACAAAAATAAAATTATCGGGAATATTTTCTCGAGAAAAATACAACTCACCCAATGCAGCAGCATTTGCATCGTTTTCAAGGTAAAAGCGTTTATCAGGAAAATTTTGCAGTAGGATTTTTTGTAAAGCTACACCATTTAATTGAGGTACATTGGGTGCTTCAACGATCTGTTGTCGATCCTTGGTTAATGCACCAGGTATGCCGATTCCAATACTTTGAACCGTTTTGTGCTTTCCAAATTCTTCATTAAATACCTTTAACAACCCGTCAACTATATCATTCCCTTTGATGAGTGTTGAAGTGGGATACTTTTTCTTATATCTAATGCCACCTCTTTTTCCTACTAATCCTACCTTGATATTTGTTCCTCCGAAATCAACTCCAAGATACTTTTCCATGCTTCATTGTTTAAATATGGCTAACTTAATGCTTTTCTTTAATCCCTACATAATATTTATCAACCTATAATTCTTTTAAACAAAGCTCCTGGTTACCAGCAAACAGTCAAGAGGCCATAACTCTATTCTAACTAGTATTACCATCCGGAACAAGAATTTCAATATAACTTCAAAATAGTACGTTGGGTAAAAAAATATTCTGCTAATCTTTTGAAAAAAATAATAAATATTTTAAGGATATAAGATATTTTTTTTATAAATTAGTCACTTTATTTATAACATAAGATTTTTAGACACCAGTTACATAAACATTTTTTCTTAGTATTGTTTATAATAATAACCGAAATAGAGAGCGTTTTCATTTTTATTGCATTGATGAATACATAGTTGTGTAATTGCTTAATTCATATTAGTCAGACTCATGAAACATTACGCTTGATTTAGGATTTAATAATTAATGCGTTATTTGAACGAGTGATCAATACATACCTTAAAATATAACCTAACTTATTATTAGCGAAAATGAACAATTTTAAAAATGAAACCTGGAAAGAAATCGATTTCAGCACGAAATTGAAACATCCTAGGTACGAAGTTTCAAACCGCGGAAGGATCAAGAGCTATGCCAATGATAAAATCAATGGCAGGATCATTAAAGGTTCTGACGTGAATGGATACCGTTCCATTATGGTTCGGTTTGAGGGAGGAATAATCCAAAGCTACTATGTACACCGTTTGGTAGCCCAGTATTTTCTGGAAAAAGAAAGCAAAGACCAGCATTTTGTTATCCATCTGGATTATGACAAAAAGAACAATGATGTTTACAATCTGAAGTGGGTCACTGAAGAAGGTCTTGTTGATCACAATAACTGCAATCCAGCAGTACTTCATAAGAGGACTACGGGATATAAATTGAATGAGTCTAAAGTGAGAGCGATAAAAAGACTGTTAAAAGGAAATAAAACCAGGCTTTATGTTATCGCAAAAAGATTTGGGATTTCACATACACAATTAAATCGCATCCGTTCTGGTGAAAATTGGGGGCACGTTCTGGTTTAACACCTGATCAGTACCAATACAGCCAGTTCTAAAAGAGATTACTTGTGATTTTTTGAAATATTGCATTAACATTACAATAATGCATCTTATCAGAACAGCCTGAATTTTTTTAGATTTTGGTAATAACCACAGGGAAATTATTGGTTTAAATTTATATTATCGGTTCGTATTCCTGCCAGTTTTGCTTTAAGGAATGTCGAAAGAACCGTATTAAATGATGTTCAGGCGTTGTGACTAAGTTTTCTACCATCCGTTCTATCACAATTGTTATAGCTGTTATAGCAGGGTTATATTGGAGCAGCCGCTATAACTATTTACTATTTCATTGTCTTTCAGAAATATTCAGTGTAGTAATTGCTGCCTCAATATTTCTGGTTGCCTGGAATGCACGAAAATATAGTCAATCGAATTATTTTCTCTTTATAGGAATAGCCTATCTGGCCATCGCGGCTCTTGACCTCATCCATACTCTCTCCTTTCCGGGGATGCAGATCTTTGAGTATAATTTTTATGCCAATCAATTTTGGGTAGCAGCCAGGTATTTAGAAAGTCTTTCATTCCTGATCGCATTTTTATATATCGGTAACAAAAGAAAATTCAATGCCAACCTGGTAGTGGTGATCTATACCATTATTACAGGATTAATTGTATTAGCGATACTGGTTTGGGATATTTTTCCTGAAGCATACATTGCCGGAGAAGGTCAAACCACCTTTAAAATCGTGAGTGAATATATTATTATCGGTATTCTGATAATCGATCTGGCCCTTTTGAAAAAATATAAAGCAAATTTCGATAAGAAAATATTTTATCTGTTATGCTGTAGTTTAGCACTTACTATACTTTCAGAAGTATCTTTTACCCTTTATATTAGTAATTACGATATAGCAAACCTTATAGGTCATTATCTTAAAATTTTCTCATTTTATCTGATCTATAAAGCTGTAATAGAAGCTGGTTTTTCCCAACCATTGTCAGTATTCTTTCACGAATTAAAACAAAATGAAGAAGCACTAAAGAATATGAATGTGACCAAGGATAAGCTTTTTTCAATTATTGCGCACGACTTGAAAAGTCCTTTCAATTCATTGATCGGCTTTTCCGAATTATTGATGCACAAGTATGAAATTTTTTCAGAAGAAGAGCGTCGGAAACTATTTGTTTTAATCAATAATTCCTCTAAAAAAGCTCATAACCTGCTGGATAACCTGCTTCAATGGTCCAGAACTCAAACCGGTACGTTAAAAAAACATCCGGAATTTTTTAATATAATGGATGTAATTAAAGAAAATAAGGGATTACTAGAGGGTGCTGCCGAAGTGAAGGGTATCAAGTTAGTAATTAGTGACAATCGGGAAGAAATGGCATATGCTGATAAAAACATGATCAGTACAGTATTAAGAAATCTTATTAATAATGCGATCAAATTTACTCCAGCCAAAGGCAAAGTAACTATCACCGTAGATTCAGACGAGTATGAAGTAAAAGTATCAGTGATCGATAATGGGGTTGGGATGGCAAAGGAAACCATTGACAATTTATTCATCCTTGAAAAGTTTAAATCTACGCTTGGCACAGCCAATGAAAAAGGAAGCGGCCTGGGCTTGATTATTTGTAAGGAATTTATCGAGAAAAACAATGGCCGGATAACTGTGCACAGTGAACCTAAAAAAGGAAGTTCTTTTATTTTTACAGTATTAAAAAAAGAAAAACTAGACCGGTGAGCTTGTAGCTGATTACTGATAGCTCATAGTCACCCACTTTCAGCAAAGCTATCGTAGAAATAACAGAAAGCCCCCGATCTTGGACCCGACTCTCCAACTTCACAGCTCATCCGCTGTTATATAGTAGGGATTAGGGCTTTGCATTACCTGATATGTTCACAACCTCACTCCAATTTACTTTATTAAAGAATAATCGTTTCACAAAAATTTATATGTTGAATAATTATCTTTGATCGAATGAAATCCGACTTACTAAAATTTATACTGACCTTTTGTTTCATTTTATTTCTATATTTCCCCGCTGAGGCAGAATGTAGAGAGAAATTTGTTCTGGCATTGGTAAAAAAAGATTCATCTGAGACGGCATACATTAAAAAAGGGAAACGGATAGAAGTGGTGACTGCCAAAGCGAATTATGAAGGGAGGGTAAAATGCATTGATAATAACTCAATTCTTGTTGGGAACGATTGGATCTTGTTAAATGACATCCTTTTGATTGTCGATCCAAACAACCGCCCTAAAGTGCAGGATGTACTTGCATGGCCTATGATCGGTAGTGGTGTTTTGATTGGAGGAGTTGGCATCTTAATGGCTACAGGTAATTCAGATGACCACTTTGAAGATGCTGAAGAAACTCGTTCGTTTGTCATAGGATTGACAATGATAGCAGCGGGAACAGGATTAACATATGGGGGTATAATACTTAAAAGTAAAAATACCGTTAACGATGATATTTATTACTCTTCCAAAACACATGATTTTATAATTAAGAAAACTTAAGGAGCAATAAAAAGGGGTGATGAATTACACAACACATATACTTATCTGAACTAGCCCTCTTTACATTGAAAACTTATCCACAGCGTTATGGGATAGAATCTCGCCATCATGCCAATTTTTAAACCCTATTGATATTGCATTTTTTCTGTAAATAACCGCACATTTCATACATACCACATATCAAAGACATGTTTAACACATAACAAAAGCAGAGGTTCGGTATAATCCGCTATAGTCCTATATTGCATAGCTGGACATTGGTAATATATTTATTTAATAAATATTTATTTAATAATAGGCTTATAAAATAGTTGCAAATACTACCCCATAATAAATTGGGAGAAACAAAACTATTTGGTTCATAAAGATTTGCTAAATATCTTCGCTTAATATAACGGCATAAAACTCAACACCTGAAGTCGCTATTATTATATGGTACAACAATTAATATATTATAATACACCTGCTAAAAGGGAAGAATTAACGATTGTAAAATCCTATTCCCATCGGAAAAAAATTGCCTGTACCTCTATCCGAATCTACTCAACATCAATTTAAAATAAAACATATGAAAAAAATGTATTCGCGACTCATATTAATCGCATTATTTTCGGTAATCATCCATTCGGTCAGTGCCCAAAGAAATCAGAAAGGGGCAATTGATATTTCAACGATAGGTACTGATGAATTGTACGACCTTACGCTGGAACAGCTGCTAAATATGGAAGTATCAGTAGCCTCTAAATCCAGCCAAAAAGTTTCTGACGCACCGGGGGCCATTTCAGTGGTTACGAAAGATGAAATAGCCCGTTTTGGAGGTACCACATTGAAAGACATTCTTATGCGTGTACCAAGTTTAAACTTCTCAACAGTTTATATGACCGACCGGAGTATAATATCTAGTCGTGGTGATCAACTGCCAAACAACTCAAACCATGTGTTGTTACTGATCAATGGAAGACCCGTTCGGGAAGCTCTTGAAGGAGGGATCAAAAGCGAGATTTATGAATCTTTCCCAGTAAATATCATAGAAAGAATAGAAGTGATCAGGGGGCCAGGTTCAGTATTATATGGATCAAATGCCATTTCTGGTGTGATCAACATTATTACCGAATCTGCTGATCAAAACAATGTGGATGTATCGGCCATCATTGGAAACGGTGGTGCTAAAGGTGCCCTCGCGGAAGCAAAGCTAAAGGCCGGAAAATTCAATGCAGTAGCTGCAGGCAGGTATTTTCAAAAAGCGGAATGGGAAACAGATTTCAGCTACCCTAATGCACCATTTGCAAGTGGTCATAGTACTACCCGCTTTACTATTCCAAATGAAAGCACTGGGTTGTTCCTCGATATGAATTATGGAAATTTGAGAGTGATGTCGTCTTATACAGAATGGACCAACAATTATACTGTCTCTGATTATATACCCATTGCAGCAGCTTTCTTTGATGGTGCCAAAGCATATGGCAATAATAATTTTAAAAAATATTTTGCAGATGCAGGATATAGGTTGAATGCTACCGACAACTGGGATATGGACTTCAATCTTACCTATACACGTTCATTATTTGAAACAGCAGGTTGGCCATTCGACAACAGGGATTCCTATGAAATGGTAGGCGAATGGACCAATTCGTATACCCCAGTTGAGAATCTGGATATTGTTTTCGGTGGGCTATTTAATTATTTTGATGGACAGGAATGGGGTCCTGGGCCGGAGGGAAGAGATACTTTATATACCGATGCCAGCCGCAATAGCTTAGGAGCTTACGCGCAAGCCAATTATAAGATACTTTCCAATCTGAACCTGATTGGTGGTTTACAGGCAAATAAAGTAAAGGATTTGGACCTGAACATCGTTCCACGAATAGGGATGATCTGGTATCCTGTAAGCAAATTAAATGTAAAAGCATTTTATGGAGAAGCATACAGGGCTCCTAGTATCAATGAATTCAGTATTAAACATACTGATATGTTAGGAAATCCAAACCTGTTACCAGAAACGGTGAGTACGTTTGATTTCGGTGTGGGATATCAGGGAGAAAAGATAAATGCTTCAATTAACTTCTTCCATAGTGAAATGGATCATGTGGTTTTCCAAAACCGTGATTCTACGGTGGGGCCATTAGCCATGTACATGAATGGTCAGGATGTAAAATTTACAGGTATTGAATACGAAAGTAAGTGGTATGTCAGCCGGGAGTTCTTATTTACCAGTTCATTACTCTACCAAACAAACAAAAATGAAAGTGGCGTTAAAAATGTATCACCAATGGCCAATTTTGGCGCAAAGATAGGTTTAAGTTATATGAAGGACGGGCTGACATTAAGCTTGTTCGATGTATATCAAGGCAAACTTGATGAGAACTATGATACGAATTTTAATCCATCACCTGGGGCATATAATATACTGAATTTCCATGGTAAATATAATTTTAATAGAATATTCAACACCAGGGTAAAAACAATGGCTTTGTTTATGCAGGTGGATAACCTTCTGAACGAAGAGATCTGGCTTCCAGATTGGGGATTGTCTCCAGGCAAATCAATTCCTTATATTCAAGGAAGAGCAATTTATGTAGGAATGAACTTATCTTTGAATTAATAAATTTTCTCAAAGCGACGGGTAGGATTTATCCCGTCGCTTTGTATTAAAATAACCAGCCTTAGTATTACACAAATCAGCTATAGCATGAAGCTATTTTTATTTTCTTCATTATCATGATTAAGTAAAGAAATTCAACTGGCTTATTGGTAAAAATTTCATTTTCTAATCATATTTTCATTTTAAACATTTATCTTATGAAACGAAGTAACACTTCTGCTTTGATTGCATCAGCAATCTTTTTATTTAGCTTTTTTGCATGTACGGAGGACTCCCTGATTACTCAGGAAGTTCCCCAACCAATGTCTATGGGATCCGGGATGGCTCAAAAGTGTAAACCCATGGAAAAACACCTTAAACCAATTGTTTCCTATGAATGGCTTAAGGCTTATCAAAACAACGTTACCATAGTTGATGTTCGTACTGAGGAAGAGTATCTTGCCGGCCATATTCCCGGCTCTATCAGCATGCCATTTGTGGTTCCATTCAGCGATTGGATTGTATCCGGTGATTTATTAATGGAGCTGCCTGAAGTAGGACACCTCGAAACTATCATCGGAGCTGCGGGTATTTCCAACAGATCAAAAGTTGTATTGGTCACTGGAATAGGTCAACCGCCATTTCCTTTGGCAAGTGCCACCCGCGTAGCGGCAACTTTACATTATCTTGGATTTTATGATGTAACGATATTAGATGGAGGTTTTGACAAATGGGTTGCCAAAGGTGGTGATGTATCCACTGATCCTACCACTTTGCCAGCAACCAGGTTTTTTGCAAGACCTAACTCGGGCATGTGGGTAAGTACCGATTATGTAGCAGCAAGTATTGGTTCCAAAATCATTATTGATACCCGGGATGCAGAGGTTTATTCAGGAGAAGTTATTGAACCATGGGCTTTGGTTCCAGGCCATATACCTAGTGCGTTATCATTACCGGCAGTTTTGATTTGGAATGAAGACGGCACATATAAATCAAAACCGGAATTACACCAAATTGTAAAAAATGTATTAGGCAATGCCAACAAAAACCAGGAGATCATCATATACTGTGGTGTTGGTGGTTACACCTCATCAATGTATTATGTGATGCATTCCATTTTAGGGTATAAGAATTTGAAATTATATGACGGTTCAGCCCAGGCATGGGTAATGGAACACGATATGGAGTTGTAATTCAATTCCGAAAAGCACTTAAAGAAGCTGTTTCTGTTATGGAGACGGCTTCTTTTTTTATTAGGGGTTTTAAAAATTATTATGCCATACAAAAATGAATTGGGAAATCAAGACCAAAGTATATGACATTTGATAACCAATTCAGAACTTTGCCTTTCATTTACCCGAAATATAAATGATTACAATAAATCATATCATTCCCTATCTTGAAAAGTTGAATCAAAAGGAAAAGGACAAACTTATAATCAACTTATTGAAAAAAAACAAGGAGGAAATAAAGAAAATTTATTATCAGTTTGTTGCTCTTCCTAAAGAAATAGATGATCTGTTTCATGATACCAAAATTGAAATAGAACAAGAATTTTTCGGGATCTATTATGGTGTGGTACAAAAGAAATTGGCCAAAGCCATTGGGAATAGCAATAAAATCATAAAAGCATATGCTGCAGTTGACAAAAGACCTGAAAAAGAAGCGGAATTGTTTTTATTTATTTTAGATATTCTTTTTGAAAATTTCAGCAATGAGTTTGGCACTTGCTGGACTGTTTACGATTCTAAAACCGGCCAATTGATGTCCAAATTATTAAAAAAAATAAAGAAGATACACCCGGATTATATCGTTGAATTTGAGGAAAAAATCAATAATTATATATACCGATTAAAGAAAATAGCCAGTCACAATGACCTAATTTATAATCTTCCTGATAAGTTATTTGGATGATCATACATTTTTGTCCAGTGTTTATCGGAGTTCTAATCAATTGTCCAAATTGAATGGGAGGTTAGCAAAACCCAATAAGAGCTGTCGCAATTTCTGAGAGAGTTCTTGCAAAAATAAAACATAGACAAATAAATTTGTTAAATTTGACAGAAACAGAGATAAATGGATCAACAACAAAGGGAACAAATCATTGAAAATGCTAAACATTTTTTTAGAGTTGAAATTGTTCAAAGTCATATAAAGGGGGCTTGTGAACGGGCCAGTAAACTTTCGGAATATAATGTGAATCCATTTTTATTTAAATATTTAGCTAACTTTTTGACTGGAAATGACGACCCCAAAAGTATCGCAAGAGCTTTAGTTTTACCCAGAATTTTGGGCTCATCCATCACCACTTCATTTGGGATGAAAATTCAAAGTTTAATAAGTTCTCTTTTTCAAGGGCTTGGCTCAACAACACAAGGAATAGATATAGAATTTATTGATGAAATTGATGGTAGAAAAAAATACTGCCAATTAAAAGCTGGGCCAAATACAATAAATCACGATGATGTAACAACAATTATCAATCACTTTAGAGGAGTAAGAAATCTTGCAAGAACCAATAATTTAATTGTTGGTATAAATGACATGATTGTTGGGGTTGTTTATGGTGAGGCGGAAGAATTAAGTTCTCATTATAAAAGAATAAGTCAAAACCACCCTGTACATATTGGTCAGGATTTTTGGCATCGTTTGACTGGGAAAGATGATTTTTATTTTAAGCTAATCGATGCTATAGGAGAAGTTGCTTTGGAGGTTGATGGTAGTAAAGTTGTAGAAACTACAATAGAAAAGCTTGCTATAGAAATTGCAGAGAAATATCTATAGATTATTTCGTTTTTCATCATAATATTCGTTCAGTAATTTAACAATAGAAAAACCAACTTCTTGTCCCAGGTTAATGGGGACAGCATTCCCGATTTGTTTATACTGTTGTGCCATAGAGCCAGCAAATTCCCAATTATCAGGAAAGGTCTGAATTCTGGCGTATTCACGAACTGTAAAAGGACGTGTTTCATCCGGATGGCATCTTTCAGTCTGTTTTTGAGCAGGACTACAAGTCAATGTTAAAGATGGTTCATCCCAACCAATTCTACGTGCCATCCCTGTTTTACCTCCACCAAGATAAAAACTTCCACCCATAAATTCCTTTTGAATATTTAAAGGCAAGTCCCGCCAGTAACCTTTTGGAGGAACTAAGTCTAGCACTTTCTTTTTGTAATCAGGATATATTGCACCTTTTGATTTCGGCACATCACAATCATAAAGTTCACCTTTTTTAAGTGCGTCTTTTAAATTATATATTTTTTTATGTGGTTGGGGGTATTCAAAATTTAATTCTACATCTTTTCTCACACCTACAAGGATCAATCTTTCTCTTTTTTGTGGCACTCTATAATTAATGGCTTTTAAAACTTGTACAGGTACTACTCTATAGCCAATTTCATCAAGAATGGAAATCATGCCTTTAAGTGTTTTACCTTTTTCGTGACTCAAAAGGCCACGTACATTTTCACCAATGCAAATAACCGGTTTAATTTCTTGCACCACTCTGGCAAACTCGTAAAAAAGTGTTCCCCTAGCATCGCTCAATCCAAGTTTTTTCCCTGCATAGCTGAAGGCTTGACACGGGAAACCACCAGTAACCACGTCAACCTTATTTTTGTACTTAGTAAAATCAAAATCTTTGATGTCGCCTTCCAGTATATTCCAATTTGGCCTGTTCATTCTAAGCGTTTCACAGGCCCACTTATCAATCTCATTTAGGGCAACACATTTTAATCCTGCCTTTTCTAAACCTATGGCTAAGCCACCAGCACCTGCAAATAATTCTACCACAGTATAATCATTTGCAGGCTCCACATAATTTGACACGTCTTCATCTACAACTTCATCAAATAAACTACCTAATAAGAGTTGAACATCAGATTTTCGATATACCCTGTAGTTGGAAACGGGTTCACGAACAGCATTTAAAATACCTTCCTTATCCCATCTCCTTAATGTTTCCTTACTTTTACCTATCATTTCCGATGCTTCTGCCAATGTTAAATAGTCTTTCATAACCAAATTGTTAAACATTACACAATGGTTACAAATATAGAAATATTTTAGAATATTAAAGAAAACTACTAGGTTAAATCACCCTCTTCATAACCTATTAAAAATGTACCATTACTTAAATATTTTTCAATGCTCTATCAACGGTTTTTTGATAGATGTTTTCTATCTTTAAAATAGACAAACATTCATTAAGATGAACATTAAAAACCCTATTCTTCCTGGATTTAATCCCGACCCATCTATTTTAAGAGTGGGCAATGATTATTATATAGCCACTTCAACGTTTGAATGGTTTCCCGGTGTTCAAATCCATCATTCAAAAGACCTGGTTCATTGGAAACTTATTACCAGACCCTTAACCCGGTTATCTCAACTGAATATGATTGGAAATCCAAATTCATGTGGCATCTGGGCACCATGTTTAAGTTATGATAATGGTATATTTTACTTAATTTATACTGATGTAAAGACTTTTAGAGGTGCATTTAAAGATGCCCATAACTATTTGGTTACTTCACACGACGTAATGGGTGAATGGTCAGACCCAATATATTTAAACAGTTCCGGTTTTGATCCATCGCTATTTCATGATACTGATGGAAGAAAATGGTTGTTAAACATGATCTGGGATCACCGAATGGGGAAACATCCTTTTGGTGGCATATTGTTACAGGAATATTCCGAAAAGGATAAAAAATTAATTGGACCTGTTACCAACATTTTTAAAGGCACAACAATAGGTTTGGTAGAAGGCCCTCATATTTATAAAAGAAATGGATATTATTATTTAATGACGGCCGAGGGTGGAACTGTTTTGAAACACGCGGTTACAATGGCCCGGTCAAAAAACATCGATGGCCCCTATGAAGTTGATCCCCAAAACCCAATTTTGACTTCTTATAATAATCCTAAATTGGAATTACAGAGAGCAGGGCACGCATCATTGGTTGAAACCCAAAATGGCGAATGGTACCTACCACATCTTTGTGGAAGACATATCCCATCAAGAGGAAGATGTACAATGGGACGAGAAACTGCCATCCAAAAAATGAAATGGACTGAAGATGGCTGGCTAAGACTAGAGGAAGGTGGCAATGAGCCAAAAGTAGAAGTTCCCGCACCCAAACTGCCCGCTCATCCATGGGAGAAAGGACCTATAAAAGACGATTTTGATAACCAGGATTTAAATATCAATTTCCAGTTTTTAAGAGTTAAATTAGAGGAAGATACCCTGTCTTTAACCGAAAGACAAGGCTTTTTAAGATTAAAAGGTCGGGAATCATTAAGTTCACACCATACCCAAGCCCTTGTAGCAAGGCGGCAACAATCATTTGTTTATACTGCAACCACTTGCATAGATTTTCACCCCGACACTTTTCAACAAATGGCGGGGCTAATATGCTTGTACGATAACAGAAATTTTTATTATCTCTACATCACCCGGGAAGAAGGGAAAGGAAGATGTATTGATGTGCTTACAAGTATCAATAGTGTCATTGATTTTTTATTTGATGAAAAATTGAGTATTCCGGATGAAGGAATGTATTATTTAAAAGCAGAGGTAAATTATGACAAGCTTCGTTTTTACCATTCGGCTGACGGGCACAAATGGAGTTCCATAGGGTTGGTTTATGATTATAGCACCCTATCAGACGAATTTGAGGAATTTGGGGGGGATGCTCATTTTACTGGTTCATTTGTAGGCATGTGTTGTCAGGATTTGTCGGGCAACAGAAAGCCTGCTGATTTTGATTTTTTTGAATATAAAGAAGAAAAATAAAGCCAGACTAATAACCACTTACCTATAAAATAGCTGGGAAAATAGTAAAAGTATATGGCTCGAGGGTAAAAATCCCTTTCCTTATCATTTATTAATGTTGTTCATGATTAAAAGCCCACCTATTTAATTTCAATAAGTGTAAAACATTTTAATCCTGCTTTCTATAAACCTATAACTACTCCACTTGCACCTGCAAATAATTCTTTCAAGCTCGATAGAATTTGGCACTTCTTCTTCAACACTCTCATGATAAATGGTAAAAATTCAATTATCTTCTGAGAAATTGCGTTATATAAGTTAGATGTTTTTTACCATTGAGAAGAAATTTCTTATTCTATGAATGATTCATTATTCTTTAAATTCATCGTACCTATTCTTACTCTCTTATTGATCGGATGCAATTCCTCGATAAACAAAGAGGGCGAAACAGTTACAGTCGACTTCTCTGATCATGCACAAATCGTTTCTACCAGAGCATTTTCTGATTCCGCAGAACATCTTAATGTAGCTGTGGCAGCTATGATTTCGCCCAAAGAAACTTTCGTATTTTATGAAGATCTCTTTAACTATATCTCCTCCAAAACAGGTGATCAGGTGGTATTTAAGCAGCGAAAAACGTATGATGAGGTGAACAAGATGTTGGAAAATAAGGAGGTGGATTTAGCAGTAATTTGCTCCGGAGCATATGTTTCCGGTAAGGAGAAAAGTAAGATGGAAATCCTGGTAACCCCCGTAAGTAACGGCAAAAATAATTATCAGGCGTATGTGGTGGTGCATGTCAACTCTCCATATAAACAATTAAGTGACTTACAGAACAAGGTATTTGCATTTAGTGATCCTATATCACATAGTGGTAAATTTTATATCGAAAAAAGAATAAAAGAACTAGGTTATGGATCCAATTTTTTTTCGAAAACCATTTATTCCAATGCCCACGATGTGTCAATGCAATTAGTATCCAAACAAGTTGTGGATGGATCTTCTGTGAAAGGTACCATCTATGATTATCTTGAAAAGTTTCATCCTGAAAGAATAAAAAATCTGAGGATAATAGAAAAATCTGAATGGTATGGAATGCCACCAATAGTGGTACCAGAAGATCTGGATGAACAAAAAAAAGAGCAACTACGGAATCTGTTTTTAAAAATACATGAAGACCCTGAAGGTAAAAAAATATTGGACCAAATTCTTATTGACAAATTTGTAATTGGTTCTGATCAGGATTACAATAGCATAAGGTCAATTTTAACCACCTCTGCCGAATGAAAAGACCCTTTTCTATTTCCCTTTTCTGGAAATTCACTATTGCCATTGCATTCACTATTTTTTTGTTGGGTTCCATCAATTTGTATTTTATATATTTTGCAGTTTATGATTTATTCCAGAATGAGTTGACCAGACATGGCAATGCTATGGCTACACGTATAGCGGAACGGAGCATGACGCCTATTCTATATGACGATTTAGCCACATTGAATTCGATTGTAGATGAAAATAAACAGATCGATGATAATATCTCCTATATCTTTATCATAGATGCCAACCGGAATGTACTGGCCCATACATTTACCGATGGTGTGCCTTCAGAACTTATAAATGCCAATCAAGCTCTTCAACAACAAAGCTCCACAGTATTTATACGTGACGCAAATACTTCGCAAAGCGTCATCCGTGATATGGCGATCCCAATATTAGATGGTCAACTGGGCACCATCCGAATGGGCCTGAATGAAGAAAACTATTCCAAGAGTATTAAAAAAACCACCCGAATTTTCTTGTTAATGGTTCTGTTGTTTCTGGTTTTAGGTATAATCGGTTCATTTTTATTATCATATGTGATCACCACCCCCATTAAGATAATCAGTAATGCTGCTGATGAACTGAATTTCAACACATTGCATACAATGAGTTTTAAAAGTGTTCAAAAGAAAAGTAAAAAGTCCCTAAAGCTCAAAAACCTAATGAACATCCGCGATGAAATTGATATCCTGATTTCTAAATTCTATGAAATGGTTTCACGGCTTCAAAATACTTATAAAGAACTTCAGTTGACTCAGATTTCCCTTTTCCAATCAGAAAAAATGGCCTCTCTCGGAGCATTATCGGCAGGTATTGCTCATGAAATAAACAACCCGATAGCAGGCATTCAAAATTGTGTTCGAAGAATTTCCGAATCTCCTGATAACATCCGTCAAAATCTTCAATATCTGGAAATGATGTCGGAAGCCGTCAACAAAATAGAAAAAGTAGTAGGTGGAATTCTAAATTATAGCCGCAAACATGAATTGGTGTTTGAAAAGGTGGATATAAAAGAGATCATTGATAGTGTATTGTTATTGGGGGCATATCAGCTGGAACAAGCTAATATTCATGTGACCAAATCATACCCCACCATAGTACCTCTTGTAAATGCCAGTGCTAATCACATCGAACAAGTAGTGTTGAACCTTCTCATAAACAGCATTGATGCCATAAATGAGAAAAAGACCGGGAAAGATGATTTCAAAGGAGAAATAATATTTGATATTAAGCAAGATCAACAAAATCTCACATTAACAGTATCGGATAATGGTATAGGAGTACCGGCAATCCAGCTAAATTCCATCTTTGATCCATTCTTTACATTGAAAAAAGTCCGTCAGGGCACTGGGTTAGGGCTTTCCGTTTGTTATAACATCATCGAACAGCACAAAGGAAACATTTTCGCCACATTACGTCAAAAGGGTGGTATGTCATTTATTATTTCCCTCCCATTAAATCAGCCAATAGACTCATGAAAACAAAACTAAAAATTTCTGTAGTTGATGATGAAAGAATTGTACGGGTAACCATAGCGGATGACCTCAGGGATGCCGGATATAATGTGCGGGAATTTGCCGATGCGGGTGCTGCTCTTGCAAGTCTTGATGATTTCAAACCCGATATTATCATTACCGATCTGAAGATGCCCGGAATAGACGGTATCGGATTGATGAAAAAAATACGGGAAATCATGCGAATACAAAAAAGAGATTCCACAGGATACTATTTCGATAAATATCCGTCAGTCAGGAGATAAAATGATATTAACGAATGCCATATTACAAATCAATGTAGACGGTTTTGATTGTGGAAATCAAATTATGAACAAAGATTTTAAAAACTTACTAAAAGAAAAGGAGGAACCGTATATTACCTTGCAAATCAAAAATATTGAACCGTCATATGATTTTATCGTAAGTAGAGAACCTGGGTTGTCTGAAATAGGCTTTGCCAGAGTAGAAATTGCATTAGCCGGCGCAAAAAATGAATATTTGATTCCCCTCAATAGTTTTGATGAAGTAATCAGTCAATATTATATGGGGCAATTGACCCTAAATATTACCGATTTCCAACTTGATCCACCAAAAAAATTTCTTGGTTTAGTAAAGGTAGAAGAAGAGATTACCGTTGATTTCAAGTTAAATCTAAATTTTGTAAATTAGTTTGGCTGGAGTTTGTGGTTTACTGTTTCAAAAAAGGTTACAAATCTTCCTCACCTCCACCATGCAAATATTATCATCCAAACAACCGAAAGCATCAAAAACCATAATGATATAACCGTAATATCAAGTTATCCTGACATGAGTAGGGTAAAAAGATCTGAAAGTCAAAAAGCTGAAAATGAAAAGTTTAGAGAAGCAAATGCTTATGCCAACCTGGTACTAAAAACCCCTGAACTATATACTTTTTATAAAGCACGACTCAAAAGTTTACAACGTGTAACAACCTGGCCATCAGTGATTTTTCTAAACCACCCATCGTTCATTCTATTACATATCACGACGAGGAGAAGTGTATATATGTAAAGGCCTCGGATAATTATATGGTAACACGTGTAGAAATTTCTATACAAACAAAAGATGGTCTCCAGTTGCAGGGCAGGCTGAGAAAAACAAACGAGATCAATGGACATGTATCATCAATATAACTTCCGAAACAGAATTGGTGGTGGAAGCAAAAGCCTTTGATCTGCCAAGTCATCATGCTTCTTTGGTCCAGCACATCTCCGTACTACCTTCGGTCAACTTCCGGTGATCCTTCGGTCATCCTTCGGTGAAACAAGCTTGAAAGCATACTGTTGCCCCGATGATTGCTACGACATAGCTAAGTTGAGTCATTACATACATCCTGCTCTATTTCAAAAAGTGGTACAACTACGGTAAGCTGTATTTTTACTTAAATAAAATGATTAAAGTATTATGTCGCAAATTCCCCTTTATTTTGTCGTTTATGGACTCAAATTTTAATCCTACCTTCAGTTTCTTTGTACAAAAGAAATTAAATCAATGGCAATAAATTATTGGATCAGCAATGGATGAATCTGTAAACAAAGCAACTAAAAAAGAATGTTTTGCCCGGCTATTATCACCTTGCCCTGCATGCTTTATTCAATGGATTTAACCATTCTCAATATGCAAATCAGAAATATTGAAAATTTAGATGGGCATAATTGGGGGTTAATATTGAAAAAATTAAATAATGACAGGAAAAGAATAATTTTAATATGGTGAAATACACAACTATTAAATTCATTTAAATGCTAGAGGAAATCTTAAGAGTAAAAGCAGAATTGAGCGAAGCTATTCAAAATAAAGAAGCTTCAAAAGCAAATAATTTATATGCAGATAACTGTGTAATGTTTTTATTAGCACCTCCACTACAGGAAAAAATGCAAGCTGGAGTTGAGGGTGAGAATGATTTAAGTAATTGGTTTGCTACATTTGAAGGTAAAATAGGGTTAGAGTCTGAAGAAGTAGAGATTGTCTATGACATTAATATTGCATACTTACATAGTCTTGAACATTTGTCTGGACATCGTAAGGATGGTAGTTATACAGATATATGGTTCAGAGAAACTTTGTGTTTTTCAAAAATAAATAATAAGTGGAAAATCACCCATCAGCATCAGTCATTTCCGATGTATATGGATGGTTCAGATAAGGCAGCTACAGACTTGAAACCTTAAAGTTTTCCCATTAAAAGCGATTGGATCACTCACGAATTATTTAAGGAATTGTAGTGAACCACCTGCCAAAATGGCAACAAGAAATTGGTACTACCCTGATTTTAGTGGAAAAAGGATTGTTTGTACTTAAAAAGCAATGCAATAACAACTTACATTAGTTTCTTTAAATAACTTTTGCCCTCGCCGGGCGGGCTCCCGCCAAAAAGCGGGACAAAGAAATCAAGGCTGTATAAAAATGGCTAAATTTTAAAGAATAATGCTAAAAATCCCAAACTTGACCGCCAATTA
>JAEWLI010000174.1 GCA_023393375.1 Bacteroidota bacterium
ATATTACGTATTGTATAAAAATAGTTAAATAAGCCGTATTTCTGCTAATCAGTTTCAAAGAAAAAAAAATGTTTGATATCCATGGATTCAAAAACTATAAGAGCAAAATTTCTTCAATTTTTTAATACAAAATCCCATCAAATTGTACCCTCAGCCCCCCTTGTGGTAAAAGACGACCCCACATTAATGTTTACCAATGCAGGCATGAACCAGTTTAAAGATTATTTCCTGGGAAACCGTGTACCTCCTGAAAAAAGAATAGCTGACACTCAAAAATGTTTGCGGGTTTCAGGTAAACACAATGACCTGGAAGAAGTAGGGATTGATACCTATCATCATACCATGTTTGAAATGCTCGGCAATTGGTCTTTTGGTGATTATTTTAAAAAAGAAGCTATAGAATGGGGATGGGAATTGCTAACAGAGGTTTATCAGCTGCCCAAAGAAAGACTCTACGCTACTGTATTCGGAGGTGACGAAAGCGAAAATCTTTCCCCGGATGAAGAAGCTTTTGAATACTGGAATCAAATACTTGAAAAAGATAAAATCCTATTTGGATCGAAAAAAGACAACTTCTGGGAAATGGGCGACACAGGCCCCTGTGGACCATGTTCTGAGATTCATATCGACCTCAGATCACCTGAAGAAATCAAAGCTAAAAGTGGCAGGGAACTGGTAAATACAGGCCATCCGCAAGTCATTGAAATCTGGAACCTTGTTTTCATCCAGTTTAATCGTTTGGCATCCGGTAAACTTGAAAATCTGCCTGACAAACATGTGGATACCGGGATGGGTTTTGAAAGACTCACCATGGCGATTCAAGGTAAAACCTCCAATTACGATACGGATATATTTCAACCCATAATCCGGAAAATTGCCATGGATGCCGGGGTCAGTTATGGCCAGCATATCGATACAGATATTGCATTAAGGGTAATTTCTGACCACATTCGTGCCATAAGTTTTGCTATTGCCGATGGGCAATTGCCTTCGAACAACAAAGCTGGCTATGTGATCAGGCGTATTCTCAGGCGTGCGGTCCGGTATGGTTTTACCTTTTTAAAATTCCATTCACCTTACCTTCACCAGTTGGTACCCCTATTGGCTGATCAGTTCAGGGAAGTATTTCCTGAATTGGCCGATCAGCAGGAATTTGTATCAAAAGTGATTTATGAAGAGGAAGCTGCCTTTTTAAGGACACTTGAAACAGGACTAAAAAAACTGGATCATTTAAAACGAGAAATGAAGGGAAAATCAAATGTAATCGATGGAAAGGTCGTTTTTGAGCTATATGATACTTTTGGTTTCCCAATGGACCTGACTGCTTTGATTGCCCGGGAAAATCAAATGGAAATTGATGAAGAAGGCTTCCGTGTAGAAATGGAAAAGCAGAAAACCCGTTCCCGCCAAGCGGCTGTACAAGATAAAGGTGACTGGATGATAGTGAATGAGGAAGAGGATGATTTTGTGTTCATGGGATACGATACAATGGAAACACAATCAAAAATTCTTCGATATCGTGAAATAAAAGAAAAAAATAAAAGTACCTATCAGCTGGTTTTGGACAAGACCCCGTTTTACGCTGAAAGTGGCGGACAGGTGGGCGATACAGGTTGGCTGGAAAACAATAGCGAAAAAGTAGCAGTGATAGACACTAAAAAGGAAAATGAGCTTTATGTTCATTACACTGACAAACTACCGGTCAATCTTTCCGGTACATTTAAAAGTGTCGTAAATAAGGAGAAGCGATTATTAACTCAAAATAATCACAGTGCTACCCATTTGTTACATGCCTCTTTGAGGGAAGTACTTGGAACACATGTACAGCAAAGAGGATCACTGGTTTCTGATCAAGTGTTAAGGTTTGATTTTTCCCATTTTGCAAAAATGACCGATGAAGAAATCAGAATGGTGGAAAGACGAGTGAATGAAAAAATCCGTGAAAATATCCCATTACAAGAAAAACGAAACATCCCTATTGGTGAAGCCAAAGAAATGGGTGCTATGGCCTTATTTGGTGAAAAATATGGTGAATACGTACGAATGATCATCTTTGATCCACAATTTTCTGTTGAATTATGCGGGGGCACCCATGTATCTACCACAGGTCAAATCGGTTTATTTAAAATAATTTCTGAAAGCTCGATTGCTGCAGGCGTCAGGCGTATTGAAGCAGTTACAGCCAATACAGCTGAGAATTATCTGTATGACCACCTGGATATCCTGAAAGAACTTAATGAATTATTGAAGAACCCTAAGGATATTAAAAAATCTGTAGAAGACTTGATACAGGATAAAAGCAGGTTATTGAAACAGATCGAGCAATTCGAATCCGGCCAGGTACAGAATATAAAACAATCTTTATTAAATAAGGTACAAAACCTCAACGGTCGGAATGTTATCATCAGCAAGGTAAGCTTGCCCGGAAATGATGCCTTAAAAAAACTGGCTTTCGAACTGAAGAATGAAATACAAAATCTTATTCTGGTTTTGGCTGCCGATATTGATGATAAACCCCAGATCGCAGTGATGATTTCTGAAAATCTGGTTGGGCAGAAAGGATTAAATGCTAATATATTGATTAAGGAACTTGCCCGTGAAATTCAGGGTGGCGGAGGCGGGCAACCGTTTTATGCTACAGCAGGTGGTAAAGATAAATCAGGTCTGGATCGTGTGGAAGAAAAGGCCTATCTTTTAATAAAACCTTATATTGATTAGCAGTTTTCGCATTATTATCTATTATTACTGACAATTTAGTAAGTAAATTGAATTTTTATTGCTAACTTGCACAACTTTTCGATGAAAGGGTATAATTCATCATTTTGAAATGCGGGATAGTTAATTAGAATTCTACATGCAGGATAAAATCAGGCAAAAATATACAGCAGTAATAGGACTGGAAGTACATGCCCAGTTGCTGACAAAAAGCAAAATATTTGCTGCTGATGGTACTACATTCGGAGCTTCTCCCAACACACAGGTCAGTGCAATCACATTAGGTCATCCTGGCTCATTGCCCAAACTGAACAAACAGGTCGTGGAACTGGCAGTTAAAATGGGATTAGCGTGTAATTGTGAGATCGCCCGTGAAACAATTTTTGACAGGAAAAATTATTTTTATCCTGATTTACCAAAAGGTTATCAAATTACCCAGGACAGGGCACCTATTTGCAGAAAAGGCTATGTCACCATTCGATTGAAAGAAGGGACAGAAAAAAAGAACATTCATCTCAGCAAAATCCACATGGAGGAAGATGCCGGTAAATCCGTGCATCTGGCAGGTCATCCAGACACCTTAGTAGACCTGAACAGAGCGGGTATGCCATTAATTGAAATCGTAAGTGAACCTGATTTGCGAAGTTCTGAAGAAGCTGCAGCATTTCTTTCTGAGGTTAGAAAAATAGTACGATATCTCAATATCTGTGATGGCAACATGGAAGAAGGTTCATTACGATGTGATGCCAACGTATCGGTAATGCTGAATGATGCCACAGTTTATGGAAACAAAGTGGAGATCAAAAACATGAACTCCATCAGAAATGTGCAGCGTGCTATTGATTATGAAATCGAACGTCAAATCATTGATATAGAAGCTGGCATTCCCATCATTTCTGAAACAAGGTTGTTCGATGTTTCAACTGGCGCAACGGCAGGTATGCGGACCAAAGAAACCCTGACTGATTACCGCTATTTCCCTGAGCCAGATCTTAGTCCAATTACCATTTCGGATGAATGGATGGAAAAAATCAGGGCATCTATGGGTATTCTGCCACAGGAACTGTATTCCGAATTGACAGAACAGTACCAATTGCCCCATTATGATGCGGCAATATTGACAGAATCAAAAGAATTTGCCTTATACTATAAAGCAGTGGCAGCTCATACCAGCAATTACAAAGCTGCTTCCAACTGGATGATGATTGCTGTAAAATCGTATTTAAATGATACCGGAATAAGTATAGCAGAATTTCCGGTGAGCCCGGTACATTTGGCCGAATTGATCGACCTGATAGATAGTGGCAAGATCAGCCATACTGCTGCCAATCAATTTGTATTCCCCGAGTTGGTAAAACATGATGAATCAGCCATACAAATTGCGCAGCGATTAAACCTGATCCAGGAAACTGATACTTCTTCAATTCTACTTGCCATCGAGAAAACAATCGAGAAATTTCCAGATAAAGTGAAGGAATACAAAAAAGGGAAAAAAGGATTAATCGGCATGTTTATGGGTGAGGTAATGAAACTTAGCCAAGGAAAAGCTGATCCTAAAATTGCTAATAGACTGCTCAAAGAAAGTTTGGAAAATTAATTTGGTTACGATTTGCCACCTACAATCACTTCAGTCATCTCATCCACCTTCAGATATTGTTGTGCTGTAGTCATGATTTCCTCAGGAGTGATATGGTTTATTGTGTCCACAAAATTTTGATAAAAAGCATAGTCTAGATCCTGAAAATGAACTGCTTTGAATTTATCAGCCAGTGCAAAAGGAGAATTTACTTCCGATAGAAACCCTCCAATCATTTCATTCTTTACGGTTTCCAACTCGTCTTCAGGTACTGGATTTTGTTGCAATTTGATGATTTCTTTGTGTACCTCATCTATTGCCTGACAGGTATGTTCCCTAATTACTTCCATGGATACACCAAAGTACCCTTCTTCTTTGAAGCTCATCACCCGGGAATAAATACCATAAGTATAACCCTTTTCTTCGCGGATATTTTTCATTAATCTGGAACCAAAATATCCCCCCAAAATTTCATTAACCACCAGCATTTTAATAAAATCGGGATGGCCTTTAGTGAACAATCGTTTCCCTATCCTAACAGAAGATTGAGAACTATTTTCTTTTACAATTGTCTCTTTTTTAGGCTCATATAAAGGAACATTGTGGATCACTTTAGGAACCTGCACAGCGGGATAATCACTAAAATGAGTATGGATTAAATCGATTTCATCATCAGATACCTGACCAGCTGCAATAATTTCCATTTTATTGGAAAAGCAGTTATCAAAATATCCTTTAAGGATCTCAGGTGATTCCAGTTTGTTTACATGATCTTCAGAAAGTTCACGCCCATAAGGATAATTGCCACCAAATATTAATTCCCTGAACTTTCGGGTGGCCAATACACTGATCTTTTCCTTTTTAACTTTAAGGTCGCTAAGGGTATTGTTTTTCAAAACCTGAAATTCATTAAAAGGAAAGGTGGATGTGGTCAAAACTTCTTTCAACACTGGAGTGACGGCGGGGAAGTGTTTCAACAAGACATAAACCGCAACGGTATTATAGTCAAACCCGGGGCTTAATTCAAGGAAGGCACCATATTGATCAAAAAATCGGGATAATTGAAGAGAAGATTTTCCCAAAGTCCCTTCTGACAGCATTTTGGTAGTAAAGTAGGATACTCCTTCAGAAGGTTCAAACCATTTACCGGAATGGAAAACCAATTCCAGTTTTATTATAGGTTGGCTTCCTGCATCTATTACATGAAGAGGTATACCATTGACCAACTTGCCCGAAAGGGCTTGTTGAAGATTAACATTTCTGACTTTCTTAAATTCCGGGGCAACGGTCCTGTCAACTGTCATTATTCTTTTATAGTCTTGCTGTTCTTTCCTTCCCAGTTAAACACCATCGATATACGAAGGGTTTCAGCAAGAGGGTGTTCATTTTTAGGAACCAGATATGCCAAATCGATGCCGAATACCTGATAGGTGAACCCCAGACCAAATGAAAGGAATTTCCGATCACCTTTGAGCCTGTTTTCCCAAAAGTATCCCATTCTCACGGCAAACACATCATTATAATTGTACTCACCTCCAATGGATACTAATACCTCCTGAAGTTCTTCTTTAAATCCATTTGGTGCATCTGAGAAAGAACCAAAAATCCCGCTTAGGAGTGGCCGGTTAGGATCTTTCCCCTTATATATCACCGGATTATTATTGCTGTCTACACTATCAGAATAATAAATAGGTGGAGTAGGTACTAATAATTTATTAAGGTCCAGGCCTATCGTAATCGAGTTATATGGATCCAGATTGGTGGTAAATGCGGTTCCAATCTTCAAGTTGGTCGGAATGAACATTTTATCATCATCATTGGTATAAGTAATTTTTGATCCAATATTAGAGATAACAGCTCCGAATGCAATATTTGAATTTACACCAGACAATAACAATTCTTTATTATAATATACACCAACATCTGCGGATACAGCATTTGCAGGGGAGGAATCAAGAGTAGGATTATTGATCAATGCATTTCCTGCAAGATTGGAGTGGATGTAACGGGCAGTCACACCAATTCCCAGTGTATTTTCTACTAACATTCTTGAATAACTGGCACCAATTACAAACTCCTTGGGTCGAAAATCCTGAATATCGTCTCCCGATTGATCTGTAAACATAATATCCCCCAAATCAAAATATTTAAATTCAATCCCAACTGCCTGTTCCCGAGTAATTTTTTTATACACCGACAAATAGGAAATGGACATATCATCGATAATCTTTTTAAGCCAGGGGGTGTATGAAACTGCCAGACCAAAATCTTCTTCCAGGAAAGCCGTTTTTGCAGGATTCCAATAGATGGAATGATTATCAGGTTTAGTTGCAGCTCCTATATCGCCCATGCCACTTGCTCTGGCATCGGGTGATATCATTAAGAAGGGTAAAGCCGTAGTAATTACTCGTCCTGTTTGTCCAAGAAATGTGGTGTCTACTGGTTGTGCCTGGAGATGTGCTGCAAGGATCATGATTAATACCAATGATACACAACCTATTTTGTGTTTAAATGAAATGGCCATATAATCTTTTAATTGATTTTAATTTATTAGCGTGATTTTCGTAGTCAATATACTTTGTGAACCATCTTGTAAAGAACGAACAAATACTTTTAAGATGTATAAACCTGTTTCCAATTTTTTCCCTGAGGGGCCGGTGCCATCCCAGTCTAACAAATATACTACAGAATTACTATTTTCAAATTGTAAATCCATTGTTCTGACCAATTCCCCTCTAATTGAAAGCAATTGAGCCCTCACCTCCAGGTCATCTCCTGCTCGGTTATGTTCAAATGATAATTCAGTTTGTTCTCTAAATGGATTGGGGTTACTGGTTAATTTTCTGATTTCCAACTTTTTCAGACTTCCTACCACGAATTTTATATTTGATTCGGAGGAATTATTATATGTATCCCAAGCCTTTACTACAATTTCATGAGGACCTTCTTCAAGATTGTGCAACGGATAACTGATCCATCCTTTTCTGAAATCACCCTGATCACTCCTATAAAAATGATTCATTACGATCAATGGCGATCCATCGATTGATGCGGTAATATCCTGGCCTAATCCTTTTTTGGAAATATTGATACCGCTTTCATCAAATAACCGGATCAATAGTGACGGACTATTTCCTGTAAGTCCACCATTTCTGAAAAGGGTATCCTCCATGAATAATTTAATGTCCGGTGGTGTATCATCTAAGGGGGCGTTTAGGATGCTGCCACCAATTTTAATATTTGCTTCTGCTCCTCCAGCATCTATCATTCTTTCCCGGTCATGGGCATAAAGACTGATTTTACCTGTTCCCATTTGGTAGGAAATATTTTTAGGTGCGATAAATTCGAACGAAAATGAACCATCCTTTACTTTGGCTCCACCATTATATATAAGGTTGTCCCATTGATTAAATGAAGTGGAATATCCCTTGTTGCCATAGGTAGTAACTTTTGACATTTTATCAAATATCGTTGCGAATAACTCCCCCTGAAAATATTCATCTTTTAAACCATGTAAATCATGGATTTCACCTTCAATTTTGATTTTCTGAAGGGCTTTGATAGTGTCTGAAACAACGTTTCCGGGTAACGTTTTTATCCCGGTGATTTTAACTTCCTGTTTGGGATAAGCCAGCGTCATGGAAGGATCAGCCAGCAAAGAAAAACTGCGGTTGTTGTTGCCTTGAAGGCTATTATTTTTAGTATGCCTGAAAATGTCGCCCAATGTTGGCAGCTGCTGTTGTTCATCTTTTTCAAAAGCTGAATTATAGAAAGCGTTGTTGAGTTGAAAGTTTGAACTTGCATAAACTGGTCTTCCTGTGGTAACCAATCCAATTGCACCACCTTCTGGGTTAAAGAGCAAATATTCCCCTCCTGATTTTAAAGTTGGGTTGTCCTGCCGACCAAATTGGCAGGTGGCTGCTACAAATAAAGGCAACTTGTCGATGTTTTTCCATTCATTTATTCCTACAATCGTAAGTATTTGTTCATCAGCCCATTGGTCAGGGCTACCATGACCAACATAGTTGACCATCAATGCTCCTTTTTCGATCATTTCATTGATAGCCCGATTGGTTTCAGGTGATCTTTCACCGGGATTGGATATTTGTGGATAAGCATCTAGATAAATTTTGTTTACATTAAATCCTGGATAGTCAGATTCAATTTTGTTGGCCAGTTTTTCCGAATCGGTTAAATGGCTGTTATTATCTTCGTCGTCCGCTATAAAATAAATCTGTTTTCTCCAATCATCAAATGTGGAAGGTGAAGTATCGTAATGAACCAATTTATCTACTATAATCCTGGCTTCTTCTAAAGATGTAACAGGCAACCTGCCTACCCCGATGTCCATAAAATGATCACCCTGATTATTTTCCTCCCACTCCCCTTCCCCATCATCAAGAAATCCAAAATAATCGTCAGAAGAATAACTGTATATAGGATGAGAAGAATTCCTTGATTGATACCCGGGCACATAATTTTTGCCTTCACCTAAAATATTTTTAAAGTCAAAGGAAGATTTGCCAAAAAGCAACAAATATTTAAGACTATTTCTACCCCCATTATCATACAAGTATTTGGCAAAGTTGCGTATAGCGGTAATGTCTGGCGAACCCGATGAAAACTCATTAAAAACCTGTTTTGTGGTAGCTACTACTACGCTATAGCCATTATGAGACCTTCGGAAAGCTGCCAAACGTTCTGCTTGCGTTTGGAAATCCGGATGGGTGATGATCAAAAGGTCTGGTGTTTCGACACTATGCAAATTTTGTGTCTGTACTTTTTCAATAAACACCGGTGTCAGCAAAGATGAGGTTTTGTCGAAAGCGATGAACTTTTTTAAGTAGTTAGTTGCTGTAGAGAATACTGCGGAAGTGCTTTCATATTTTACCTGCTGCTGTAATGGTTCCAAACCATTTGTAATGTCCCACACCCAAACCACTTCTCCTGCGTTTTTAATCACAAATCGGGAAGTTTCATTCTTGAGTGATGCCAAGGAAGTAAAAGAGTTTTGTGGTGAATAAAAAGCTAGTTCTTTTTGGCATTGGACTATCAAATAATCGAGATAGGCAACGGTGCGGCTATCTTTAGGATTATCATAATTTAAAGTAATAACCATATTGCCATCAGATGGTATTTGATTTAAAATGGTATTAAAGGTGTCAGTTCCAAGAACAACTTTATCAAAATAATCCCCTTCTATAATAGCTCCCACCTGTTGACTGCTTATCATTTGGCCATTCAGCTTGATTGAAAATGTAGATGATGAAGTTGAACTTGCAGCAAGAGATGAAATTAGTTTGATTGCTGAACCTGAAATAATGCCTTTTGCCGGGAAGGTAATTTTTACCTCTTTTTGGTTCAAATTCATGCGTTCACCATACCAATTTCTACCTGAACCACCATACACTTCTTTATGAGGTTCGGTATTCATTATGCTATATTTATTTTTTTCATGAACCTGCCAATCATCATATTGGGATATTGCCGGGAAAGTGCCGTTTACATGTTCAGAAACCTGTATCCTTTTACCAAAAGAAGTTCCAATGTTAATATAATAATAACTGGTATCACTGTACGGATGGTTTTCGTAATTGATTTTATTTAGATTGGGAATATAATTTAATGTATGAGGGCTTTGACCATAAAAAAGAATATAATCTGAAGCATCAAATCTACCATCGGATTCACCGGTTACCATAATGGCGTTCTCAACCAGGTCAGTCATTACCTGTTTACTGGTATTTTGTGGCAACACCTTACCTCCATTTCCAAAGATCCTTATTTTTCTGGGATCTACTGATGAAATATTAACACCCAGAGTCTTCAAGAAATCTGGTGTTAGCTTGTATATCCCATTTTGTGCCACACCAATTTTATACCATTCACCCTCAGATAGCACAGAGTTGCGCCCCTGTTGTTTGTAAACATTGGTATTGATCAGGTTAACAGGCAATTCATTGTAATAATATTCTATGGTAACGGATTGGGGTTTGAATAACCCGCCCACCGTATCTATTGGTATAATATCGATTTCGGTGATCGGATCTTTATAACGGTAATAGGATTCAAAATGGATAAAAGGCACATCCTTATAATCTGATTGTGTAATCAATAACTTTTCGTCCGCACTAAACGCGTCTGTTTCATGAAATATAACTGCTACACTATCGACCAAAACATTGGTTAGTTTTATTCGCACTATGGGCAGGTAATTATATTTATCTTCGTGTTGGGCCAAATGATGATTTAACATTGTAATAGTTTCACCACTTTCTACTGATATTGTTACAGGATCATTCCAACGGAGTGATATCTGTTCCACTTTTCCTAAATTACCTTGGGCAATACTATATATAGGGAAAATCATGAAGATGATCCATATCCATGATATAGATATAATGGACTGCTTGGTCATAGTGGAAACTAAATCCTGAGTCAAAAACACAGGTTCTTTATTAACGATCCCTTTTCAATATATAATTCAAAATTACCGAAAAAATAATATACAAAATTACGATGATGGGAATCGCCGCGAATTGAAACAGCAGCAATAATATTACACTAATGATTAAATAAAGATATTTGACTTCATTTCCTCTCCAACCATACCCTTTGAATTTCAATGCGAATAAATGGATATTGCTTACTAACAATAAAGATAAAACTATAGTGATGACCATCAACCCATAAGGGTTTGTCAGCATAAAAAACTTATATTCATAAAATATGTAAGGAAATGAGCTGATCATTATGGCATTTGCAGGTACCGGAAGCCCTATAAATGATTCCGATTGTCGGGTATCAACATTAAATCTGGCCAGACGTAATGCAGAAAATAATGCCACCAGGAATCCGAAATACGACAGATAGGGATGTGTATCCATCCTTTCGAATAAATTAAAAATAATGGCAGAAGGCAGAACACCAAAGGAAACCACATCGGCCAAAGAATCAAGTTCTTTTCCGATTGCCGAATTTACTTTTAAAATTCTTGCTGCAAAACCATCAAAAAAATCGAAAATTGCCGCAGCCCAAATCATCCATGCTGCGGCCAGTACATATCCTTGAAAAAGAAAAACAATACCAACACAACCTGAAAAAAGGTTTAATAAAGTGATGGCGTTGGGAATATATCTGCCAATTCTTAACATAAATTCAAAATAAAAGGATTTGTTCTTCTTTCATAACCAATCTGTGTAGCAGGACCGTGTCCAGAATATACCTTCATATCGTCATCTAGTGATAACATCTGCTCCCGGATGCTATTCATTAGTGTCTCATAATTTCCACCCGGCAAATCTGTTCTACCTATACTTCCTCTGAACAGTACATCTCCTCCGATGCAAATTTTTTGGTCTTTGTTTACCAGGGCAATATGGCCCTCAGAGTGTCCCGGGACAAATAGAATTTCAAATTCCGAACGACCAAACTGAATTTTTTCCCCTTCATGAATAAAAATGTCGGGAGAAGTTTCACCAGTCATTTTAATACCAAACATTTCTGCATACAATTTTGCCGAGATCAGATTTTGTTCTTCAAGGGGATGAATCATCAAATGGGTTTGATATTTTTCTTTAACAAAATAATTACCAAAAATATGATCTATGTGGCAATGTGTATTTACCAATAGTTTCACCGTTAATTGTTGATCGGTAATAAATGCTGAAAGTTCCTGTTCTTCATTTTTCTGATAACAGCCAGGATCTATCACCAGGCATTCACCGGTTTCATCATAAACCACATAGGTGTTTTCCTGAAAAGGATTGAAGGTAAATGATTTAATAGTTATCATAATAAAAGTACTTTCCTTCCCAATAATTGTTCAAACATGAAAGTTGTGGTAAGTTTAAAGTTAGCATCATCTTTGATTGCAAAAATGAAAATATAATCCCTTTAACGCAAAAAATGCCGGAGATAGATTTTATAATTGTAGGACAGGGGCTTGCAGGTTCCTTTCTTGCTTATGAGCTCATCAGGCGACAATGTAAAATTGTAGTTTTTGATGAAGGGGTAGCGAATACTTCTTCAAAGGTAGCAGCCGGAATATTTAACCCGGTTACCGGCCAAAGAATGGCATTATCATGGAATGCATTACCAATATTCAGCTTTTTGGATAAGTTTTATAAGGAATTGGAAACCATGTTGGATCGCCAATTTTATCATCCAATTGGTATATATAAACCATTTATGCAGATCAAAGATCAGAATGACTGGATGGGCAGAAGTACTGATCCCACATTTATACCTTTTATAAAACAGCTACACGTGTCCCCTCTTCATGACCGCTTGCTCACCCATCATCTTGGAGGTGTAGAACTAAACCATGCCGGATACGTAAATACAATTACTTTGCTGAATGCTTTCAGGCAATTCTTTGAAAAGAAAAATATGTATATTCAGCAAAAATTTCTTCATGATTCATTATATTTATCTGAACGATCAATTACGTATGGAGAAATAAAAGCTGGTAAGGTCATTTTTTGTGAAGGTTCTTCAGCTGTTCAAAACAGGTTTTTTAATAAACTGCCTTTTGGATTGGTTAAAGGAGAAATTTTAAAAATTAATTCCGGGCTTGTTCCAAATCAGATCATTAGTAAAGATATTTTTTTGTTGCCTTCAAATGATTCAACTATAAAAATCGGAGCTACTTATGATCGTTCTCGGATTGATGATGTCATCACAGAGGAGGCAAAAAGTTATTTGATGGATAAATTAAAATTGATCTTTAAACCAGAGTTTGAAGTGGTGGATCAGCAAGCAGGAATAAGACCTGCTACAAAAGATAGACGTCCTTTTGTAGGACTTCACCCGGACAACAAACTTATTGGCATATTTAATGGTTTTGGTACTAAAGGAATTTCCTTAGGACCCTATTACGCAAAACAGTTTGCAGATCATTTGTTAAACCAACAAATAATTGACAAGGAAGCAGATATTCGTCGTTATATATAAAAAAAATTAAGGTCGATAAAAATGAACATAAAGTACAGAATTTGGGCACCATGGTTGGCAACCTTTTTTCTTCTGATCTTGTGTAATGCCACAATCTATGCCCAGGCAGCTAATGAAAAATTCGGCAAAAACAGGATTCAATATAAAGATTTTAATTGGAGATTCTATCATACAGAGAATTTTGATATTTATTTTTATGATGGAGGCGACTGGTTAGCTTATACCGCCGCTGAGTATTTGGAAGAAGAATTTGAGAAAATTACTGATTTGCTTGGTTATGCCCCTTATTTTAAAACTAAAATATTTTTATATAACTCGGTAAGTGATCTACACCAAAGCAATGTGGGTGTAAAGGGCAAACAATTTAATGAAGGTGGCCAGACAGATTTTGTAAAAACACATGTAGAGATTGCATATCCTGGCTCAGCTGATGGTTTTAAAGACGAATTGGTATTCAAAATCAGCAAGATGCTGGTGTACGATATGATGTATGGCGGCACTCTTGCAGACATGTTTCAAAATAATTACCTATTAAATCTCCCTGACTGGTTTATGGATGGTGCAGCACTCTATCTTGCCAGAGGCTGGAATGTAGAAATGGATGATTATATGCGAGATCTGGTTCAGAGTAAAATTAAAAATTTGAACAGGTACACAGGAGATGAAGCGAAGATTATCGGGCAATCGGTATGGAACTTTATATCCGAAAAATATGGAAACACCAATATTTCCAATATTCTTAACCTCACCCGTATCACCAGAAATCAGGAACGGTCTATTTCCAATACTTTGGGAATTCCTTTTCGACAGTTTTTAGTAGAATGGCAATCATATTATGCCGCTATGAATGCTAAAATCGCTGAAAGTTATCAATTGCCATTAAAAGAAAACGCTATAACCAAAAATAATAAAAAAGAAATAATTTATCCGGGAATGGCCATGAGCCCTGACGGAAAATTTGTAGCATATGCATCAATCAACAATGGGAAATACCAAGTGAGTGTTGTCCGACTGGAGAGGAATAAAAAAAGAACCGTTTTGACAGGAGGATATAAAATAATTGATCAGGAATTTGATCAAAATTTACCAGTATTAGCCTGGCAGGATGATGAAAATTTAGGTATCATAGGTGTTTCAAGAGGCAAAACAAGGTTGTGGATTTACAATGTTTCATCAAATAGACGTCAGTCGAAAGAACTTGGTCGATTAAATAGTGTAAAAGGATTTGATATAGAATCTGGTGGGTCTTTAGCCGTACTAAGTGCTGATATTGATGGAAAAAATGACCTTTTTTTGATCAGTCTCCGAAGAAATTCCATTAAACGGGTAACCAACGATATCTATGATGAGTTGAATCCAAGATTTGTACCAAACACCACTAATATTGTTTTTAGCTCCAACCGGCCTACCGATTCTCTTCTTGTGAAAGATACTGCCAAGCTAAACCAAATGAAAACCAGCTATAACTTATTTGTTTACAGCATAGACACAACTCAAGATACCTTCACTCGATTGACGAATACTCTGGGGAATGATATCAAACCTGTACCTGTAAGTGAATCTGAAATTTATTATTTAAGTGACCAAAAAGGGATATACAATATTTATAAATTTAATTTGAACAACAAGATTTATAATCAGGTATCCAATTATACACACAGTATAGCTGATTTTGATATTGATCAGGAGAAAAATAAACTTACATTCATCTCTACTCTGGACCAAGCAGATCAGCTGTTCCTTATCGAGGATTATGATTTCAATAATAATATTTTTACCCCTTCAACCAGCCGAATAGAAATCAAAAATGCCCGAATGACTGCACAGCGGCTGATGAAGCGAAATGCTATAGAACCGGAGGAAATTATATCCTCAAATGAAGATACCACCCAAGTAGAAGTGACAACACCGGCAGAAACCCCTAAGTCACAACTCGAACAATTATTGGAGTCATCAGATGACCTCATCAATACCGACAATTATACTTTTGAACAAGATATAATAGAAGAAGTAAAACCTAAAGAATCTTTTCTGGAAGCTTTCAGAAGAAGTCAAAAAGAAACTCAAATAAACGGTCCTTTTGATTATGAAACCCGCTTCAGTGCTGATAATGTAGTGACTACTTTTGTAATAGACCCCTTAATGGGATTTGGTATTCAACTGAAAACACACTTGACAGATCTGCTGGAAGATCATAGCTTTTATGGAGGGGTGACTACAACAACCGACTTCTCCAGTGGAAAACTTTTTGCAGAGTATCAATATTTGAAAAAAAGGGTAGATCTGGGGATACGTTATGATAGAAATGTACTTAGAGCTGATGCCCAAGTAGTGGATCAAAAATATATTTTGAATAATATAAAACTTACCTTTGCCCTCCCCATTACAGTTTCATCAAGAATATCCCTTTCTCCGTTTATTGCCAATACGGTCTTTTATGATTTAAGCCCTTCTATTATAAGTGGTTCTAATCCATTATCCAAACAGTTGGATTTTTATGCTGGTGGTGAATTAAGCTATGTTTTCGACAATACCATTTCTACGGGTTTGAATGCTTATGATGGACTAAGGGCAAAAATTGTTTTTACACACCATGAAGGGCTTGAAAA
>JAEWLI010000240.1 GCA_023393375.1 Bacteroidota bacterium
CTGCATAAACATGACTATCGATTCGGACTCCACGACCTCCCGGGAAATGTAGTGTATGTATTTTTCCTGGGCTAGGCCTGAAACCATGAGCGGGATCTTCCGCATTTATACGGCATTCAATAGCATATTTGTTTGGAAAGAAGTTGTGTTCTGGCACCGGATGCCCAGCAGCAATTTTTATTTGGTCCTTGATCAGATCAGTATCAGTCACACATTCGGTGACTGGATGTTCTACCTGGATCCTGGTGTTCATTTCCATAAAATAAAAATTCCTGTTTTTATCCACAAGAAATTCTATAGTGCCCGCACCTTCATATTTTATGGCTTTGGCACCTTTTATGGCTGCAGCACCCATTCGTTCGCGCAGATCATCTGTTATAAAAGGAGAAGGAGTTTCCTCCACCAACTTTTGATGACGCCGTTGGATGGAACAATCCCTTTCTGAAAGGTGGCAGGCATTGCCATGTTGATCTCCCAATATCTGAATTTCTATATGGCGTGGTTCCTCTATGTATTTTTCAAGATAAAGGCCATCATTTCCAAATGCAGCACCTGCTTCACGCTTGGCATCATCCCAGCCTTTTTTAAACTCAGATTCTTCCCTGGCAATGCGCATCCCTTTTCCTCCTCCTCCAGCTGTTGCTTTTAAAATCACAGGATAGCCTATTTTAGACGCAATTTTTATACCTTCTTCCAGAGTAGTGATAAGTCCATCGGAGCCAGGAATAGTAGGGACTCCCGCTTTTTTCATGGTATCTTTGGCCGTAGCTTTATCACCCATCAAATTGATCATTTCGGGGGATGGGCCAATAAATTTTATGTTATACTCCTGACATACCCTTGAAAACTCGGCATTTTCGGAAAGAAACCCATATCCTGGATGAATGGCGTCCGCATTTGTGATTTCAGCGGCGGCGATGATGGAAGGAATATTCAAATATGACCTGGAACTGGGAGGTGGACCAATACATACGGCTTCATCGGCGAATCTGACATGAAGGCTTTCTTTGTCAGCCGTTGAATAGACAGCAACCGTATGAATCCCCATTTCACGACAGGTCCTGATTACTCTTAATGCGATTTCTCCCCGATTGGCAATTAATATTTTTTTGAACACAACTGATTCACGTTAAATGAGCAATAATTGAAAAAATAAAACTCCAGTAACCCTATATTAGGATGGGTCGACCAGGAATAATGGTTGATCAAATTCTACAGGTGTAGCATTGTCGACCAATATCTTCAGCACTTTTCCGGAAATTTCTGATTCAATTTCATTGAATAATTTCATAGCTTCAATGATACAAACCGTTTGACCTGTTGTAACTGTATCACCTACTTTGATAAATGGATCTGATTCAGGATTGGCCGACTGGTAAAAAGTGCCGATCATTGGAGATTTAATAGTGATATAATTATTGTTAACAGTATTTTCCTGAATCGTAATTGCTGCTTCAGGTTCATGAAATTGGGTAGGTGATTCTAATTTTACCTGGGGTTTTTCGTTACTGCTACCACCTTTTGGTAAAGGTGACTCTGTCTTAGCCCCACAATTTTTTTTTACGGATAATTTAAATTCTTCTGTCTCGATACTTACTTCATCCAAGCCGGATTGAGAAATAAAATCGATTAAATCTCTGATTTCTTTTGCTTTCATATAAGTTTATCATAAGTTTATTTTACCCTTTCATAATAGCTGTTTGTTCTGGTATCGATCCGGATTTTGTCACCTTCATTAACGAACAGCGGAACCTGAATGACGATGCCTGTTTCCAAAGTGGCTGGTTTTGATGCATTTGTAGCAGTATCACCTTTGATGCCCGGTTCGGCGTAAGTTATTGTCAATTCTACAAAAGAAGGAAGTTCACAGCTTAGCGGGGTTTCAGTTTCCGCATGTACTACCACTTCTACTTCCTGGCCTTCTTTCATAAATCCGGCACCAGAAATTAATGATTCCTGAAGAGTAATTTGTTCAAAAGTATTGGCATCCATAAAATGAAAACCAAAATCATCTTTATATAAAAATTGATGAGGTCTTCTTTCGATCCGGGCAGTAGTCACTTTTACACCCGAATTAAAAGTATTTTCGAAGATTTTACCGGATGTAAGACTTTTTAGTTTTGTCCTTACAAATGCGCCTCCTTTGCCAGGTTTTACATGTTGAAATTCCACTATGGTGCATAGGTCATTATTATACTCAATGCATAAACCATTTTTAAAGTCTGCTGTAGTTGCCATAGTATCGATTAATCTTGTAATTTACGAATGATCTGTTAAAATAAAAAATGAATTATTAAGAATTATAGCCCCATTTAACATAAATTGAACCCCAGGTAAAACCACCTCCAAAAGCTGCAAGAATCAGGTTATCACCTTTGTTCAATTGGTGCTCATACTCCCACAATAACAAAGGAATGGTAGCACAAGTTGTATTGCCGAATTTATGTATATTCATCATAACTTTTTCATTGCTGATCCCAACTCTTCTGGCAGTAGCATCGATGATCCGTTTGTTTGCCTGATGAGGTACCAGCCAATCAATAGTTTCAGCGGTTAGGTCATTTTTTGCTGCCACTTCAGCAGCAACATCGGCCATATTGGTGACAGCAAATTTAAATACTGCCGACCCTTCCTGATAGACGTAATGTTCTTTATTATGAATTGATTCAACTGAAGGTGGTTTCCGGCTACCACCGGCTTTCATATGTAAAAATTCTTCACCGGAACCATCAGATCTGAGAATGGAGTCGATAATTCCCACATGATCAGTGGTAGGTTCAAGTAAAACAGCTCCTGCTCCATCGCCAAAAAGAATACAGGTAGTTCTATCGGAGTAATCAACAATTGATGACATTTTGTCGGCTCCGACAACAACGATTTTTTTATATTTCCCTGTTTCTATGAATTGTGATGCAGTGACTAAGGCATAAATAAAACCGGAACATGCTGCTTCCAGGTCATACCCAAAAGCTTTTTTAGCCCCCACACCATTACTTATGATGTTAGCAGTGGCAGGAAATAACATATCTGGTGTTACTGTAGTGCAGATGATCATATCGATATCCATGGGATCGGTATTGGTTTTTTCCAATAAACCTTTTACCGCTTCAATACCCATTACAGAAGTACCCTTATTTTCTCCCTTTAAAACCCTTCGCTCCTGAATACCTGTTCGGGAAGTGATCCATTCATCAGTAGTATCTACCAGTTTCTCCAACTCCTGATTGCTCAATACATAATCCGGAACATATCCATGGATACCGCTGATTACTGCTTTGATTTTTTCCATCTGTTATTATAGGCCTTTTATATTATTCTGATAAAATTTCGGCAATATTAGGATTTAATCGTCAGACATAAAAAAAAATAAAAAAAAACGTAAAAAGCATGCAGTAATGAGGCGTGTTTTTTACGTTTTTATGAAAAAGCATCTATATATGTAAATAAAAAAACTTACTGGCACTTACTCCAATAAGTTGTAAATTATGTCTTAACATGATAATGGGTTAAACAGCTACTTCTTTCTCAATAGCAGGTTTTCCTTTATAATGTCCACATTCGGGGCAAACCCGGTGAAGCAGCACAGCTGAACCACAATTTGAACATTCTGCTACGGTTGGCTTCATAGCATGATGATGGGTCCTTCTTTTGTCCCTTCTGGTTTTAGATATTTTACGCTTTGGATGTGCCATTTTTAATTATCGTTATTATTTTTTAAATTTTTTAGTTTTAACCATCTTGGATCTATGTCCTTTTCTTCCTGAGCTTCCGATTCGTTTCCTTGATCCTCGTCCTCAGAAGAATAAATCAACATTTCATCTTCGTTTTCCAGGTCATTCTCATACCTCGGATGCAATTTTTTCATTGGAATTGTAATGCTGATAAACTCATACACCAACTGAGCGATATTTAGCCGTTGAGTATTTTTTAAAATTACATATATATCATCATCTAATTCCTGAACTTCAGGTCCAAATTTGAAAATGACCTTTTCATGGGTACTAAAATGCTGAAAAAAGCTTTCAAGGCTCCTGTCGCAAATCAGTTCATACATTCCTTGTATGTCGAACCCCATTTTAATAAAAGTGTCGGATTTCGTCAGTTCCACAGAAACCAAAGCCGAGCCCTTTTCTATTAAACTGTTTTCAAAGTGCTCAAAGAACGAATCCTTGACTTCAAAATTATATTTATGAATGCCATTGGCAAGCTTGTATATTTCAATATTGAATTCCTTTATTTCCTTCAAAGCCCAGTCCTCCAATTCGAACCGCAAATTTAGAAATATAATTTCATAATTTAAAAGGAATTCCCCTAAAATCAGGATTATTTGACCAATCCCTTACTATAAATAGTTAAGAACAAAATATCTTGATAAAATTTTTACAAAGATTTATCTAGATTTATCTCTTTTGGATCTACTAACAGCAGAAAAAATATTTGTTATTTATATGGTATCGAATTATAGTGTTTAAGCTTTTTTTTACCTTCCATTGACTTGTATGAATGTTTTGCTCTGCAACCAAACAGCATCATCAGAAGGAGTGGCAAAATGATGAATAGTTTTCTCATGGTGATTTTTTTTCGCTATGTTTCAATTCGTATTGACTTCTTACGCATTAGGTTCTTTTGTTACAATAAACCTCTTCACTACATTTAAGTACCAGATCGTGTAGTCGGTTAATAAGCTTTCGGAACGATAATTTATTAGTAATGAGTCCTTTATTTCAAGATCACTTTACAATCACTTAAACCCGTTTCCCAATTCTGGAATTATGTTCTAACAAAACTAATTCACAAATCACTTATACAGGATTCGAATTATTGGTAAAGCTTACATCGTACACTAAACCGTGTAAAAAAAAACAATTAGGAAATATATTTTAATTTACTTTGTGAAGAGAGTTTAGCAGAAAAACAAACCGGTATTATTTAACTTAAATTTATAATTCTCATGTTTAATTTGCTTATCAAGAAAGAGTACAGGAATAAATTTAAATTCACTAACTTTCTATACAACGACCTTTGGAGCCTTTGTGAAAGATATTTCGAGCACATAGACGAGCAAAAGGAGAATGCTACAAAAATTGTAAATGCAATGGTAGCGTCTTACAACATCGTATTATATTGTGGCCGAACAGCTATTGATGATAATACTAAAATTAATGTCGAAAACTTCATAAAAAATCAGTTAAAACCATTTGCAGATGAAGCCTTTGATAAGGATATATCAGGTATATTCTATCCATCTGGTGATAATTCCATATTTATGCAGTTATTCAACATTACCGAAAAATTTCTGGAAGATCTTGAAGGGGAGGATTTATTATCCAACTTTCAGATCCTAAAGGAAAGGTCGATTAATTATATGAACTTGGTTGAAATCCAGAATGAACTGAGCTAAATATATTTTGACCGTAAAAAGTTAATTTTGAAGCTGGTAAATTTTTACCGGCTTCTTTTTTTGCAACTGATTTTTGTATAAATTGGTTGCTTCATTTGAGATGGGGGTAGGTTACCAGGTAATTTTTACGGGTATCTTTCGTTATCAGAAAGATCATGAAGGAAGAAGGCGTATTATTTCAGATCAAGCATCAATCATCACAAGATGGACCCGGTCTAAGAACGGTTCTAATGCTAAAGGGGTGTCCGCTCCGATGTGTTTGGTGTCATAATCCTGAAGCCCGCTCATTTAAACCACAACTGGTATTTGAAGAAAACAACTGTCACAATTGTTTTACCTGCATTACTTCTTGCAAAAATATGGCCCACTTTGCAGAAGGTGATCACCATGAAATCCACTTTGACAATTGTGAGGCGGATGGATATTGCGTAAAAACCTGTCCATTCGATGCTGTAAGTATTTCAGGAAAACCATTTACTGTCGATGAGGCCATGGATCTGGTGCTGCCAGAAATAGAAAGTTTTCGGGCAAATAATGGTGGAATTACGCTTTCCGGTGGGGAGCCAATGTCTCAATTCGGTTTTACGCTGGCATTTCTAAAAAGAGCAAATGAACTGAATATTCATACTTGTCTTGATACTTCCGGATATGCTAAAACTGCTTTTTTTGAGGAAGTATCACCGTATGTTGACATGTTCCTGTTTGATTATAAAGAAACTGATCCCTCAAGACATCAGGAATTTACAGGTGTAAACCAGCAATTGATCCTTAAAAACCTGGAATTCCTGGTTAACCATAATAAGAAGGTAATTTTACGGTGCCCAATCATTCCGGGATACAACGATTCTGATGTTCATTTTAAAGGTATTGCAGCGTTATCTAATCAGTATAAAATTGAAGTTCAGCTAATACCATTCGATGATTTGGCAGAATCAAAAGCCAAACAAATGGGGATAGAGTTGCCCATGGCTGAATTTATTGATGCAACTCCGGAAATGTATGCCTATTGGGTTAGCACACTTCATGATCTAGGGTGTGAAGTAAAACCTTTCTAAAATGTAAAAGCCGTCTGGTGAGACGGCTTCAAGGGAAAAATCAATACGTTGATCAGGTATTGCTATAAATATACGAACGAATTCTCTAAATATGAAATTGTTCAGTAATATTTTCAGTAATAATTTTTCCGTCAAATAAATTTATAGTCCTATGTGCGTAACTTGCATCATGTGGTGAGTGTGTTACCATGATTACAGTAGTGCCTTTGTCATTAATTTGTGTCAACAATTTCATAACCTCTTCACTATTTATTGAATCTAAATTGCCTGTAGGCTCATCGGCTAGGATCAAACGTGGCATTGATACCAATGCACGAGCAATAGCCACTCTTTGTTGTTGTCCACCGGTTAATTGTTGAGGAAATTGATGTCTACGATGAGAAATATTCATTTCTTCCATCACTTCTTCTATTTTCTTTTTTCTGTCAGCCCCCTGTTGCTTTAAATATAATAAGGGCAATTCAATATTTTCAAAAACGGTCAGCTCATCAATAAGATTAAAATCTTCAAATACAAAACCTATTGACCCCTTGCGTAACGTTGCCAGTTCTTTTTCAGAATATCGGGATACTTCCTGGTTGTAAAATTGATACTCACCTGTACTCGGGAAGTCAAGTAATCCCAATATATTGATCAGGGATGTTTTTCCACAACCCGAGGGCCCCATAATTGAAAGAAATTCACCTTCTTTTACTTCTATGTTTATTCCATTCAGCGCAAAGTTTACTACGCCGTGATCAGCATAAGTCTTTGTTATGTTTTTTAATTTAAGCATACTTACATTTTTCATATTGAAAAGCAGCCAATAAGTATGCCATAAGAAAAATGCTTGCGCGGGGATGAGATAAAATAGGTGTGTTTTAAATCAATGTCCATCAATGAACGGTTTAGGGTCCGCAGGTGAACATTTTTTTATAAGATATTCAGATTCCATTAACTTAGTGAAAATTGATATTTGTGTTGAAACACTCATTAAAAGGATAGGTTAACATACAAGACAATAAATAAATGCAAATGCAGAACCAAGTATTTTTAGATCAAACCGTATTGGTAACTGGCGGTGCCAGTGGTATAGGTGCAGCTATTGTAAAACAATTTGCTGATGAGGGGGCAGCTGTTTTTATAATTGATATCCTGGAAGAAGAGGGACACAAGTTTTCTGATTTATTAAATGAACATGGAGGAACCACTTATTTTATCAAATGTGATATCAGTGAACCTTCTCAGATAGATTTAATGTCTAAAGAAGTCAAGGAGAAAGCGGGTAAATTGGATATTTTAATTAATAATGCTGGTATATCGAAATCACAACCGATTTTTTCATTGGAGGTGGAAGATTGGGATAAAGTGATAAACACAAATTTGAGAGGAGCATTTTTATGTGCAAAAATGGCAGTGGAAATGATGAAAGAACGGGGTGGAAAAATTATTAACATCGGATCGACAAGGGCGTACATGTCCGAACCAGGTTGGGAAGCATATGGAGCCAGTAAAGGTGGAATAGTAGCTTTAACCCACGCACTCGCGATTTCGCTTTCGGAATTTAAAATACAAGTAAACTGTATCAGTCCGGGATGGATTATGACCCAGGATGAAAATCTTTTGAGAAAAGAAGATCATGATCAACATCCTTCCGGAAGGGTTGGAAAACCAGAAGATATTGCCAGAGCTTGTACATTTTTGTGTGATCCGAAAAATGATTTTATCAATGGTGAGAATGTAATTATTGATGGTGGTATGACTAGAAAAATGATCTATTTGGAATAGGTTAGTCATGACAGAAATAACTTTTTACTGTTTTTTCATGACAGGCCACAAATTTTGATATTTTTGCTCCATATAATTTTTTAAATTTAAATAAAGAAAGAGATGAGTAAAGTCCTAATCATAGGCGCCGGTGGCGTCGGAAATGTAGTTGCCCATAAGTGTGCAATGGTTCCCGAGGTTTTTTCTGAAATTATGCTTGCCAGTAGGACATTGTCTAAGTGTGAGCAGATCGCACGGGACATTGAAGAAATGCGGGGTGTGAAGATTAAAACTGCTAAAGTGGATGCAGATAATGTACCGGAACTGGTGAAGCTGATCAATGATTTCCAACCAGCCATTGTCATCAATGTGGCATTGCCTTATCAGGACCTGACCATCATGGATGCTTGTTTGGAAACCAAAACCCATTACCTGGATACTGCCAACTATGAGCCGAAAGATGTGGCCAAGTTTGAATATAAATGGCAATGGGCTTATCAGGAGAAATTTAAAAATGCTGGTATTACAGCTGTTTTAGGTTGTGGTTTTGATCCGGGCGTGACTGGTATTTTTACAGCATATGCCCAAAAGCACCATTTCGATGAAATTCATTATCTTGATATCGTTGATTGTAATGCAGGTGACCATGGAAAATCATTTGCTACCAACTTCAATCCGGAGATAAACATCAGGGAAATTACGGCAAAAGGAAGATTTTATGAAAATGGTCAATGGATAGAAACCGAACCCCTGGAAATACATAAACCCATAGATTATCCGGAAATCGGTCCTAAAGAATCTTATCTGCTTTATCATGAAGAGTTGGAATCATTGGTTAAAAACTTTCCTTCTATTAAAAGAGCCCGTTTCTGGATGACTTTTTCGCAAAATTATATTACCCATTTACATGTATTGGAAAATGTAGGTATGACCAGGATTGATGCGGTGAAATACAAAGGAATGGATATTGTTCCGCTTGAGTTTCTGAAAGCTGTATTGCCTGAACCTTCTTCATTAGGAGAAAATTATAAAGGGCAGACCTCTATTGGATGTCAGATCAAAGGAATAAAAGATGGACAAGAGAAGACCTATTTTATTTATAACAACTGCGATCATGCTGAGTCTTATCGTGAAGTGCGGGCTCAGGCCATTTCGTATACAACCGGAGTTCCTGCCATGATTGGTGCTATGATGGTACTTGAAGGGAAATGGAGTGGTGCAGGAGTTTATAATGTTGAGGAATTTAATCCAGATCCATTCATGGAAATGCTAAACAAACATGGTCTGCCTTGGCATGAAAAAGTGAACTTACCTTTGCCTCATGAATATTAGAATGTAAAATGATGTGGAGCGGTTGTTTAAAACAACTGCTCTACTCATTAAAAATCAACATTACCGGACTATCATAATCCAGGCCGAGGAGTTCATTGGCATTCCCATTGTTGATCCCGATTTCCAACAATCCAAGGCTATTGAATAAAACAAAACAGTCGCCTGCTTCAGTGTCAGAATACGCTTTATGAATAATTCTGTGTTTCTCCCTACCAAATACTATTGTAAAATCTTTGTTTTTATTTAAGATATCGAAAACCTGCTTCTCAATATTGGTGATCAGATTACCATAATGATCTACTCTGATAACATGACCACTTATCTGTTTTTTGGTAGCCCGGACTTTCCGTCCTATTAATTGTTGAAAATTAGTTGTAGAAATCCCAAGATCCTGTAAGGATGTTCCGGAGGCCAATTTTGCAGCAGCAGTTGCAAGAATATTCAATGCAGGGAAAGTAGATTGATTAGGCATTGGCAGTTCTACGATTTGTTCCGGGGCATGTTCGCTGATTAATGAAAAAAGGCCATTATCGGCACCTATAAAAAAGTGATCTTCTAGTTTTAAAGCGAGAAACCTGGAAGCATATGCATCATGAATGGCTGTCAGGTGCACAGTGCCAGCTGGAAACTCCCTAAAGACTGACTTGAGGACGAATGAACCATGTGCAAGATTATAATGTTCAATATTATGGCTGATGTCAACGATTTGTAGTCCGGCATTAAAACTCAGGATCCTTGCTTTAACAGATGCAACATAATGATCGACAATTCCGTAATCCGATACAAAAGTGATAATTGCCATACATGAGATAGAATATTTATATAATTTTGTATAAAGCAAAGTTAAAAATAAAACAGGCTCAAAAAATTAAATAAGTATAATTTTAAAAGATATTTATAGCCTTTGGTAGAAAAAGTAATCACACTGGAAAATATCTCGTTGGTAGATTTTCTGGGAATTGGGAACGACAACATAAAAGAAGTGGCTTTGGCTTTTCCCAAGTCGAAAATTGTTTCAAGAGGAAACGAGATAAGGATAAAAGGCAGTACCCCCGAAATCCTGAAAATCAATGACATCATGAATTCCCTGTTATCGCATTATCATAAATATGGTAAAATTACCCGCGACAATGTGAAAACCTATCTGGAAGAAGATGATGAAGCTTCGATGGAAGATACCCGTCAGGATATCCTGATTTATGGTACCCGAGGGTTTTTGATCAAGCCTAAGACACCCAACCAAAAAAAATTGGTAGAAGTTGTTAAAGACAACGATTTGGTTTTTTCTCTTGGTCCTGCAGGTACTGGTAAAACCTATATTTCTGTAGCACTTGCGGTAAGGGCTTTGAAAAATAAGGAAGTTAAAAAAATCATTATCACCCGGCCTGCTGTAGAAGCTGGTGAAAATCTAGGATTTTTGCCGGGAGATCTGAAAGAAAAAATCGATCCTTATTTACGGCCTATATATGATGCTTTGGAAGATATGATCCCTTCTGAAAAACTAAAGTATTATCAGGAAAATAATGATATTGAAATCGCACCGCTCGCTTACATGAGAGGCCGAACTTTGCACAATGCATTTATTTTACTGGATGAAGCCCAAAATACTACAGCCATGCAGATCAAAATGTTCCTGACGAGGATGGGGCCTAATTCAAAAGTGATTGTAAATGGTGATATTTCTCAAATTGACCTTCCCAAGAATCAGCGATCGGGTCTTGTAGAAGCTGTAAGCATCCTGAAAGATGTAAATGGTATAGGTTTTGTGGAATTTGATGGAAGAGATGTGGTAAGGCATAAGCTGGTCAAAGACATTATTGAAGCTTATGATAAAGCATCCAACCGTTAGAAAACTATTGCAGAAGAAATATTCTATGTATAAACTATTACAATGCTTTACATCAATAAAATCTCTCAACCTTACGAATTAGATACTGCAATCAGCATCCGGAAAATGGTTTTTGTGTCTGAACAGAAAGTTCCTGAAGATATGGAACAGGATGAATTTGATGCCACAGCTACGCACTACCTTGCCCTTGACGATGGAAATCCTTGTGGTACTGCCCGTTGGCGACCTACTTCTGACGGGGTAAAACTGGAAAGGTTTGCAGTACTTAAAAGTTTTAGAAAAAAAGGTGTTGGTGCTGCATTGGTACAGGTTGTTCTGATGGATGTCCGTGGATTTTTTACCAATCATAAGGTGGATCAGGTTTATTTACATGCCCAGATTGACGCTATTCCTTTTTATGAAAAATTTGGCTTCAAAAAAACGGGCCCAAGTTTTGATGAATGTGGTATTCAACATTATAAAATGGTATTGGATAAAAATTAATTTTTCCCCCCGGTTCACACCTTGTAAGTTTCAAAAAATGATTACAATAAAAGCTAAAATAAAAAGTTTTAAAATAGCATAAAAAATCAATCATGAAACTGAAAATATATTTATCTACCCTTTTGATCATTTTATTTACATTGTTCATAGCCGAAGATGTGTTAGCGCAAAAAAAGGGTGGACCACCTCCCTGGGCACCTGCTCATGGATACCGTGAAAGAACCAGACACATTTATTTCCCTCAGCAAAATGTTTATTATGATGTCGAACGAAGTGTTTATATCTATTTAAATAATGGAAATTGGGAAATAGGTGCCCGTATTCCAAAGGGGATAAATGCCAATACACTTAGAGATAGCAGACAGGTAGAACTTGTTTTAAATTCTGATCAGCCTCAAAAGTTTAATAGCAGCCACATTAAAAAGTACAGAGACAAAGCTGACCCTGCCTGGTCGAAGAAAAAGCGTAAATAGTTGATTTGCGTATTTATTGTTTAAAACTGAAGAATTTACCTTAAATAAGATAAGCATGAATCTTCAGCCGAAATACAGCTTATAAATAAAAAATAGTAACCGTTTCAAAGGTTATTTAGGGAAACGTTATCTTTGATTTTACAAATCAACCCAATTTTTTATGAATAAGAACTTTCATCAACGGATCACTTCAACAGTTACTCAAATACAAGAGGAAGGCTTATACAAGAAGGAAAGGATAATTACCACACCTCAAAGTGCATTAATCAAAACTTCAGAAGGTAAAGAAGTGATTAATTTTTGTGCCAATAATTATTTGGGTTTATCTTCTCATCCTAAAGTAGTTGCTGCAGCCAAGGAGGCACTCAACACCTATGGATATGGCATGTCGTCTGTTCGATTTATTTGTGGTACCCAGGATATCCATAAATCTCTTGAAAAGAAGCTGTCCGATTTTTTGGGTATGGAAGATACTATTTTGTATGCTGCAGCTTTTGATGCCAATGGCGGTGTGTTCGAACCTTTATTAAATGAAGAAGATGCCATAATTTCCGATGAGCTCAATCATGCTTCCATTATTGATGGCATTCGGTTGTGTAAAGCTCAAAGGTTCAGGTACCTGAATAATAACATGGATGATCTGGAAACACAACTTAAAAAAGCTGAACCTGCCAGAACAAGGTTGATTGTGACTGATGGTGTGTTTTCAATGGATGGTACTATTGCCCAGTTGGACAGGATTTGTGATTTAGCCGACAAGTATGATGCGGTGGTAATGGTGGATGACAGTCATGCCACTGGTTTTATTGGAAAGACCGGAAGAGGAACCCATGAACTGAAAGGTGTAATGGGCAGGGTTGACATTATTACGGGGACCTTGGGGAAAGCATTAGGTGGTGCTATGGGTGGATTTACTTCTGGCAAAAAAGAAGTGATTGACTTGTTGCGGCAAAAATCAAGACCCTATTTATTTTCAAATTCTTTATCACCGGTTATTGCCGGTGCTTCTGGTGCAGTATTGGATTTATTGTCCTCCAGTACCGATTTAAGGGATAAACTGGAATGGAATACCACTTATTTCAGGGACAAAATGAAAGCTGTTGGGTTTGAAATTAAACCAGGTAATCATCCCATCACACCCATTATGTTGTATGATGCATTGCTGGCACAAAAGTTTGCTGAAACATTATTAAAAAAGGGTATATATGTGATTGGCTTTTATTTCCCGGTGGTACCAAAAGGGCAGGCAAGAATCCGGGTACAGATCTCTGCGGTACATGAGAAGGAACACCTTGACGCAGCGGTTCAGGCATTTTATGAAACAAAGCAGGAACTAATGTAGCACTATCGTAAAAAAACAATAATAACCTATAGGGTTGTAAAGTCGTTTCATGTTTTAAGACACCAATTCCCTTATTCAACTATAATAATTAAGATTCATTTTTACATGGTGGCTATACCACTTAAAAGGCAATAAAGATTTTTAATAAATGAAATTATATAAATTTCCGCTCGAAAGATCAGGGGCTTTTTCATCTATTTTTTTGGATTACCTTCGTCAGGATGATAAACTGACTCCGTTCTATGGACTTTTTCCTGAATTGGAAAACTTTAAATCGCAGATTGAAAAGAAAAAACATTTTGAAAGTAAAAAGAGGATTTTCCTTCGGGAAGCAATTAACACCCAATACAGCGGAATTGAAAAATCATCCAAGTTTATTGAAAATTTAAAAGGGCTGGCCCACAACGATACCTTTACAATAACCACAGGTCACCAACTAAATATTTTTACTGGGCCTTTGTATTTCATTTACAAGATAATCACAGTAATTAATCTTTGTAAAAAGTTAAAGAGTGCTTACCCTGAATACAACTTTGTTCCTGTTTATTGGATGGCTTCTGAGGATCATGACGTAGAAGAAATCAATCATTTTCACCTTTTCAATAAAGAATATAAATGGCTTACAGACCAGACCGGACCAGTTGGTCGATTTAATCTCCATGGAATTGAAAAAATCCTGGAAGAATTGCCTGAAAAAGCATCATTGTTTGAAAGGGCTTACCTGCACCATAAAAATCTTTCTGACGCCACAAGGTTTATTGTGAATGAACTGTTTGGCGAAGAAGGTTTGATTGCAATCGATCCTGATCACCCTTTGTTAAAGAAGGAAATGAAAAAGGTCTTTAATGAAGAAATCCATCATCATCACGCTCATAAAGCAGTAGATGAAACCAATCTGCAATTGGAAAAACTGGGATATCCTAAGCAGGTTTATAGCAGGGAAATTAATATTTTTTATATTGAAAATCATCTGAGGGAGCGGATAGTAAAAGAGAACAATACCTATCAGGTTTTAAATACAAAAAAGACTTTCAACTCGCAGGAAATTACGGAGTTGATCGAACTTCATCCTGAAAAATTCAGTCCGAATGTTATTTTAAGACCATTGTACCAAGAAATGGTATTGCCCAATTTGGCATATATTGGCGGTCCGGCTGAAGTAGCTTATTGGCTGCAATTGAAAGGGGTTTTTGACTGTTATGAGGTGCCATTCCCGATTATTTTACCTCGTAATTTTGCATTGTATGTTAATCATGTAAATGCCAAAAAGTTAAACAAGATAAATATCGATCCTGCAGATTTGTTTCTTGATTGGGTACAATTAAAAGAAAAATACCTTGCCGACAATGGTCTACAGCAACACCAGCTTACTGAAGAGATCGATCAGATAAAAAAGATTTTCAGTTCCATAAGCGAAAAAGCAGAAGGAATCGATAAAAGTTTGAAAGGTTTTATAGGTGCTGAGCAAACTAAAATAGAAAAAATAATTTTAGGAATAGAAAAAAAGATCAAAAAATCTGAAGAAAATACTCATGATGTAGTGGTACGACAGCTGGAATCACTCAAAGAAAAGCTATTTCCGGGAGGTCAATTGCAGGAACGTACCATTAACTTCCTAAATTTTTATTTTAATAATCCTGATCTTATCCCTTCTTTACTCCAAAAATTCGACCCTTTGGACTTCAGCATGAATGTATTGATTGAAGAATGAGGTCATGAAAAAAGTTGAGCTCAGAAAGATTTATTTACAGAAACGTAGTCAACTTACTCCTGATCAACGTGTGGATTTGAGCTATCAGATCAGTAAGCTTTTTTTTGATCAGGTTTATAAACCTTCTTTTTTACATGTTCATATTTTTCTTCCTATCGTCAAATTTAATGAAATAGATACCTGGCAAATTATCAAGCATTTTGAGCAAAATAAATATCCTACACGGTTACTGATTTCACGTAGTGATCTGCAAACCGGTAAAATGATAAACTATTATTATGATCCTATTCACCGCCTGATAGAAAATAGATGGGGCATTCCCGAACCGGAAACCGGTGATTTGTGCGATAATGTATCCATCGACCTGGTATTTGTGCCATTATTGGTGTTTGATAGCAACGGCCATAGGGTAGGGTATGGAAAAGGTTTTTACGACAGGTTTTTAAGTGAATGCAGGAAAGATGTGTTCAAAGTGGGGCTTTCTTATGAGTCGCCAGTTGAATCAATTGAGGATGTAAATGAAAATGATGTGCGGCTTGATTGCGTAATTACGCCTGAAAGAGTATATTGGTTCTAAATTTCAGAACCGATGGCAAAAATCAATATCTATACCTCAAGTTATTTTGAAGGCGTATTTAAAATTTTTGGGTATATCCTGATCCCTGTTACTATTGTTATGATTCCCGTAAACCCAGTAATTGGCGTGGTTACCGGATTGCTTTCTATCCTTATTTTAACCACCTGGTACAAACTAAAGGTGGATAATTCCACCCATACCTTCAAAGAATATTTATGGATCCTGGGATTCGAAAATGGCGATTCACAATCATTTCAAAAAGCTACTAGTGTTTATGTAAAGCCCGAAAAATATGTACAAAAGGTAAGTTCGTGGGTAAGCTCCAGAGAATACCGCTTCACCGTTTATGCAGTGTACATCATGATTGACAATCAAGAGATTTTTGTCGGGGAATTTAAAACCAAAGATCCTGCAATTGATAGGGCACGAATGATTTCTGGTAAAATGGATATCCCATATTACGGTTGAAGATAATATCGGTTCGCTTTTTAAATTAATCCGTAAAAAAAAGGGATCAGGAAAGTGGCCATGAGCCAAAATAAGAGATTAAACCCTACACCTACTTTGGTGAAATCGAGGAATTTATAACCCCCTACGCCATACACCATTGTATTGGTCTGATATCCCACAGGCGTCATAAAACTGGCTGAAGCACCTATAGCCACAGCAACAATAAATGGCATTGGCGATAACTCCATTTGTTCGGCAGTAGATATAGCAATGGGGGCCAGTAATGCAGCACTGGCATTATTCGACATCATTTCTGTCAATAGTGAAGTCAATAAATACAATCCAGAAATGATGGCAATTGGTCCCAATGGCCCAGCCACATCAATCATCGTATTGGCTACAATAGCCGATAAGCCTGTTGTTTCCATAGCTACTCCCAGACTTAATGCCCCAGCCAATAAGAATATAACTTTCCAGTCGATCACATCATAAACTTCTTTTATGGGTATACAACCTGAGATTATCAAAATTGTGGATGCTATAAGAGTACCTCCCAATACATTTAGTACTTCAAAAGTAGAGAGCAGTATTACCCCCAATAAGCTGGCAATGACGATAGTAAAATTTCTCCAATTGATAATATTGTTTTTATGTTCGGTAAGTAAAACAAATGGTTGATTTTGTTGATATTCTTCCTCCCTTAATTTATCAAGCCGGTTGTTTTTTATTTCTACCAAAACGATGTCACCAGATTTTAATAGTGTATTCATTAGACGATCGTGTATTATATCTTCCCGGTGTTTAATGGCGAGTGGAATTGCCCTGAAACGTTGCCTGAAATTTACCTCTTGCATGGTTTTTCCTTCAAAACGTGAATTGGACGTGATAATCAACTCTACTAGAGAGGTGTCTTTTGAAGAAAAATGATAATCACTGACTTTTAAGGTGGGTTTTACATTTATATCCAGCTGATCTTTTAATTTCTGCAATTGCTCCACGTTACTTCTAACCTTGATAAAATCACCGTTTTTCAGAATAAAATCACCTGCTGGTACAGAAAAAACCTCATTATTTCGGTGAACCTCCAAAATATCCATTCCATAGTCCTTCACAATATGCGCATCCCTGATCATTTTATTTGCTGATTTGGAATCAGCCAAAAGTTCAATCTCTGTAATATAATCCCGGAGATGATATTTGCCATTGTCTTCATCTGTTCTATCGGGAAGTAACTTTCTGCCCACAAGAAGCATATAAATCATACCGGCAATTAGCATTGAAACACCAATCGGTGCAAGTGTGAACATGCCAAATCCAGGTAAACCACTTTGACGGGCCACTCCATCTACCAATACGTTGGTAGATGTACCAATCAAGGTACACATACCCCCAAATATTGAAGCATAAGAAAGTGGGATCAGCAATTTACTTGCTGAAAAACCTGCTTCTTTGGCCGTTTTGAGAATTATGGGGATGAAAAGTGCAACAATGGGGGTATTATTGATAAATGCTGAAACGAGAGCCACTGATAACATCATGGCCATTAGCCCGACTGCATAATTTTTCTTATACATTTTAGCAAAAAAACTACCCACACGGTTTAATGCACCTGTTCTTAAAAGAGCAGCACTTAAAATAAACATGAACAATACCGTGACTGTAGCAGTATTACTAAAACCGGCAACAGCTTCACCTGGAGATAGAATTCCCAATATAATTAAGGCACACATGATCAGAAGGGCCACAACATCTACCCGGATCCATTCTGATATAAATAATACAAGGGCTCCTGCTAATATTAACGCAAGTATAATAGCATCCATAGAAATAATTTCAGCTGGCAAAAATCTATAAAAGCCAACACTCTACCAAATCAATAGGATAATTATATTGAAGGAAAGTGCATATTCTGACCGAAATTCAATAGGGGCGGTTTTATAAGAGTATGTTGCCACCAAAAAGGAAATACAGAACGAGACCGATTATAATCAATGACAAACATCCACAGCCTCCTCGTCCTTTTGTGCTTCTTAATAACTGGCTGGCCAACAAAACCTTAAAAATATTCTTCATATTTATTATGTTTAATAATTAGGGAACACTTCCATTATTATTTTGTTGGGCTGGGAGTGCAGCAAAAAAAAGAGGTTTTGATGAAACCTCCTTTTTTTGATGTGATTCAAAATATTCTTATTGTTTAAACTGATTCTTAAAGTATTGGTCAAATTCCTGTGTGATATTATCGCAACCGTGATCAAAATACCTGCTATTCCCCTCAGAGTGGTTAACTTGTAATTCCGTTTGTTGAACAGAAACAGGCTGTTTTTCATTGGTCATTTTTTCTCTTACATCACCTAATGAATACATTGTGTTTATGCCCCATTTATTTAGCAACTCAAAAAGTTGAACATAAGATGGAACGAATTTTTGAAGATTTTCAACACCACTAAATTGTTGTTCTACTCCCTGTGTGTTGGTGTATGAACCCCCGGTTTCTACAGGGAAAGAAGCCGGAAGTATGATATCAGCCATTTTTGCAGTTGAAGTCATAAAGTGATCCTGCACTACCAGGAATTTTCCTTTTAGCCACTGGTCTACTTTCGATTGATCCACAGCACATCCTACAGGATCTTCTCCAAAAATAAACATGTTTTTAAACTGTCCATTTTCCAGCTGATCCACTAAATCCCGTACACCTGCATTAATCAACCCATTCGAATTATTCTTATCTTTTAATACCAACAGACATTCTTCAGGGGTTTTTCCACACAACAGCAATAAATTGCTCAATTCGTTAATGGCATTGGTGGTCAGATATTTTTCAGAGCATATAATTAAAACATCCTCTTTCGCTACTGAAGAAGCAAATTCTTCTATTTGTTGGGCTGATGCACCTGCAGATTTAAGGTATTGATCATATGTTACTGAGGAAGAAGATTTATAATTTTTTAACAGATCAGTCAATTCTGATTCTGCAAAGTGAAGGTTTACCGCTTTTATAAAATCATAATACGAATTTATCTTTGTTGCATGATTAGCTTTATGCAACATGCTACTTTGTGATTTATTGGTAACAAGCTCAAGAGATGCCTGGCGATGATGCATGGCTTGTTGTACCATGAAACCTGCTACCGCATGATCCTCATTGATTTCAGATCCAATTAAAATAAATTTGCTGGCTTTTTCGATTTTATCAAGCCCGGCATAATTTATCGGTAAATTGCCTTTTCCAAGCATGCTGAAGCTACCCAAACCGGATGTTCCACTGGCAGAAGCCAATTTATTTAATAAGAAGATTTCCTCATTGGTTAACCGTGCACCTGCAAAAAATCCATTTTCCGCTGCATTCACCTTTTTTATTTGATCAGTAATGATTTGATATGCTTCATCAAAACCTATTTCAATGAATTTATTTCCTTCCCTTATAAGGGGTTTGTTAATACGGGTAGCTTTATTGTTGAGGTAATGATAACCAAATTTGGGGTATCTGCAAATGTTTCCCTCCGGATTTACCTGTCCTGATCCACCCGTAACTTCCATAAAGAAGCCATTCTTGTGGTGGAGTGTGATTTCACAACCCACGGAACAGTAATTACAAATGGTTTTAACCGTATCTTTTTGAACGGGTCCGGGTTTGAAAGGGAAATTTTCAGTAATAGCACCTGTAGGACATGTAGAAATACATAATCCACATGATTCACAATTGGTATCAACAAGAGAACCTCCCAGACTTGGTGCAACAAAGGTATCAAATCCACGGTTCACAAGACCTAATGCACTTGCTCCTGCAATTTCACTACAAATCCTTACACACCTTGAACAAAGTATACATTTGTTGTTATCAATTTCTATGAAAGGGTGTGAAAAATCTACCCTGAATTCTTTAAAGTCTCCATGATATTTTTCCTGTTCGGCTTGATATTGGGTAGCATACTTCTTCAAATCACAGGTAAAATAAGCAGAACATCCGCATTCAAGACATCTTTGTGTTTCCTCTTGAGCGATTTTCTCATCTGCGTAGCCTAACTCAACTTCTGAAAAGTTTTTACGAGCTTCTGCATCCAGAACTGGCATTTCCTGCCTTGGTTGAGGGCTAAAACAACCACAATAACTTTCAGCTTCCTGATCCTTGAAGTTATCTTTTTTACTGATAAATTCCTTTTGTGGAATGCTAATGGGCAAATGTTGAAGAAACTGATGACAACTACGGGCGGCTATTTTAGCTTGTGCTATTGCTTCTATGATTGTAGCTGGTCCAGTGACACCGTCACCAGCTGCAAAAATTGACGGATTACCGGTTTGTAAAGTTTTTGGATCGGCTTCCAGGTTTCCCCACCGGTTTACTTTTAGTTTTTCTTCCGAATGATTGTTAATGTCATCTATAAAGCTCACATCTGTCTTCTGACCAATAGCCGCCAATACATAATCAAGTTCCAATTCAAATTCTGACCCGGGTACTGCTTGCGGGCTTCTTCTGCCTGATGCATCAGGTTCACCCAATTGCATTTTTATACAGGTCATGGTTTTCATCAAACCCTGATCATCTTTGTTGATTTTGGTGGGGTTGGTCAGGAACAGATATTCCACACCTTCCACTTTCGATTCATGTATCTCAATTGGATTGGCGGGCATTTCCTTTTCTGTACGGCGGTAAATTACGTACACCATTTCTGCTCCACAACGAATAGCACTTCGGCAGCAATCCATTGCGGTATTTCCACCGCCAACCACTGCTATTTTCTTTCCGGAAAAGTCAGGACGCTGGCCTGTCATTTCCATATTTCTTAAATAATCAATACCTGCCAATACATTGTGGGCATCATCGCCTTCACAACCAACTTTAGTTCCTTTTTGCGAACCAATGGTCAATATTACTGCGTCATATTTCTGGTTTAGTTCCTTGTATTTTAGGTTTTTTCCCAGTTTCTGATTGTAATGTATATTTACACCCAATTTCAATATTGATTCCACTTCATTTTGTAAAAGGTCATTAGGCAAACGATATTCAGGAATGCCATAACGTAACATACCCCCGGCAGCTGGACTGGCTTCAAAAATATCTACCGCATGGCCTTCCTTTCTCAAGAAATACGCAGAAGAAAGACCACCAGGCCCTGATCCGATAACAGCCACTTTTTTTCCTGTTTCAGGTTTAATTGCAGGGGTAAAAGGGTTCTCAGATCTCAGATCATAATCAGCAGCAAATCGTTTCAGGTAATCAACACCAACTCCAGTGCCTTCACCTAATAAATTTCTTCTACAGGCTACTTCACATGGTCTCACGCAAACCCGACCACAGATAGCAGGTAAAGGATTGACTTCTTTTACAAGACCAATGGCTTCATTGTACAACCCTTTTTCAATTAATGAAATATATCCCTGAACATCCACGCCAGCAGGACAAGTTTGTTTACAGGGTGCTACACAATCCGCATAATGGTTACTAAGTATCAGATCAAGAGCTGTTTTACGTGCTTTTTTTAATTTCTCATTTTCTGTCTGAATTTTCATGCCTTCGTTTATTCTTGTAGAGCATGAAGATTGTAACCCACGCATTCCCTCTACTTCAACCACGCATACATAGCATGATGAATATGGTTCCAATCTGGGATCATGGCAAAGGGTAGGAATTTCAATGCCTTCCCGGCGTGCTACCTGTAATATAGTTTCACCTTTTTTGCCACTAAATTCCTGACCGTTGATATTTATTTTAATTTCAGACATCTTTTTTGATTTTCCAAAGTAACTTTTCTTCTTTAAATAAGCCATTACGGCTGCTACTCCATTTATATAATTAATTGCAATCTATCAACTTACTGCTACGAGCTACCAACTACGAACTAATAAACTTTTATTGCATCAAATTTGCATTTCGCATAACAAATCCCACACCGGATACAGTCTTCCTCCACAATGAAATGAGCCTTTTTCTTTTCACCAATGATGGCGTCTACAGAACAGTTGCGCGCACAAACACCACACCCATTGCACAATTCCTGAATGACTTCGAAAGTCAATAACTCCTTACAACTTTTAGCCGGACATTTCTTATCATGGATATGGGCTTCATATTCATCCCGGAAATATTTTATAGTAGTTAAAACAGGATTAGGAGCGGTTTGACCTAATCCACACAGAGAACTGTCTTTGATCTGGTAAGCTAATTCTTCCAGTTTCTCGATATCTCCTTCTTCACCTTTCCCTTCTGTTATTCGGGTGAGAATTTCCAACATCCTTTTTGTGCCTATACGACAGAAGGTACATTTTCCACAGGATTCTTTTTGGGTGAAATCAAGGAAAAAACGCGCCATGTCTACCATACAAGTAGTTTCATCCATTACTACCATCCCTCCGGAGCCCATAATGGCACCTGTAGCATTTACAGAATCGTAGTCGACAATGGTTTCACCTAATTGTGCGGGTATACATCCACCGGACGGACCACCAAGCTGAACGGCTTTAAACTTCTTGTCGTCCTGAATGCCTCCACCCAGCTTAAAGATGATTTCATTGATAGTAACCCCCATGGGTACTTCCACCAAACCACCTCTTTTTATTTTTCCCGTAAGGGCAAATACCTTTGTACCTTTACTTTTTTCTGTACCATAATTGGCATAAGCCTTGCCGCCATGGTTAACTATCCAGGGAATATTGGCAAATGTTTCTACATTATTGATATTGGTGGGTTTGCCCCAAAGACCTGATTCTGCCGGGAACGGTGGACGTTTCCGTGGCATTCCTCTTTCGCCTTCTACCGATGCGATCAATGCAGTTTCTTCACCACACACAAATGCTCCCGCCCCTTCTTTTATATATATATCAAAATTAAACCCTGAGATACCTCCGACATTTTTGCCTAAATAACCCTTTTCTCTGGCTTGTGCCAAAGCAATTTCTAATCTTTTAATAGCTAATGGATATTCAGCCCTACAGTAGATGACGCCTGATGTGGCTTCAATCGCATAAGCTCCAATGATCATTCCCTCGATAACCGCATGAGGGTCACCTTCCAATAGAGAACGGTCCATAAAAGCACCAGGATCACCTTCATCAGCATTACAAATGATATATTTTTCTGGAGATTTATTGTTTCTTGCAAATTTCCACTTCATCCCTGTTGGAAAACCTCCACCACCTCTGCCACGAATTCCGGATTCAAGAATTTCCTGAATTACCTCTTCTCCGGTCATTGGCTTTGAAGCAATTGCAGCTAAGGCTTTGTATCCATCCCTTGCTTCATATTCTTCGATGATCTCGGGATTAATTTTACCACAATCCCTCAAAGCAATTTTAACCTGTCCTTTAAAGAAAGTATCATCAACAGTTTCCAGTTGATCAGCATGTACAATCAGGGATTCTACAGGTGTTCCATTTACGATATGCTCATTATAAATTTTTAATGCTTTTCTCTCATCAATTTCCCCATACATCCAGGAGCCATTTTCATCGATAATCTCTACCAGTGGTTCTCTGTAACACATACCGATACAACTGGTTCTGTCCAGATCGAAATCGTGGCCATTCGAATCCTTTAATACAGACAATTTATCGAAAACCTTGCGTGCTCCTGCTGCAATTCCACAACTGCCCAAACCTACTATTACTTTAGTCTTTACTGTCATTTTCTTTTCGATTTAAGCCTTGATCTTTTGAGGACCAGCGATCTCGTTGATTATTTTTGTGGCGTTTTTCCCTGTTAGTTTGCCATGTGTTTCTTCCCCTATCATCATCACAGGGGCAAGTGAACAACAACCCAGGCATGCTACTGATTCCAGAGTAAATATTTTATCGGGAGTAGTTTCACCATCTTTAATTTTCAGTGATTCTTCCAATGATTCTGTAATAGCTGTTGCATTCTGCACATGGCAGGCTGTTCCATGACAAACCTTAATAATATTTTTACCAACTGGTTTTAATCTGAATTGGGCATAGAAAGTTGCTACACCGTACATGTCGCTAAGATTAAGACCTGTTTCAGATGAAAGTTTAAGGAATGCTTCTTTGGGTAGATATCCATAAGTGTTTTGAACCCCCTGAAGTAGAGGAATCATGTTCCCTTTCTTGCCCTTGTATTTAGTAATTATGGGATCGATCAGAGATAGGTCTACTGACTCTTCTTTGGAAAGTTTTATCCCATTAACGTGAATTCTTCTAATGCGCATATTTTTTTTGAATTTTTTGGTGATTCTGATGTTTTAGAATCCATCCCGGAGTCTTACAAATCGGAATCAGCACTTTTCATTTTCAAGGTTTAAAATTAGCACAGATAGGAATCGTAAAAAATGAGATTTATCACCTTTTAACCTGAGGGATATTGTATACAATGATATAAGCCTATTTTTTTTTTAAAATACTGTTAATTCAGTAAATCACTTAAAAAAGCTTAATATTAAACTAAAATCTGGGCAAATGAATATTTCCCAACATGCAGCGTACACTTCCTCCGCCGTATTGTTCTATTGTGGGGATATGAGCTTTTAAAATAGTAGTATATTTCTCAATTTTCTCAATCTGATCAGGAAGCAGGGATTGATAAGCGGTTGTTGACATTACCAATAAGGATTGTCCTGATTGTGATCTTAATTGAAGCATATTTCCTGCGAAGGCATACATTTGTTCGTAAGACAAAGATATTACTTCATGTCCGGTCAGAGACAATCGATCAAGAACCCTGTTTCTTTCTTTTCTGTCTTTGATAGCAATATCACAAATTACAGTAAACTGATGTCCTATATTCATCAGCACATTGGTATGATAAATTTCCATTCCATTTTTGTCAACAGCCGTACAGGTTTCAGTGTCCATTGACAGTTGATTGGCTACAATTTGTAGTACTTCAGGATCTGTGCGTGGTGAAATGCAGGCATAAATTATTTTATTGACATAATCGATCACCATACTGCCGGTACTTTCAAGAAACTTATCAGTTTCTTCAAATTTAGAATAATCCAATAACCGATCGATTTTGAATTGCTGATGATTGATTTCTTCCAATACTTCGAGCCTTCGTTCCAACCTACGATTAGGTGCCATCATGGGATATAAGATTACCGTTCCATCATGGTGAAAGGAGATCCAGTTATTGCAAAAAACAGCGTCTGGTTTGGTAGGAGGGGCAGTATCATTAATGGTTATCACATTTACCCCATGTTGTGACAGAAGCTTCTTCAAATCATCAAATTCCTTTAAACCCTTTTGGGTAATATTTTGCTGGTCTTCAGGGCGAACCTGAAAAGCATTTGAACTTGCTGTTTGTTCATTGAAGCCGAAAGATACAGGTCTGACCATCATCACCGCATCCGCAGCCTGTATCTGTAAAGATTTCATTATTTATGTCTGCTCTCCAATATACCAACTACATCATCTAGATCAATGTTTTTAGCCTCAAGTAAAACCATCAGGTGAAAGATCAGGTCGGCTGCCTCATTCTTAAAAAGATCATCATTTTGATCCTTGGCCTCTATTACCAATTCTACGGCTTCTTCACCCACTTTCTGCGCTACTTTATTGATTCCTTTTTTAAAAAGTGAGCTGGTATAAGATGCATCGGTGGGATTACTTTTTCTTTGATGGATTACTTCTTTAAGATGATTTAGAAAAGTCAGTCCTTTGTTATTATTTTCATCGAAACAAGTATCAGCACCGGTGTGGCACACAGGACCCTGAGGTTCAACTTTAATTAATAAGGTATCCCCATCACAATCTACTTTGATTTCCTTTACATGAAGAAAATTGGAAGATGTTTCCCCTTTCGTCCATAGCCTGTTTTTAGTGCGGCTAAAAAACGTTACTTTCCCCTCGGTCAACGTTTTTTGATAAGCATCCTCATTCATAAATCCCAACATCAATACCTTGTTGGTATAACTGTCCTGAATGATAGCGGGAAGTAATCCATTCCCTTTATTGAAATCAAGTGCTTTATTACTATCCATATTTGACAAATCGTCAGTTCTAAATGCTAAAATAAAATGCAAGTTTAAAATATTATTTTCATTCCTTTAAACATATTGGGCAAATCATGGTAATTTGATAGGTAGATTACATTTTTCCCAAAACATCCAATATTTGAAAAATACGGCATGGTTTAAGCTTATTAATCAATATTTGCTGGAAAGCAGCGTTAGGTTTTAGTTAGTTTTTTATATATTGAATCTTTATTTGTGAACAGGTATTTAGTTAGACTTAAGCTTATTTTTTTAGAGATTAGGAGAAGGGCTAAGCAAATCCCTCCTAAAAAGTGGGTTTTAATAGGATCAGGATCATTACTGATCATCATTTTAATTGGAGGAATCTCTTTCTTTTTGATGGTGAGGAATGGATTTTATGGGAACTTGCCTACATATGGTGATTTAGAAATCATACAGAATAATATAGCTTCAGAACTCTATTCAGATGATGAGAAACTCATAGGCAAATATTATATTCAGGAACGAACCCATACTCCATTGGAAAATATTTCTCCTCAGTTGGTGAATGCATTGATAGCAACTGAAGACATTCGTTTCCACAAACATAAGGGCATTGATTACAGAGGATTAGGCCGAGTATTAATTAAGTCTATCCTTTTACAAAATGAAAGTGCCGGAGGAGGAAGCACGATCACACAGCAATTGGCCAAAAATCTGTTCCCCAGGCAAAGACATGGCCTTTTAACAATGCCGGTAAACAAAACCAAAGAAGCAATTATTGCCCGACGTCTTGAAAACATATATTCCAAAGAAGAGATTCTTGAACTGTATTTAAATACGGTTTCATTTGGTGATAATGCATTTGGGATAGAAACGGCGGCTGAAAGATATTTTAGTGAAGATCCTTCAAATCTTTCCATACCCCAATCTGCTCTTTTAGTAGGAATGCTCAAAGCTACTTACAATTATAATCCACGAATAAATCCTGAATCTGCGGTAGCCAGAAGAAATCTTGTATTAAACCAAATGAAAAAATATGGTTATTTGGAAGAAAAGATAGCCGATTCCTTAAAATCAACTCCTTTGGAGCTGAAATACACCAATCAAAATCATAGTGACGGACTGGCAGCATATTTTCGTGAGCAATTGCGGCTGGAGTTAGCAGGATTATTGAAAACCATAGAAAAGAAGGATGGCGGTACATATAATTTATATACAGATGGATTGAAAATTTACACTACCATCGATTCCCGGCTACAGCGATATGCTGAAGAAGCTATGCAGGAACACATGTCCCGGCTTCAAAAATCTTTCCTGCAACAATGGGGTAAAAACCTGCCATGGCAAAAAAACAATGAGATCGTTTCAAATGCCCTTTATCGTTCAGAAAAATACAAACATCTTAAAGCAAGCGGACTTCCGGAAGAGGAAATCAGGCAAGCATTTGAAAATGTAGCTCCTGTGACACTATTTACCTGGGATGGAGAAATAGAGAAAGAAATGTCTGCTATGGACTCAATAAAACATTTTCTTAACTTTTTGAATGCAGGATTTTTGGTGATGGATACCCATACAGGAGATGTAAGGGCCTGGGTTGGGGGAATAAATCACAAATACTTCAAGTATGATCATGTAAATGAACGCACCAAAAGACAGGCAGGCTCTACCTTTAAGCCCATTGCTTATGCAGCAGCCTTGGAGCAGGGAATGGATCCATGTGAATATCATGTGAATGAACAAAAGATTTATGAAGAATTTGAGGACTGGTCTCCGCGCAATTCCGATGGCAATTACGAAGGTTTTTATTCCATGCAGGGAGCACTTACCAATTCCATTAATACCATTTCTGTTGATTTGTTGTTGGAAACAGGCATACAGAATACAATAGAAGTGGCAAAAGCGATGGGCATAAAAAGTAAAATGGAGCCAGTTCCTGCACTGGCATTAGGCTCCGCCAGTATTTCTTTGTATGAAATGGTATCCGCATATTGCACTTTTGCCAACAATGGTCATACGGTCAATCCTCGCTATATCACAAAAATAATGACCCGCAATGGTGAAGTTATTTATGAGAATGAAAATAAAGGTGGCAACAGGGCAATATCCAGAAGAACTGCTGAAATAATGCTCAACATGATGCAAGGTGTGGTAAATCAGGGTACTGCTGCGAGGCTGCGTTATCAGTATGGTATTTATAGTGATATTGCTGGCAAAACCGGTACTTCCCAAAACCAGGCCGATGGATGGTTTATCGGTGTAACACCTACGCTGACAGCTGGGGTTTGGGTGGGAGCTGCTGATCCACGGATCCACTTTAGGACGCTTGATCTGGGGCAGGGGGCATCTACTGCCTTGCCCATTTATGGATTGTTTATGCAAAAGATAATGAAGGATCAAGAGTTGAAAAGTTTAACCACAAAAAGATTCCCTTTAGCTTCTCCTGAAATATTAGCAGCACTGGATTGTGAACCTCATAAAACCAGGTTGGAAATGGAGCCAGGTTTGTTTCAATTTCTGGATGATTTGCTTAGGAGAAATGAGGATTTACATAAAAACACAAAACCTCCCAGATATCCTCCTAAAAAGGAAGAACAGAAAAAGAAACGGAACTTTTTTGACCGGCTATTTGGCAGATAATGAATATCATTTATTGATAGTGGGTGTAGGGTTTATTGCGAAATGTGCTTATGGATTGAATTAATCTTCGTTGATCGAAAAAACTTATTTATTGCTGTCACAGAGAGTAACCAGTAAAAATTTCCCTCATTTTTTTAACCCCTTAATTGTCAGGTGGTTATTCATGGTAAAGATTTTGTCCATATTAAATACCATCCGGTTGTTACTAAAGTAAGGTAATGCTGTAAAAATACAATTTATTTTCTTTGTCCTCCTGTACTTTTGAGTAAAAGACAACTAAAATGAAAAAGCTAACAGGGATTATCATTCTAGGAATATTTGTATTATGCCAGGCAGGTTGTGCAAGTGAAAAAATCAATGTGGATGGAAAATCCTATTCCGTTCATAAGATCAATCAGAAACCGAGTACATCTTATTAATCTTAATAATGAGTGGAGGTTATTATAAAATAGGAATGTTTTGCTAGCGAAGCAAATCAACTTATCTCATCACTACATTTCCCAGAATTTTAGCCAATTCCATCTCCGACTTTTTCAACTCATTGTGAATCATTAAATAATGATCTTGTTCCTCCTGAACTTCAGCCGATTTTAATTGTGCCATATTTTCTTGAATCAATTTTCTAACAATTCGAAGTTTTAATCTAAGAATATTGGTATAAGCTAAACTTTTTAAATTTTCGGTTTCTTTCGGAATGTGAATTTGATACTGCTCTGACCAATTCTTGCTGACCTCATATTTATCACTGATAATATCGGCAACCACTTCCTTAAGTTCCTCGGTGCTGTTATCCATCAAATATTTGGCATCAATTACTTTTCCTTGAGTAAGATGGTACTTAAAGATATCAAGGATTTCTTTATACACAGGAGAGATAAATTCGATATCCTCCAATTCCTCTAACAGATAATGATATAATTGGTATTCTTCTTCCAGTTGATTAATGCCGTAGCTGATAAGTATTCTAATACTTTCCCTTTCTTGTAAGGAAATGATATCATCTGAACTTAATACCTGTTCTTTTACCTCCTTAGTAATATCTAGGTTGGCAGGTTCTTCATTTGAGGTAGTTTGATGTTTTTCTTTCCGGTTACGGATTATAATCTTATTTTGCTCGGCAATCAATACCGATTCGTCCATATCCAGCAATGTACTGCATTCTTTTATATATACATTTCGTTTGATCGAATCCGGAATTTTAACAATACTCTCTATAATTTCCCTGATAAATGCACTTTTTTTTATTGGATCATTAGCAACTTCTTTGGCAAACAGATTTAGTTTGAAAACTATAAAATCTTTGGTGTTGGAAATAAGGAATTGTTGAAATTCACTTGACCCGATTTTTCGGGAATAGCTATCAGGATCTTCTCCGTCGGGAAAAACAACCACCTTCACATTAAGGCCACTTTCCAGAATCATATCGATTCCTCTTAGAGAAGCTTTTATACCTGCAGTGTCACCATCATAAAGAACAGTTATATTTTCTGTAAACCTGCCGATTAATTTTATCTGTTCTTCGGTAAGGGACGTTCCTGATGAAGCAACCACATTTTCTACTCCTGAAAGATGGAGAGAAATCACATCTGTATAACCTTCTACCAAATAACAGTTGTCATGCTGGCGAATGGCTTGTTTTGCGTGATGGATACCATAAAGGATTTTACTTTTATGATAAATTTCAGTCTCAGGGGAATTTAAATACTTCGGTTGTTGGTCATGCTTTAAAACCCGTGCACCAAATGCAATAACTTTACCGGAAATATTGTGAATAGGGAACATAACCCTCCCCCTGAACCGATCGAAGACCTTACTTTCTTTTCGACTGATCAGACCCGCCTTTTCAAGAATATCAGCGGTGAAGCCATTGTTTGATGCATGTTGGTAATAATCATCCCATTTATCAAGGCTGAACCCCAATTCGAATTTCTTGATGATTTGATGGGGAAAGCCACGTTCCTTAAATTAACTCAGACCTATGGTCATGCCATCTTCATGTTCCCATAATAGCTTTTTATAATAATCTTTGGCATGATTTAATGCAATGAATAAGCTTTCCCGTTCATTCTGTTTTATTAGCTCTTCCTGTCCTTGTTGTTCTTCTTCTATTATTTCGATGCCATATTTCTGAGCAAGGAACCGGATAGCTTCAGCATAACCAATACCTTCAATTTCCATCACAAACGATATCGCATCTCCACCTTTTCCGCAACCAAAACATTTATAGATCCCTTTATTAGGGGAAACTGAAAAGGATGGTGTTTTTTCATCGTGGAATGGGCAACAGGCAATCAGGTTTTGGCCTCTCTTTTTTAAAGTGATAAAATCTGACACCACCTCTTCGATGCTTAACCTGTTTTGAACTTCCGATATGGTTTTTTGACTTATTTTCAAAAGCGTATTTATAAAACCATACAAATCTATGAAATGACTATGATATGATAGGAAATAAAAAAAGAAAGGAAATAAAAAAAGCCGCTGGGGGCGGCTTTTTTCGAAATGATATTAATTGATTATTTATTTAATCTAGCTTTCAGTTCATCCAACTGACTTCTGACTGCTTTTGGAAGTCTGTCTCCAAATTTATCAAAATATTCAGTTATACCTTCAGCTTCTAATTGCCATTCTTCTTTTTTCACTGACAGTAGATCATCCATTTTATCAGCTACTTTTTCAATACCTTTGATATTGATGTCAGAAGTTTTTGGAACATATCCAATAGCTGTACTTTCTGCACTTACTGCATCATCACAACGATTAAATATCCATTCCAACACACGAATATTGTCACCAAAACCTGGCCAGATAAACTTACCATTTTCATCTTTACGGAACCAGTTGGAATTAAAGATTTTCGGCAACTTAGTTTTATCTGGTGCAGTTTCACCGATTTTGATCCAATGACCAAAGTAATCAGCCATATTATAACCAATAAATGGAAGCATAGCAAATGGATCACGACGAACACCTGCTTTTAATCCGATAGCAGCTGCAGTTACTTCAGATCCTACTATTGTTCCCATGAAAACACCATGGTTCCAGTCAAATGCCTGATAAACCAAAGGAACAGTAGATGGCCTACGACCACCAAATAAAATAGCCGAAATTGGAACTCCTGCTGGATCTTCCCAGTTAGCATCGATTACCGGACACTGACTTGCAGGTGCTGTAAAACGAGCATTCGGATGAGCACAAGGTTCATTACTGTTTATATCGTGAACTTTGTTTTTCCAGTTAATCGTACCCTCTGGCATATCGTGACCAATTCCTTCCCACCATACATCTCCGTCAGGAGTTAAGCCAACGTTTGTAAATATGGTATTGCTTTCGCAGGTAAGCATGGCATTTGGATTGGTATCCATAGAAGTAAATGGAGCTACACCAAAGAAACCTGCTTCTGGGTTAATTGCATATAACCTTCCATCTTTTCCGAACTTCATCCAGGCGATGTCATCACCTACTACTTCAACTTTCCAACCTGGAATGGTAGGTATCAACATTGCTAAGTTGGTTTTACCACAAGCACTTGGGAAAGCCGCTGCAACATATTTTTTCTTACCTTCAGGGTTGGTAATTCCCATGATTAACATATGCTCTGCCATCCAGCCTTGTTCACGGGCCATCGCTGAAGCAATACGTAAAGCAAAACATTTCTTTCCTAAAAGAGCATTTCCACCATATCCTGATCCATATGACCAGATTTCTTTAGTTTCAGGAAAGTGAGTGATATATTTTTTTTCAATAGGAGCGCAAGGCCATTTAACATCTTTCTGACCAGCCTCAAGAGGAGCACCCAATGAGTGTACGCAAGGTACAAATTCACCATCTGTTCCTAAGACATCCAATACAGCTTTACCTATCCTGGTCATAAGGCGCATATTTACAACGACATATGGTGATTCAGTAACTTGTACCCCAATATGAGAAATATTAGATCCAAGTGGGCCCATGCTAAAAGGAATCACATACATAGTGCGGCCTTTCATGCTTCCTTTGTAAAGTGCTTTCAAGGTAGCTTTCATTTCAGTAGGATCAGCCCAGTTATTAGTAATACCGGCATCTTCTTTTTTAGGCGAACAGATATAAGTTCTGTCTTCTACCCGGGCTACATCTGATGGATCTGACTGGAAATAATAACTGTTTTTTCTCTTGCTATCATTTAATTTTATTGCAGTGCCGTTGGCAACCATTTCGTCGAGCAGTTTTTGATTTTCTGCTTCAGACCCGTCACACCAATGTACCTTATCGGCCTGCATCCATTCAGCCCATTCCTGTACCCATGCATTTAATTTTTTGTGTTGTGTCATAAATATAGAATTTAGCGTTAGTAATTACTTTTTGTATTTTTCCTTAATTGCGCCGCAAAGATAATTCATAAGTTTTAAATAAAAATATTTTAAAAATTCTTTTAAGCATTAATATAAAATTTAAACATTTGCAAATAACTAATAATAAATCCATTATATAAGTATTAGAAGCGATTAAATTTCCCCGCTGATAGCAAATATTTAAAAAATGCGACTACCATGGTCATTGAAAAAATTTAATATTTGATTCGCTTTTTGTTATAAGATTATACCAGGATTCGTTATTGTCACCAACATTATCAATATGATAAAGCTTTTTACGTGCTTCAATAATATCATTATTAAAAATAGGTCGAGAAAATAGTGTTGATTTGCTGATTTTTCTACTAAATATAATCATATAAAAAATTTTAGGTTAAAAAAGCTTAATAGACTGTTTAAATTTAAAAACAACTGGTTTAGAAGTGGGTATTGAGACGCCTTTATTAATATTTACAAATAAAGTTCCAGTATTGTTTGGTAAAAAAAATAAAGCGTCTAATTTTGCTGTCCCGTTTCGATCGGAGATGGGTGATAAATAAAAGGCCGGGTGTTTAAAAATATATTTAAAAAAACATTTGGTGTTGAATTGATAAAGGTCTAATTTTGCGGTCGCAAATTTGGAAAGGGCAAGGGGGCCCGGATATTCCCGGACGGGGATTATCAACGATCACGTGGGTTTT
>JAEWLI010000134.1 GCA_023393375.1 Bacteroidota bacterium
GAATTGACCGGATTTTATATAAACCTTTTTTTTCAGAACACTGAAATATTGTTTTTCGGAATTGTAAACCAAACCAGCGGCTTCTACTTCAGTAGGTGTCATAATTTTCTTATCAGAATTTTCATAATACCGGGGATTATTGTGGAGGGAGATCCAGCGAACGGTTATGAATAACATAATACCGGCCAAAACTATCAAGAAATAAAAGAGAATGATACTTTTATTGTTCATAATTATTCAAGAAATTGTTAGAATAACAAGACCTAACCAAAGGTCTTGTTATTCAATTGATCAAAAAACTGTTTAGGTGTATTTGATGTTTTTATTCCAGAGGTTCACAGAATATTTTTCATTAAGATCAGCTTTATTGTCATTTCTGAGGTGGCCATATCTTAAAAATGTGAGCCCTCCTGATATAACGAGAGCCACTGACAAGGATATCCATAATGATGCTACCGCAACAAACCCCATCAATCCCATGGTAATGAAGAATATCACAAAGAAGAGATTAACCTGAGAATGAAAAAATGATCTTTTTCGAAATGCAGAAATAAACCGCCATGTGCTTAAATCAGATCCCCATTGGTGCACAAGACAGTAATGTACTTCATCAATCCGATAGAATAATAATGGGTCATACTGCTGTGGGATTTCTTCAATATTCTTCAATTCAAACTCTTTCTCTGGAGCCATCACAAAAAATGATGTCTCTAAATCGTAATCGCTAACTTTCTTTTCTGCTATGAACCTTTTCACTTTTGGGCCCAATTCCGTATCAATCCATCCCTGATACAATTGGCTTGGCAAAAATCTAAGATTATAATTTACGCATAGCTCCTTGATCTGATCAATATGAAAAATATCAGTGGCATATTTCTTTTTCAGATCTTGCTTTTCGAGGTATAACGACTGCTTGTCTTCATACTGCTTTACGCAAGCATCCACCCCCAACATTGAGAGAATTTCTCTTTCCCGCGCCTCTTCATGAGAAAGCAGGCTTTTCACTTCATCAAGTTGATGCTTCATCCTGGCCTCATCCAGTGTATTCTTTCCCTTAAGTGCTTCTGCCAGATTCATAATTAGAAAATTTAGGTTGAACATTTGTTTATTTAGATACAAATTCTAACCTGCCATAATCTGGAATGTTTGGAGTTGAAACGCGCCAAAAAATATGGAATTTTTTAATAAATTGTCAATAATCCTTCAAAATCATAAAAATGACTGGTTATTACGACTAAAATTTACTGCTTTTATATTTATTGCAGATTATAAGAAATAAGAACCTGTTTTTTGAATAAAAAATAAATTTTTACAAAAAACAAAAAAATTAGGTAATCAGAAATTTTTTTTCTTCCATTTAAAATGTGTAGCTGCAATTTGAAAGAATTATAATCCCACAGATAGGGTAATATCTACAGGTACATTAATAAGCTGAGCATCAGGAAATATAAAAATCAAACTCACTACCTGTAGCTTTTCATTTACATAGAACTCATCGGGATCAGTAAAAATTGTCTCCAACTTTTTCTGACCTTTTACAGAAATAGATGTAACTGGATGATTGTAGATGATTTTATATCCTTTATATCGTGTATCATCTAATGTGAGACTGCCGTTTTCAACAAACCTTAAGGGTAAATTTCTGAATGTGTAGGTTTGTTTTGTGTCAATCGATATCCCGCTTAAGACATCTTCTTCTTTTGCATCTGTTTTACCTTTCATCCAAACTTCCACATTTCCCTTGATATTAATATACCTGGCGTCGTGATGTGGGGCACTGTAAGTTGTAAATTTGCCCCTAAATGCATCATTTTTTCGGTAAAATTTGTAATCAAATGATTCCCAACCGATTTTAACTGAACTAAAAAAACCATTCCTTTCAAGGATCGATAGATTTTCAGTTCCTTTTTTAATCAGATCAATCCCGCGATCATCAACAATAGAAAGGTTAAATGATTTAACTTTCAAATATTCTCTTCCCAAATTTCTAAAAGAAAGGCTCAGCTCTGTAAACTCATTTTGTTGATCAATATCTGGCTTTTTGATGGTCAGCCCAATCGGCACGATCACTGGGTTTTGTGCGTAAAGATATCCGGAAATTAATGCAAAGACGATCAGCAGAAAGGCTATTTTTTTCATCTATTATTTTTATATGTGATGTTGTGAAGCAAACAGGTTATTAAGCAACAAACATAGTGGGTTTGAGCTTAAAGGCAAAAAATAGGATCGAAATAAATTTACATGAAAGCTAGTTCCTCTATACGAAACTAGTCACGGGAACATTACTGCTTTCTGGCCTAGAAGCTTTAGCCAAAGCATCCAATAAATGTGATTTTTGCAACCCATCTTCAATCCAGACACATTGTACACCAAGAGAACCAACTTCTTCAATGTTTCTTAGTTCATCATCAAAAAAATACATTTCCGAGTATGGAATGCCCGTTGTTTTATGCAATTTCATAAAATGCTGAATCTTGCTTCCGGGATAAATTTCTTTATAACTGAAGAAATGTTCAATCTCGAAAAGGTTCAAAAGGTCTGCTGCCCAAGTGGGTTGCGAGGTACGTGAGGCAACTGCCATTGTTACATTTTGATGTTGTAATAATTCCAGAATAAACCGGATGTCAGGGTATATTTCAATGATGCGATTTCGGGCATCAACAACAATTTCTTCTTTCTTACAATAAGGGGGTTGAGTATGATCACACCAAGTTCCATCGCAGTCCCACAACGTAAAATCCAAATCAAACACAAATAACATACAAATCGGGGTTAATGAAAATACAGGTACAAAGGTAAGGCAATCAAATTAACACAACCTTACCATCCTGTTAACTTTTTGAATGATGTAAGGAAACTTAAAAAAAAGATTGCCTAGCCCTTGTAATTGGATTCCACTTTATATTTTTTGTCCTTGATAACCTGATTCTTTAAGAGCAGCCATCACCTGCTTTTCATCTGTATCATTTACCGTTAAAATTTTATCGGGATGGGAAAGATCCACCTTCCATGCTCCTTCACCCACTGATTTATTCAAAAATGGTGTAACATTGGCCACACACCCGTCACATTTGATATTGGTTTTGAATTTAGTAGTTCCCATGAGTAATTTTGTTTATTTGGAATTCAATAATATGCCAAATTTAGGTCTTCCATTGGGAAACTTATTATACAATTTTATTTTCAATTTATATGTTTTGGGGGAATGATATTTTTAATTTCGCCAATTAAGTACAAAGCTAATTCTATTCTACCTTCAATATTTCCACATCAAAAATCAGGATGGCACTACCATAAGCATATCCCCGGGGGATGTACATGGTTACTTTTGCACCTTCTTTTACTAAGGGAATAATAATCCGAAATCCTGCTATCAAGCCACTGAGCACATATCTATAACTTTCACTACTATCAAAAACATTTCCATTGGTCAAATATCGTCCCTCATATTTAAAGGTGATGTAGCTATTATCTGTTATCGTGTCACCTGCTACATTACCTTCCTCATGGACTACATAATAAATACCGGATTCATGCTCTATTGCATCTATTTCATTCTCTTCCAAATATTCTTCAATGGTAACGATATCCAATTCCAACTGTTCCTGTGGGGAAATATACTCAGAGTCATCATCTTTCATACAACTGCTGGTGATCACAATCAACAGGCACAATATAACCCAATATGCTTTTCTTATCATCGTAGTTTACTTATCATTTTGTATTTTTACCCAACAATCACGATTGCGGCTATACTTCTATAGCCGTTACTTAGACATTTGATAACGAAGAAACGTTGTAAATCAGTTAAAAATAAAAACTATTGCTCAGATAATTCTTCAAAGGCGGCTGTGAGTGGTCTTTGAATTCCGTCTCCTTTCCATTCGCTGGCACCAGGGATTTCTGTCAAGGCCAAAACTTCTTCCAATGATTGCCCCTCTTTGATTTTAGTGGATACCACATCCAACACTTTTTGCAAATAGTGCTGCATTGCTTTAATGTCCTTTTTTTCACCCGTTATGGGATGACCTTCGCCTGCATGACCAAATATAAACAAAGTTTCATCGTCATATTCTTCCTGAATTTTTTCCAACACCTTGATCCAGTTGTTGATGGAAGCGCCACCCGGACGATCGACAAACGGATGCCGTCTGTTAAAAATCAAGTCACCCAAATGGGCTACATTGGCATTTTCAAAATGAACCACGGAATCTCCATTGGTATGAGCAGCTCCAAAATAGCGCAATGAAATGATTTCATCACCCACTTTCTGAGACCATTTGTCCTGATACAGGGTATCGGGATAAAGTTGTGTGGCTTCTGCATTTCGTTCTACAGCCTGTCTCTGTTGATTCTTTTTTGAGTTTTCATGAGCAACCACCTTATTTACAAGTCCTTTAAATGCAATGTTTCCGGCAGTATGGTCACCATGATGATGGGTATTGACCAGAAGGTCTATTTTCTTTTCAGTCCTTTTCTTTATTTCACCAATCAAATGCTGGGCTTGTTCCGGGAATTGTGTATCTACTACCACTATCCCATCCGTACTGATCAGATACCCAATGGTTCCTCCCCTTTCTGTAAAGGCACCCACATTCCTACGCAATAATTCTAATTTATAAGCGGGATCTTCCGTGAATAAGCCGGCTAAAACTTTTTGCCACGGGGTAAGGATCATTCCTGAAGCTAATGCCATTTTTTGGATAAATTCTCTGCGATGGGTAATCATATCTGTGTAATTAAGTTTAAAAATATAAATATATTACATAGCGAGCAATTCCCATTATAATGATCTGTTAATGTTTCTAAGTATAATTCAATTTTATCAGATGTTGGATCAATCGAATGATAAATAATACAACTAAACTATAAATGATAACAAATTGATTCAAACATCCGTTATTTTTGCTAAAAAAAGCAAGTTTAATGAATGCACCTACTCTTGGATTGTCATCTTTATATTGTAACAGTCTTACGAATTATTCACGCAGAAAAACCATAGCAGTTAAAATTGGTGATGTACCACTCGGTGCAAACCATCCTATTCGCGTTCAATCCATGACCACAATTGATACCATGGACACGCCAGGGTCGGTAGAGCAGTCGATCAGGATGATTGAAGCAGGTTGTGAATATATCCGGATCACTGCACCAAGTGTGAATGAAGCCCAAAACCTGGAAAACATAAAAAAAGAATTAAGAAGAAGGGGTTATCATGCTCCCTTGATTGCTGATATTCATTTTACCCCAAATGCTGCTGAAGTTGCTGCCAGAATAGTTGAAAAAGTCAGGATCAATCCGGGAAATTACGTTGATAAGAAAAAATTTGAAAACATTGACTATACCGATCAGACTTATGAAGCCGAACTGGAACGAATAAGAAAAAAGTTTACCCCATTGGTGAAAATCTGCAAAGAATATGGTACGGCCATGCGCATAGGATCTAATCATGGTTCCCTAAGTGACAGGATCATGAGCAGATACGGAGACACGCCACTGGGCATGGTAGAATCGGCACTGGAATTTTTGCGCATCTGTGAAGACCTTCAGTATTACGACATTGTCCTCTCTATGAAATCAAGTAACCCACAAGTGATGGTGCAGGCTTATCGATTGTTGGTAAAGAAAATGGATGAAGAAGGGCTGAAACCATATCCATTGCACCTTGGTGTGACTGAAGCTGGTGAAGGTGAAGACGGAAGGATCAAATCGGCAATGGGTATTGGTACACTACTGGAAGATGGCCTTGGAGATACAGTACGGGTGTCCTTAACAGAAGAACCTGAAGCAGAAGCTCCTGTGGCCAGCATGTTGGTCAACAGGTACCTTAATAGAAAAGACCATAAAATAATTCCTCCAGTCGACGACATTCCCATTGATTTTTATTCTTATTCCAGAAGAAGGACTTTGGAAAGAGGGAATATTGGAGGACAAAATCCACCTCGTGTAATTGCCAATTTTAGTCAAATCGATCAAGTGGATTATGAAAAACTTCGACCGGTAGGGCATTACTACATTCCCGAGCTGGACAAATGGCGCATGGGTGACCAGGGAATTGACTACATCTATTCAGGAGTAAATCCTGTGCCGTTTATGCTGCCCAATGGCCTGAAGGAAATCATGGATCATGACGTTTGGATAAATCAGGAGGATAAAATCAACAAAATACCCCTATTCACTACGTTTCATGCCTATGAAGGAACAAACTTCAAACATCAACAAATCAATTTTATTAAAGTCAGTGATCAGGAAGTAAACCATCATCTTGTTGTTTCGATTCAAGATGATCCCACTGCTGTAATCATATTAGAGACTGCCAATGAACATGCTATGGCTGCCTTGCGAAGGGCGTTTTTTGAATTAATGAAATGTACAGTACCGGTGATCGTCTTAAGAAAATATCATTATGAGTCTGACGACTTGTTCAGAGTATATGCCTCCACCGACATTGGGGGTTTGCTACTTGATGGGTTTGGTGACGGTGTGATGTTGGGCTTTTCAGTGATGTCAGAAGACAAAACCCGGCAGTTAACCACACTAGGATTGATTAACAGTACTGCATTTGGTATATTGCAGGCTGCAAGAACAAGAATTTCAAAAACCGAATATATCTCCTGTCCATCCTGCGGCCGTACTTTATTTGACTTGCAGGAAACCACCGCCATGATCAGAAAAAGAACCGACCATTTGAAAGGGGTAAAAATCGGCATCATGGGGTGTATTGTGAATGGCCCTGGTGAAATGGCAGATGCGGATTACGGGTATGTAGGTTCGGGAAAAGGGAAAATTACGCTTTATAAAGGGAAAGAAGTTGTGAAAAGAAGTATCGCTTCTGAAAAAGCGGTGGATGAATTGATCAACATCATTAAAGCCGATGGCCGCTGGATAGAACCTAGGAAGGTGTGAGTTTGGGTGTGAATTTGGGTTTGGAAGAATTATCAGTGAAATTTGTGCAATCTGTGAGAAATTAAAATTTCTACACATCATATGAATATTAAAAAACACACCATAACCGAAATAGATATCGCAGAAATTATTGCTGATGAAGTATTGATCCGATCTGCTGAGGACGGAACGGATCTGTTAGGCAACATTTATTACAATGATTTTGGTAAAGTAATTTTACACGAACACCAGTTCACACCTGATTTTTTCAACTTAAAGAATGGCCTGACAGGTGAAGTCCTTCAAAAATTTTCAACTTACCGGGTAAAACTTGCTATTGTAGGTAATTTTTCTAAATATGACCGCCAAAGCATGAAAGATTTTATCAATGAAAGTAATAAAATTGGTCATGTCAATTTTGTTTCCTCAGTTACTGATGCGATTGAGCGGTTGACAAAATAATCCTTTAATTGACAATCTCAACTCCAATAAAAAATGTAATGGTATTGACTTCCTAACCAAGGAGAGAACTATCCACAAATGGAGGTGGCGTCTCCATTATGGGGAGTGTGGGTTTATTGTGGGTCAAGGTTGTAACATGATGTTTGTCCAATGCCCGTTAGTTAGTTCGAATAAATTTCTGTGATGAAAACGTGTTGGCTTAAATTCCAAAAACTCTATTCTTATTGGTTCTATTGAATAACCACCCCAATTTTCAGGTCTTGCCAAAATTTGATTTGAAAAATTTCTTTCAACTTCCTGATATTTCTTATTTAATGTTTCGATGTCCTTTAGTACCTCACCTTGATTACTTACTATAGAAACAATTTGGCTGTCCCGGTTTCGTTCCGCAAAATATTTGTCCGCCAATTCGTAGCTTATAACTGTTGCATTACCTTGCATCCGGACTTGTCTTTCTGTGGCCGTCCACCAAAAAGTTAAAGCCACCTTATTGTTTTTCTCTATTTCGATTCCTTTTCTAGAAGTTAAAGTTCCTGTGACAATAAAGTTGTTTTCTACAATTCCCTTGAGTGAAACAAACCTTGCATTTGGATAATTGTCCGTGCCAATTGTTGATAAACAACAAGCAGTCGGAATATTGACCCTTGACAAATTCAATTCTTCGTCAAACCATTTACTGAAAATTTCTATTGGTGTTGTGGCCATTGCTTTGTCAATTTAAAATAATTTTCTTGTTTAATAAACTTAACTTTGGTACTACAAATAAAATCGCTTAGGATTGTATCCAATTTTAGACCCCGCTTTTCTTCTGTGTTAATGAACAGGCTTAAATTTTTGAATCCGTGTTATCAGTGAAATCCGCCTAATTGGTGATTCTGACACCTATTCCCAAACCATTGCCACTTTTCCTTTGGTGTGCATGGCTTCAATGTAACCTATGGCTTCCGGAATTTCTTTATAAGAATAGGTCCTTTCAATATGAACTTTAATTTCCTTGTTTTTAATCAAAGTGGCCAAAGTCTCCAGATCTTTTGTGTTGGCTGTTGCCGTAAATTGGGCTAAAGGATATTTTCTGAAAGCAGCTTTCGATAACAAAGAAATCATATGGCCCATTGTAGTGAAACCTACCGTTACACCCCGCTGCCCCATACGTTTATAATCATTATGAGTTAAATTACCATGTGTATCTATTACGAGGTCGTATTTACCATTGTGGGCATGAATATTTTCTTTGTCATAAACGATCACATTGTCAGCTCCCAATGATTTTACAAAATCTATACTTTTAGTGGAGCACACTGCCGTAACTTTAGCTCCGTAGGCTTTTGCAATCTGTACAGTGAAATGCCCTACCCCCCCGGAAGAACCATTGATGAAAACAGACTCCCCTTTTCGAAGTTTGCCATGCGTAATGAGTGCCTGTAGCGCAGTTAATCCAGCCACCGGAACGCCTGCCATTTCGGGGAAATTTGTTTCATTTGGCATAACTGCACAAACTTTTGCAGGTACAGAAATGTATTCCGCAAAAGCACCACCTTGCAAGGCTTCACCAAAAACCCTATCCCCTACTTTAAACCCTTGTATATTTTTACCTACTCCTTCTACAACCCCTGCAAAGTCAGCTCCTAAGATTTTTTCTTTGGGTTTAAACAACCCGAAAGAGAATCGTGCAAAAAATGGTTCACCCCGAAGAATATGCCAGTCTACCGGATTAGCAGAATTGGCTGCGACTTTGACCAGAATGTGATCGTCTTTTAAAGAAGGTTTTGCTACTTCTGCCATTTGAAGCACTTCGGGACCTCCATATTTCTTTTTTATAAAAGCTTTCATTTAAAAAATATATTTATATGAAAAATAGCATTTGTTTGTTTAACCAAACCTTATCCCAAACATTATTTTTAATTTTCTCATAAATATAAAATATTTTGAAAAATTATCAGGATTTGTAGTGATTAAAAAAAACAGTAGATAAAAAACCTGATGAACCCCTTTATCATAGGGTTGTGGTTTAG
>JAEWLI010000211.1 GCA_023393375.1 Bacteroidota bacterium
AAATAACATCCACAACTTACCTGCTGTGGGTCGGGGGGATATGAAGTGGTTCGATGCGAACCTGGATGGTTTGTATGATGTGGTGATCACCGGGATAGATGACAACAGCCAACGGGTGGCCGATGTATTTCGCAACAACGGCGATGGCACCTTTACCGGTTACGGTTCAGGTTTGGTTCCAGTATCTGATGGTTCTATTGCACTTGGAGATATCAACCACGATGGCCTCATAGATGTTTTTATTCATGGTCACGATGGCACGAACAGAACCGCTCGCCTATACCTGAACGCAGGCAACGGTATTTTCAATCTATCTTCAAACCCGTTTATCGGACTTGCTTATGGAACCGGTATTATGGCCGATCTGGACAATGATGGCGACCCGGACCTGGTATACAATGGCCGCGATGCCGCAGGGGTGGCACATACCCTCGTTTATATAAACAATGGTGACGCTACATTTACACAAGTTCCGCATAACCTGCCCCACCTGAGTTCGGGCGGTATACTGGCTGCTGATTTCAACCGGAATGGTTATGTCGATCTGGTAGTGTATGGCCTTAACAACAATAATCAGGTAGTGACAGCTTTGTACAACAACCTGGGAGACGCTAATTTTGAACTTCAAATTTCAGGTCTTCCCCCTGTATATGGGGGGAAACTGGCATCCGCTGATTTTAACAGCGATGGATTTCCTGACCTATATGTATCAGGTTATGATCCAGGTGGAACTTTCATATCCCAACTCTATACAAAAAACCAAGGCGGAGGATTTATGCTTCATCAGGACCTTGACATATTTGAAAATGTGGGGGTGGCTTTTGGTGATTATGATATGGATGGTGATCTGGATATAATATTGTCTGGAAAGAATGGCAGTGATCTGGCTGCTATATTATACAACAACGATAACGGCACATTCTCCAACTCTGGCATTTATATCCAGGGACTGTTATCGGCCAGCATGGGTTGGTGCGACTACAACAACGACCAAAAGATGGATTTGCTGACAAGCGGATATGCTTTAACTGCTGCTGCATCCAATTTGTATGATAATCAACTGAGTTCAATCAATACCCCTCCCACAGCCCCGACCAATTTATTGGCTTTACCGAATGCCGATTCAGTGAGATTAAATTGGACTGCTGCTCAAGATGCCCAAACATCAACGGAAGGCCTCACCTATAATTTATATGTGGGTACAGCACCCGGTAAAGCTGATATTATATCACCCCATGCAGATATTGCTACCGGAAGACGGTATTTAAATGAATCCGGTACTATCCGGGGGACGTCTTATATTTTAAAAAACCTGCCACTTGGCCGTTATTTCTGGTCATTACAGGCCATAGATGCCGGATTTGCCGGAGGTGCTTTTGCCATTGAGGGAGAATTTGTGGTTTGCGGGACCATCGATATTGGCGACAAGGTAAGTCTATGTTCAGGTGAACTAATTCATTTGTCAATTGGGAAATCCCCGGATGTGGTAAATTGGTATTCCGTCAACGACGGTTTAATTGTTGAGGATAGATATCAACTGAATTATCGGGTAACCAAGAATGACCGAATTGTAGCCAGGTTAACCAATTCATTGGGTTGTATATTATCAGACACTATTGACATAGAAGCATATGAATTGCCCAATGCAAGTTTGGGAGCAGACAGGTCAGTATGTTATGGTAAGAACGTGTTGATTGAAAAGTATGAACCGGGAGAAATCACCTGGTATAATTGGGAAGGAGAACTTATCCAAAGCGGATCATCCCTGGAATTTACCGTTTTAGAAAAGGACACAGTAATTGTTCGGATACAAGATATTAATGGATGCCTTAATGCGGATACCATCATCATCAGTCCTATTGCTTTGCCTGTTGCCAACCTTGGACCTGACCTACAGGTATGCCTTGGTGGCGAGATCTTATTGGAACAAGCCGGAGATCTGGTCAATTGGTATAATAATGAAGGCCTATTATTGGCCAATGCCAATCAACTCCCACTTACCATAAATGACAGGGATACCATATGGGTGGAAGTTCATGATGTCAACACCAGTTGTGTAAATTCTGATACCCTGACTATTGATATTTATGAAAATCCAACCGCCGATGCCGGAGCCGATCAGGTCAGTTGTCCGGGGATGCCGGTTACTTTGGGACCAACAGAAGGAGAAAAGGAGGGTTTCGTTTATCAATGGTATCCAGCCGAACTTTTGAACGATCCTTCTTCGGCGAATCCAATAGCTACCCCAACGATTTCTACAGAGTTTGAGCTTACATTAACCGATCCATATGGTTGTGTTGGAACAGATAAAATAACCATCCAAATGGATGATCCCTCTGTAATTAATGTGGGTTCAGATGACAGTATTTGCATCGGAGGCAATAAAGTATTGGGAGGAGATCCTACAGCTACAGGAAGCAAATTGTCCTATACTTACGAATGGACACCCTCTTTGTCGTTAAACGATCCCGAATCTCCAAATCCTATAGCTTCACCGTTGGAAACCACCAATTATCGCCTCATTGTAAGGACATTGGATTGTATTATGGATACCTCATATGTAACACTTACCGTGAATCCCCTCCCTGTTGTGATTGTAAACCCTGAAATTGCCACAATTGGTTCGGGTGAGAGAATTATTGTTTCTGCCACAGGAGGAAGTAATTATGAATGGTATCCCAAGGAAGGCTTGGAAACACCTTTTCAACATACCACCTATGCTTCACCTCAGAAAACCACACTTTATGAAGTGGTAGTTACCGATGATAATTCCTGTATGTCTTCAGGATTTGTAAAAATTCAGGTCGATAATCAGGTGTTTATCCCTACTTTATTTACGCCTAATGGTGATGGCAACAATGATTTTTTCAAGGTTTACGGATCGGGTATCAAAGAAGCCCGGTTTACGATCATCAACAGGTTGGGACAAATTGTGTACGAGACCACAAACATCACAGAATTGATGGATATTGGGTGGGACGGCAGATACAATGGCACTTTACAGGACAGCGGTAATTATATATGGGTGATTAATGGAAGGTTCTTTGATGAATCGCCATTAACATTTAAAGGAGCTACAAAAGGAGTGATTAAACTAGTACGTTAAAATTAGAACATCATGAGAAAACAATTACTACTCTTGTTTTTCAGTATCATACTCAACAATCTTTTTGCACAACAGGTACGTTTTATGCAGGAAGATTTTTCACCTCATTTATTTAATCCAGCTTTATTGGCCACAGATGATTATATGTCCATCATGTTGGATTTTCAATCACAGGGTTACAAAGGTCTGCTAAACTATAATTCTTTGTCATTGTATGGGAAATACACCTTTCACAGCAAATCAGGTAAAAGAATAGGTGCTGCCGGGGCGGGCATGTTAATGGATCAGAGCGAGGGATTGGGAGTATATAAAACCAATGCTTTTTTTGCCAACCTGGCTTATAATGTGCATATCAATAATGGCCTAAACCTTTCTTTAGGTACAGGTGGTGTTTATTCCCACAATCGTCTCTCTTTGGGCGAATATACAACAGGGAGCCAATGGACAGATAACATCGGGTTTTTGCCGGATGTCGCTACCGGTGAAAACTTCGATAGTGAAAAAAACGGTTATTTTTCGGTAAATTCAGGGTTTATGCTGTATAAAGATGATGAAAGGGGAAAAAAGTATTTTGTAGGTGGTTCTGCCTTTCATCTGAATAAGCCTGATAATTCTTTTTTTGAGAATCACCTTGCTCCAAAAGAGATTTCTTATAAAGCTCATGCTGGTTACAGGCTTTTTGAAGGAAAAAATGTAACAGCAACACCTGAATTGTTATACGCTTTTGAAGATCAAAATCAGTATGGGTTGGGGATATCTGTCAGCTACTTTTTTGACAATGAAAATCCTTATGATATGGTTAAATCCGGCAGTCTGGTATTGGATCTCAGAAATTATATCAACGAATCGTTCAGTATGGGAGCCAGTGTTAATCAGCCAGCATATAGTTTGGGTTTTGCTTATAATTTTAATCTTTCCAATCAACAGGATTACCCATCGTCAAATGCTTTTGAATTCACTTTGGCTTTGCGTAAAATCAGAAAGAAAAAACTAGCGAAATCAGTTCAGATCATTGATAATTATAATATCAACGAAATCAGGAATTTTTATGAAGAAAAACGATCGGAAGATACCGGAAGATCCGTTGAGCAGGAAGATTTGTCAGAAGACTCTTCTAATCCAGAAAACTTCAGATTTGAATTGCGCCGGGAGTTTAAATTTGGGTTTAATGAATCTACACTCGACGCGAGTGATGAGGTTTATTTGGACGAACTATTCAGAACACTTCATGAAAATCCCGAATTAAAACTTGAAATAAATGGCCATGCAGATAGTGTGGGAACAGCAGCTGCAAATAGGAAGATTTCGATTAAAAGAGCAGAAATAGTAAAAGATTACCTGATTGAAAAAGGCATTAGTAAAAGTAGAATTAGTGCTATCGGTAAAGGATCTACTGAACCGCTGGTTCCAAATAATAGCGAAGAAAACAGAGCGAAAAACAGAAGGGTAGAATTTATAATTTATAAAGACTAAACCACAATGAAACATTCAATCACCCTTATTCTTCTTATTATTTTTGCCTCATTACCCCTTCATAGCCAGGATCTGGGAAATATTGGAGATGAAAAACCTCTAAAAGTTTCAGGGGGTTTATCAGTCAGTCAGATTGCCTATGCTGTCAACGGTATTGAAAGTCGGCGGGATCCATATTCCTGGTTCGCAACAGGGAATCTGAATTTCAGTTTATATGGTTGGAGTGTACCTTTGAGCTTTTCCGTATCCAACCAAAACACTTCATTTCAGCAACCTTTTAATCAGTATGGACTATCTCCCACATACAAATGGGTAAGGGGATATATTGGTTACAACAGTATGTCATTTTCTAGGTACACGCTCGGGGGACATATTTTTAATGGAGTGGGAGTAGATTTGGAACCCGGAGAGAAATTCAGGTTCAGTGCCATGTATGGAAAGTTGTTAAAAGCAGTTGAGCCAGATTCAACCCAGGATTTTTCCGAACCACCTGCTTTTAAAAGAATGGGATATGGTTTTAAAGCAAGTTATATCACTGACGGTACCGAAGTAAACCTGAGCTTGTTTAAAGCAAAGGATGAGATAAATTCGATTAGTTATGTGCCAGAGGAAGAAGATGTACTGCCGGAAGAAAATTTGTCCATGGCACTGGAAGCCAAAAAAATGTTATTCAGCAAGATTAAGATTTCTGCTGAAATAGCAGGTAGTGCTTTAACCAGAGACACCCGGTCAGAAAAAACATCCAGCGGTCAATTAATGACCAAAATGGGCAACTTGTATCGGGCAAGAGTATCCAGTTCTTATTATAATGCATTCAATACCAATATCTCCTATAATGGGAATGGATATGCGCTTGGGCTAGGATACGAACGTATAGATCCCGGATACCGCACGTTGGGAGCTTACTATTTCAATAACGACCTGGAAAATATAACCGCTAATGGTGCTTTGGCATTGTTGTCAGGCAAAGTAAACCTGAGTGGAAATGTGGGTATCCAAAAAGATAACCTCGATAAACAGAAAATCAGTTCGATGAAGCGATGGGTTGGATCAATAAATGTCGGTTTTGTTCCTTCAGAAAAGCTGAATACGAATTTATCCTATTCAAGTTTCTCCACATATACCAATATCCGGTCCCAGTTTTTGGATATCAATCGTATTTCACCACTTGACCACCTTGATACACTTAATTTTACCCAATTGTCGCAGAACGCATCCCTAAACATGAATTATTCGTTTTCTGCCAATGAAAATAAAAAGCAAAATGTTAGTATGATGTTTACGTTGCAAGATGCAACAGATCAGCAGGGAGGGGTAGAACAAAATAGTGGTATAACCTTTTATAACATCAATGCAGCATATTCCATAAATTACACCAATACACTTTCCATTACCACAGCCTTCAATTATAGTGGCAATAGATCAGGATTGGGTATGTCCGGCAAAACTTTAGGGCCAACTTTAGCAGTTAATCGTTCCTTCTTCGACAAAAAATTGAGAACTTCATTCTCTACATCCTGGAATAATACCTTCACTAACAATGAGTTCAAAAACCGTGTGATCAATTTTCGTGTGAGTTCCGGATACCGATTAAAGGAAAAGCACAACATCAATCTTAATTTGGTTACATTAAACAGGCATAGCAAAGAAGAAAGCACATCTGGAGTTGGAAATTTTACGGAATATACCGCTACTTTAGGTTATAATTATAATTTTTGAGCTCCGCGTTTAAATTTTTATCCGTTGAACTATAAATTTTTTGATCGTTAACTGTATCTTTTCCTATAGTAGAAAAAATTATCTGTATATTACATCAATTTATTGGGCAGAGTAAAACTACAATGGCAAAAAATTATTGAAAATAAAAAATGAATAAATTTCGGCTTCCCAGAAAAACGAAAAAAACGCTCAAAAAATCGATGTGGCTTTTTCCACCTGATAAAAAAGGTAATTCTTTAATGGCTAGGCCTTCAAAATCGCAAAAAGATTATACTGCCGTTAAAGAGGGTATTGCCAAAAAGTTTCCAGATAGTACAAAAGCCGAAAGAAAAAAGTATAGAGACAAACTTGACAAAGAAATTTATGTTGACGATCACGTTTTAAAAAAATATGTTGATGATATTATTAGGGAAGATCTGCGAAACTCATCCTATAAAATACTTATTGAAGCCAAAACTAACCCTATTGCTGTAAAAGCGTATTTCAATTTTGTAAATGCTTACCAATTGTTTGAAGAAGGAGATGAGTCATATGGTAATATCTGCTGTTTGGCTATTGATAACGCTATTGAACTATTGAAACCTAAAAAGAAGAAATAGACAAAGTCAAAAAGGCTTTGTTTGGAGGTTTTCCGATCAATATGTTTCCTCTTGCAAGTTATTCTTAGTCATAGTATTTTGTCACCATTAGTTGTCTCTCGTAAAGCAATACAGAAACATACCGTAAACAGGCTATTCTGAAAGTTCCTTATGAAGGTATATGTATAATCCATAGGTGGTTATAATGTTAAAATATTCCTACCCCAAAATGGATAGTTAAAAGCATGTTGAGGCCGAAATTTCAGTTAATTACAACCTCAAAGGTGTGATGGTGTTCTGATCCGGTGACCGCAACAGTACTAATTTTAAATTTGATAAATTAACTTCTCTCATTTGAAAATCGTATTTTTAGGCATGGATATACAAACAAAAAAACTTCAGGTTATTCAAGAGATACTATCCGTCAGCGACGAAAAGATATTAGATAAGCTCGAATCTATTTTAAAGGAAGAACAACAAAATTTAGATACAGTCTTAAAAGAAAAACTATCTTCTAGGGCAATTGAGGCCAATAAAAACATAACTGAAGGTAAGGTGTATGGACGAGAAGATGCAGAAAAAAAGATCAATGAACGATTAGGCATATGAAAGTCGTTTATACAGA
>JAEWLI010000156.1 GCA_023393375.1 Bacteroidota bacterium
TTAAGGTAATTCTTTGTTTTAGGAACATCGAAAGTGAATGGTTCTAAAATTGAGATTTCACCGTCTTTCGCTTTATAAGATAATGCGGATTTGCGGGCAAGAATTTTAGTTTTTTTATTTAATTTAAAACTATAATCTCTTGGCTTTGGACCGAATACTCTTCCCCCGCCTCTAAATAAAGGTGATTTAATACTTCCTGCACGAGCAGTTCCTGTACCTTTTTGCTTTTTAATTTTTCGGGTTGAACCGGAAATTTCCGCTCTTTCTTTCGATTTATGGGTACCTTGTCTTTGGTTTGCCAGATATTGTTTTACATCCAAATAAATGGCATGATCATTAGGCACAATATTGTAAATGGATTCTTCCAATTTTACAGTTCTGCCTGTATCCTCACCCTTGTTATTTAATACAGATAACTCCATTTTATTACTTCTCTAAAATTATATAAGAATTCTTTGCACCCGGAACTGAACCACTTACCAATAAAAGATTCTTTTCTGGATATATCTTTACTATCCTAAGGTTAATGGCTTTAACCCGATCGCCTCCCATTCTTCCTGCCATTCTTATTCCTTTAAATACCCTGGAAGGGAAAGAGCTCGCACCAACTGAACCTGGTGCTCTTAATCTATTATGCTGACCATGAGTACTTTGGCCTACACCGCCAAAACCATGTCTCTTTACTACACCTTGAAATCCTTTACCCTTGGATTGGCCGATAGCATCAACAAATTCGCCTTCTTTAAATACTTCACCAACTTTGATGTCTTGTCCTAAAGTAACGCCTCCTTCGAATTCTACTCTGAAATCCCGGAATTCAACCACTTTACGTTTTGGAGTTGTATTGGCCTTGCTAAAATGTCCAATCATAGCATTTGGCGTATTTTTCTCCTTTTTTTCGTCATAACTTAATTGAACTGCGTTATAACCATCAGTATCCATATTCCTTATTTGCGTAACTACGCACGGCCCAGCCTCAATCAATGTACAGGCAATACTTTTGCCCTGTTCATCGTAATAACTGGTCATTCCAATTTTTTTTCCTATTATTCCAGACATTTTTTTAATGTTTTGTAGATACACTACATCGTCCTTGCGGTAAAGGACTGCAAAGATAGCAATTTATTATAAGTAGCCAAAAAGCTATAAATAATTTTTTATTTTTTAAAGAACCCATAAAAAAAGAACCAATATCTAATAAATTATTGGTTCTTTCGGGAATTTTCTATGATGTCGCTTTAGACTTTTATTTCTACGTCTACACCACTGGGGAGTTCTAATTTCATCAATGCATCAACAGTTTTGGCACTATTAGAATAAATATCCACCAAACGTTTATATGTGCACAGTTGAAATTGTTCCCTCGATTTTTTATTTACGTGAGGTGATCTAAGTACAGTAAATATCTCCTTTTCTGTGGGTAAAGGAATAGGTCCACTTACAACAGCACCAGTAGTCTTTACAGCTCTTACAATTTTCTCTGATGATTTATCTACCAGATTGTGATCGTAAGATTTCAGTTTAATTCTTATTTTTTGATTCATAATATCGTTAATTAACTAACAGCTGCTCCTTTAACTTTAGTAACAATGCTTTCGGCTATATTATTTGGCACAAAATCATAATCAGAGAATGTCAATGTAGCCAAAGCCCTTCCTGAAGATAATGTCCTTAAATCAGTAACGTATCCAAATAATTCAGACAATGGCACATCTGCTTTGATCACTTTCGAGATCCCTTTCGTATCCATCCCTTTCATTATTCCACGTCTTCGATTTAAATCACCGGTAATTGGTCCTGTGTATTCATCCGGTGTAACCACTTCTACTGACATGATTGGTTCCATCAATTTAGGTTTTGCTTTTCTGGCAGCTTCCTTAAACCCAATCCTGGCAGCTAATTCAAAAGAAAGTGAATCAGAGTCAACATCATGGAACGAACCATCGAATAATCTAACTTTCATTCCTTCTAATGGATATCCAGCTAAAGGACCATTTTTCATTGCACCTTCAAAGCCCTTTTGAATTGCAGGAATATATTCTTTTGGAATAGATCCACCAACAATGTTGTTTACAAATTGCAAACCTTCTTTTTTGTCATCATCTCTTGGACTCAGTTCAAACTGTATGTCGGCAAATTTACCACGGCCACCGGATTGTTTTTTGTAAACTTCACGGTGAGTAATATTTCCTGTGATAGACTCTTTATAAGCAACTTGTGGAGCACCTTGATTGATCTCAACTTTAAATTCTCTCCTTAATCTATCTATAATAATTTCCAGGTGCAATTCACCCATACCACGCAATACGGTCTGACCAGTTTCTTCATCAGTGTTTACATGCAAAGTAGGATCTTCTTCCACTAGTTTGGAAATAGCCATAGATAATTTATCTACATCTGCTTGTTTTTTCGCTTCAATAGCGTATCCAATAACTGGTTCCGGGAAGGTGATTGATTCAAGTACAATTTGATGTTTCTCATCAACCAGTGTATCTCCGGTTTTAATATCCTTAAATCCTACACAAGCAGCAATATCGCCAGCTTCTACACCATCAATAGGATTTTGTTTATTGGAATGCATTTGCAATAATCTGGAAATACGTTCCTTTTTACCGGTCCTCATATTAAAAATGTAAGAACCACCTGGTAATGTACCGGAATATACCCGAATAAAAGCCAACCTACCTACATATGGGTCTGTAGCTATTTTAAATGCTAAGGCGCAAAACGGTTCATCGGCATCAGGGTTGCGTATGATATCTGCTTCGGTATCCGGATTTTTACCAACAACAGGTGGTAAATCCATTGGAGAAGGCAGATAGGAACAAACTGCATCAAGTAACGCCTGAACACCTTTATTTTTAAAAGCTGAACCACATAATACTGGTGAGAAAGACATATCGATTACCGCTTTTCTAATAGCGATCATCATTTCTTCTTCTGTAATGGTATCTGGATCATCAAAAAATTTCTCCAGAAGTGCTTCATCATATTCCGCGACACTTTCAACTAACTTTTGACGCCATTCAGCAACAGTATCTTCCAGATCTTCAGGAATTTCAATTTCTGTATAGGTCATGCCTTTGTCTTCCTCATTCCAGATGATTGCTTTACCATTGATCAGGTTGACAACACCTTTAAAAGTATCTTCAGAACCGATTGGGATTTGCAAAGGGACTGGGTTAGCACCTAGTTTTTCCTTTATTTCTGTCACCACATTGAAGAAATCCGCCCCTGCTCTGTCCATTTTATTTACAAAACAAATCCGGGGTACATTATACTTATCTGCTTGTTTCCAAACTGTTTCAGATTGGGGTTCGACACCTGATACTGCACAAAACAAAGCTACAGCACCATCTAATACTCTAAGTGAGCGTTCCACTTCTACTGTAAAATCAACGTGACCAGGAGTATCAATCAAATTAATCCTGTAATCTTTTGTAATATCAGATGGTTGACCCTGTACAGTTGGATACTTCCAGAAAGTAGTGGTAGCAGCAGATGTGATGGTAATACCACGTTCCTGTTCTTGCTCCATCCAGTCCATTACAGCTCCTCCTTCATGTACTTCACCCAATTTATGGGTTAAACCCGTATAGTACAAGATTCGTTCGGAACAAGTTGTTTTTCCGGCATCAATGTGCGCCATGATGCCTAAGTTTCTTAAATATTTTAAATCTCTTTTTGCCATCAATTAAAACCTAAAATGTGAAAATGCCTTGTTGGCCTCTGCCATCCTATGTGTATCATCCTTCTTTTTCACTGCCGCTCCTTCTCCTTTTGAGGCTGCAACAATTTCCCCTGCTAGTCTCTCAACCATGGTCTTTTCTCCCCTTGAGCGGGCATATTTGATCATCCATTTTATTCCAACAGCCACTTTTCTATCTGGCCGGACTTCCATGGGAACCTGAAATGTTGCACCGCCTACTCTTCTGCTTTTAACTTCTACTGAAGGCATTACATTTCCCAAAGCTTTTTTCCAGATTTCCAAACCATTTTCCCCTGCTCTGGTTTCAACCAAAGAGATGGCGTTGTAAAATATGGAATAGGCTTTGGCTTTTTTGCCTCTTTCCATTAAATTATTTACAAATTGGGAAACCAAAGTATCGTTAAACTTCGGATCAGGTAATATGTACCTTTTTTTCGGTTTCGCTTTTCTCATTTTCTGAAATGATCAAATTTTTATTATTATGACTTACTTTTTGGCCTTTTTGCACCATATTTTGATCTTGCCTGAAGGCGACCATTAACACCAGCTGTATCTAAAGCACCTCTGATTATATGGTATCTCACACCTGGTAGATCTTTTACCCTTCCACCTCTGATCAAAACAATCGAGTGTTCCTGTAAATTGTGGCCTTCGCCAGGAATATAGGCGTTTACTTCTTTTCCATTTGTCAGCCTTACCCTGGCTACTTTCCTCATAGCAGAGTTAGGTTTTTTTGGTGTGGTTGTATACACCCTTGTACAAACCCCTCTACGTTGAGGACAGGAGTCCAACGCAGGTGATTTAGATTTTGAAGTCAATTTCTGTCTTCCTTTTCTTACTAATTGTTGTATAGTAGGCATTTAAATATAATAATTAAGTATAAACCTATCCTCGTCAAAATTTTGGACTGCAAAGGTATTGATAAGATTTATTATTACAAAATAAATAATAAAATTTCCAATCAGGCTTCACCAACTGTTCCCCCAAAATTAATTGGAAACTTAGGGGCCTCATCATTGCGTTTGATGGGCCCAAAAGTCTCTTCATATTTTTGAATATTGTCTTTCAGTGCATATAATAATCTTTTGGCATGCTCAGGAGTAACTACAATCCGTGATTTAACTTTTGCTTTGGGTACTCCAGGCATTAATCGGATAAAATCAATTACAAATTCACTATTAGAATGAGCTATCATTGCCAAATTGGCATACACTCCTTCTGCTATTTCTTCAGATAATTCTATATTAATCTGATTAGGAACTTGTTTTTTATCTTCCTCAGCCATCTTTCAAGATTATTTCGCCTGTAATTCTTTAGATCTGTTGAATTCTTCCTTTGATGCTACTAAGGTGTCGTATTCTTCCTGTGATCCAACTATAATGTTGCCATATTCCCTTTGGCCTGTGCCAGCTGGGATAAGATGTCCAACAATCACATTTTCTTTAAGACCCATCAAAAAGTCAGTTTTACCTCTGATAGCTGCTTCGCTTAGTACTTTAGTAGTTTCCTGGAATGATGCAGCTGAAATAAAGCTCTCTGTACCAAGTGATGCTTGAGTAATACCCTGTAACGTAGGACTAGATACAGCAGGTTCGGCATCGCGTACTTGTACAATTTTCATATCTTTCCGCTTCAAACTTGAGTTCTCATCCCTTAATCTCCTGGAAGTAATAATTTGGCCTGGCTTTAAATTTTCAGAATCACCGGGCTCCATCACGACTTTCTTGTCAAGTATTGAATCGTTTTCTTCTCTGAATAAGAATTTATCGACAATTTGACCTGGAAGGAAACTAGTATCACCTGGTTCAATGATTTCCACCTTTTGCATCATCTGTCGTACAATGGTTTCGATGTGTTTATCATTGATTTTCACACCTTGTAAGCGATATACTTCCTGTATTTCATTTACCAAATACTCCTGTACAGCAGTAGGGCCTTTTATAGCGAGGATATCAGCTGGGGTAATGGCTCCATCAGATAATGCCATTCCTGCTTTTACGTAATCATTGTCCTGAACCAAAATATGCTTGGACAATGGCACCAGATATCTTTTCTTAACGCCATCTTTTGATTCAATGAAAATTTCCCTGTTACCGCGTTTGATACCGCCATAGGTAACAACACCATCAATTTCGCTAACTACTGCCGGATTAGAAGGATTTCTTGCTTCAAATAATTCTGTGACCCGAGGTAAACCACCTGTAATGTCCCTTGATTTACCCATTGTTCTTGGGATTTTAGCCAAAATGTGGCCAGCTTTAATTTTTGTTCCCTGATCAACAGCCAAACGGGCACCTACAGGAATGTTATATGATTTTAACTCTTTGTCTTTGTTGTTACTCAATATTACTATTGCTGGGTTTTTAGTTTTGTCTTTTGTATCGACAATCACCTTTTCCCTGTGACCAGTTTGTTCGTCATATTCCTCTCTATAGGTAATAGCTTCTTCAATTGAATCAAATCCAATGACACCATCATACTCTGATAAAATCACAGCATTATATGGATCCCAATTACACAGCTCATCACCTTTTTCAACTTTATCACCTTCTTTCACTAACAAGAATGCTCCATAAGGCACATGGTTATTGGCTAACACCTTATTGGTTTTCTCTTCAACGATCTTTATTTCACCAGATCTTCCCATAACTACTGTGGATTTCCCATTTTCAGTAGTTACGTTTAAGGTTTTAATATCTTCAAACTCTATTGTTCCACTGAATTTAGCCTTAATGTTGGCGTCAACAGCAATATTTGCTGCGGTACCACCAACGTGGAAGGTTCTTAAAGTCAGCTGAGTACCAGGTTCACCAATTGATTGGGCAGCAATTACTCCTACTGCTTCGCCCCTCTGAGCCATTTTGCCAGATGCTAAGTTTCTTCCATAACATTTGGCACAAACCCCTTGTTTTGCTTCACAAGTTAATACCGATCGGATTTCAACTTCTTCAATATTTGTCCGCTCAATCCTTCTGGCAATATCTTCATTGATTTCTTCACCAGTAGAAACAATCAGTTCATCATTAAGTGGATCATAAATATCATGAACAGATACACGGCCTAATATTCTTTCAGATAAAGGTTCTACGATATCCTCATTATCTTTAAGAGGAGTAACGATCAAGCCTCTTAATGTACCGCAATCTTCTTCATTAACTACCATATCCTGGGCCACATCCACCAAACGTCTGGTTAGGTAACCGGCATCTGCTGTTTTCAAAGCCGTATCCGCTAAACCTTTTCTTGCACCGTGGGTAGAAATAAAGTATTCAATTACGTCAAGTCCTTCTTTAAAGTTAGACAAGATTGGGTTTTCAATAATTTCACCGATTGACCCCTGAAGGTTTTTTTGAGGTTTTGCCATTAAACCTCTCATTCCACCTAACTGCCTGATCTGCTCTCTGGAACCCCTGGCACCTGAGTGCATCATCATATAAATCGGATTAAAACCAGCTTGGTCTTCTTCCAATTGTTTCATCAGTGTATTTGTGATCTTCGAATTCACCCTGGTCCATATGTCGATTACCTGATTGTATCTTTCGTTGTCAGTAATCAACCCCATTAAATAGTTGTTCCAAACCACTTCCACTTCTTCTTTGGCATTCAGGATCAGTCCATCTTTTTCATCCGGGATTTTCACATCATTTAATCCCATGGAAAGTCCACCTCTATATGCATAAGAAAAGCCTAGATCCTTAATATCATCAAGGAATTTCGCAGTTCTCGCCATTCCTGCATATTTGAATACCCTGGAAATGATCTGCTGCAGTTTCTTTTTGGTCAGTAATTCATCGACATAACCGACAGTTTCAGGAATAAACTGGTTGAAAAGTACCCTACCTGCAACAGTATCAATAACTTTAGTCACCAGCTTGTCGTTTTCCTCCATCACTGTTGTCCTGACTTTTATCAGGGCATGTTTGGATAATTTCTTTTCGTTCAGTGCGATGATGACTTCCTCTGCACCATAAAACAAACGTCCTTCCCCGAGCTCACCTTTACGTCCTTTGGTTATATAATAAAGTCCCAAAACCATGTCTTGTGAAGGCACGGCAATTGGAGCTCCATTGGCAGGGCTCAATATATTGTGCGAAGACAACATTAACATGGATGCTTCTAAAACAGCTTCGTGTCCGAGGGGCACGTGAACAGCCATTTGGTCACCGTCAAAGTCCGCGTTGAAAGCAGTACAAACCAGTGGGTGTACCTGAATTGCTTTTCCCTCTATAAGTTTAGGCTGAAAAGCCTGAATACCTAAACGGTGCAATGTAGGAGCACGGTTAAGCATGACCGGGTGTCCCTTAAGCACATTTTCAAGAATATCCCAAACCACAGGATCTTTCCTGTCTACAATTTTCTTAGCGGATTTTACAGTTTTTACAATTCCTCTTTCAATCAGCTTTCTGATAATAAATGGCTTGAATAACTCTGCTGCCATATCTTTTGGCAATCCGCATTCATGCATTTTCAACTCTGGACCAACTACAATTACTGAACGTCCGGAGTAGTCTACCCTTTTTCCCAAGAGGTTCTGACGGAAGCGACCTTGCTTTCCTTTCAGCATATCACTCAAGGATTTTAATGCCCTGTTTCCATCGGAACGTACAGCATTTACTTTTCTGGAGTTGTCAAATAATGAATCTACAGCTTCCTGAAGCATTCTTTTTTCATTTCTAAGAATTACTTCTGGTGCTTTTATATCGATCAACCTTTTAAGACGGTTATTTCTTATGATCACCCTTCTATAAAGGTCATTAAGGTCAGAGGTTGCAAAACGTCCACCATCCAATGGCACCAATGGTCGTAATTCCGGTGGAATAACAGGTACCATTTTTATAATCATCCATTCTGGGCGGTTTTCAATGCGTGTTCTTGCATCTCTCAAAGCTTCTACTACTTTTAACCTTTTTAAGGCTTCAGCTTTTCTTTGCTGAGAAGTGTCAGTTGCTGCCTGATGTCTTAAGCTATAGGAAAGGTCGTCAAGGTCAATTCTTGAGAGCAACATTTCCAAGGCTTCTGCACCCATCTTAGCGATGAATTTATTAGGATCATCATCATCTAATATTTGATTATCTCTAGGGAGTTTATCCAGAATATCCAAATATTCATCCTCTGTGAGAAAATCCATTCTATTGATGCCATCAGCTTCAGTAGTTCCAGGTTGGATAACTACATATCTTTCATAATAGATGATCTGATCAAGCTTTTTTGTAGGTAATCCCAACAGGTAACCAATCTTGTTGGGCAGTGACCTGAAATACCAGATATGTGCCACAGGAACCACCAATTCGATATGGCCCATTCTTTCTCTGCGCACTTTCTTTTCAGTAACTTCTACTCCACAACGGTCGCAGATGATCCCTTTATAACGAATTCTTTTATATTTTCCGCAATGACATTCCCAGTCTTTTACCGGACCAAAAATTCTTTCACAGAATAATCCCCCCATTTCTGGTTTGTATGTTCTGTAATTAATGGTCTCTGGCTGAGTAACCTCACCATAAGAACCATCAAGAATTGATTCTGGTGAAGCTAGGCTTATCGTGACTTTGGTAAAATCGCTATTTAATTTTTTATTTTTTCTAAATGCCATACCTATTATTTATTAACTATAAACCATAAGTGGCATTCCTAATAGGAATGCCTTGTTATTTATTCAAGAGTGATTTCCAACGCAAGACCCCTTAATTCATGAACCAATACATTAAATGATTCTGGAATATTTGGTCTTATCATATTTTCACCCTTTACGATAGCTTCATATGCTTTTGCTCGTCCGATGACATCATCAGATTTCACCGTAAGTATCTCCTGAAGTACATTTGCTGCACCGAAGGCTTCTAATGCCCAAACTTCCATTTCTCCAAACCTTTGTCCACCAAACTGAGCTTTACCTCCTAATGGCTGTTGTGTAATAAGAGAATATGGACCAATTGATCTCGCGTGCATTTTATCATCAACAAGGTGACCTAACTTCAACATGTAAATCACACCTACAGTAACTGGTTGATCAAATTTATCTCCGGTAAGTCCATCGTACAATGGTGTCCTTCCAAATGCAGGTAAGCGGGCTTCATCAAGCTCTTTCTGAATCTCATCCATTGAAGCTCCATCAAAAATCGGAGTTGCATATTTCCTGCCCAATTTTTTACCTGCCCAGCCAAGTACTGTTTCGAAGATCTGTCCCAGGTTCATACGAGATGGCACACCAAGTGGGTTCAACACAATATCAACCGGAGTACCATCTTCTAAAAATGGCATATCTTCCTGGCGAACAATTTTAGCTACCACACCTTTATTACCGTGACGGCCGGCCATTTTATCTCCAACCTTCAGTTTTCGTTTTTTGGCAACGTAAACCTTCGCTAACTGAACGATTCCGGTAGGTAATTCATCACCAACTTCCAGGGTGAATCTTTCCCTCTTGAATACACCGGCAATTTCGTTACGTTTTTTATTATAGTTCTTAACCAAATCAATCAACATCTGATTGGTTTTTTGATCTGAGGTCCAGTCATCCAGCAGCAAATCAGAAAGTAAGTTTACTTCCTCTGCCACATTATAGGTACTTTCATCCCGGTATACATTCTTCTCCGGAAACAAGTTATGCTCTATATTAGTGTATGAGAATTTTACCCCTTTGCTCAATACCTCATCACCAAATTTATGCTTTACTCCCTGACTAACTTTTCCTTCCAAAAGTGTCGACATTTTTTTGACCATCTGGGCGCGTAAAGTAGTCAAATCAGCACTATAGTTGCTTTTTAATAACTCGACTTCTTTTTTTGCCTTGCTTCGGAGATCTTTATCCTTTTTAGGTCTTGAGAATAATTTGGTATCTATCACCACACCTTTTAATGAAGGGGGTGCTTTCATAGAAGCATCTTTCACATCACCAGCTTTATCACCGAATATAGCTCTTAACAGCTTTTCTTCCGGAGTCGGATCTGTTTCTCCTTTTGGTGTAATTTTTCCAACCAGTATATCGCCTTCATTTACTTCAGCACCGATGCGAATGATTCCATTTTCATCCAGATTCCGGACTGCGTCTTCACTCACATTAGGAATTTCAGATGTCAATTCTTCCTCGCCACGTTTGGTATCCCTTACCTCAAGTTCGAATTCTTCTATGTGTATTGAAGTGAAAACATCATTCCGCACCACACTTTCAGAAATAACTATAGCGTCTTCAAAGTTATATCCTTGCCAAGGCATAAATGCCACCATCAGGTTTCTTCCTAAGGCAAGTTCACCACTATCTGTAGCGTAGCCATCACATAAAACCTGACCTTTTTTCACTTTATCACCTTTAAAAACTGTAGGGCGAAGATTAATAGTTGTATCCTGATTGGTTCGTCTGAATTTGGTAAGATTATAAGTTTTTACCTCATCATCAAAACTTGTCAATTTTCTATCATCAGAAAGATAATATTTAACAGTTATCTTTTTTGAATCTACATATGCTATTTCACCATCTTCTTCAGCAACGATCAATGCACGCGAATCCTTAGCAACCCTGCCTTCTAAACCAGTACCTACAATCGGAGCTTCTGGCTTTAATAAAGGAACAGCTTGCCGTTGCATGTTTGAACCCATCAATGCACGGTTGGCATCATCATGCTCCAAAAATGGAATTAAAGATGCTGCTACTGAAACAATCTGATTAGGTGCCACATCCATAAAGGTTACCTGGTCATTATCAACCACTGGGAAGTCGCCTTCATAACGGGCTTTTACTTTTTCATTTCTGAATTTTCCATCGTCCAGCAATGGAGCGTTAGCCTGTGCAATATTGTGGGTGTCTTCCTCTTCGGCAGTTAAGAAAACTACATTAGATGACATATTGACCACACCTGATTCTGCTTTTCGATATGGGGTTTCAATGAATCCCATACTGTTCACCTTGGCATGTACACAAAGTGAAGAAATCAGACCAATATTTGGCCCTTCAGGGGTTTCAATGGTACATAAACGACCATAGTGGGTATAATGTACGTCACGTACTTCAAACCCTGCTCTTTCACGGCTTAACCCACCCGGACCAAGAGCTGACATTCTTCTTTTATGAGTAATTTCAGCCAATGGATTCGTTTGATCCATAAACTGAGAAAGCTGATTGGTACCAAAGAAGGAATTGATTACTGAAGACAAAGTCCTGGCATTAATCAGATCAACGGGTTTAAAATCTTCGTTATCACGAACGTTCATTCTTTCCTTGATGGTCCTGGCCATTCTAGCTAAACCTACACCAAACTGACTATAAAGCTGCTCTCCCACAGTTCTCACCCTTCTATTGCTAAGGTGATCAATATCGTCAACAACAGCACGTGAGTTGATCAAACCGATCAAATATTTTACAATCAGGATAATATCGTCCTTGGTTAATACCTTTGTGGTCTGATCAATGTTGATATTCAGTTTTCGGTTGATCCTATATCGACCTACTTCACCTAAATCATAACGTTTGTCACTGAAGAATAAGCTTTGAATTATATCCCTGGCAGTTTGTTCATCAGGAGCTTCAGTATTCCTCAACTGCCTGTAAATCTGCTCAACCGCTTCTTTTTCTGAATTTGAATTATCTTTTTGCAGTGTATTATAAATAATTGCAAAATCAGCCACATTCACATCTTCCCGATGGAGTATAATTGATTGATTATTCGATTCAAGTACCAGATTGATATCATCTTCTGATAATACGGAATCCCTTTCCAGTAAAATTTCATTTCGGTCGATAGACACAACTTCACCGGTATCTTCATCTACAAAATCTTCAGTCCAGCTTCTTAGTACCCTTGCAGCCAGTCTTCTGCCAACCACCTTCTTCAGATTTTTTTCGGTAGCATCTACTTCCTCAGACAATCCGAACAAATCAAGTATATCCTTATCGGTACCATATCCAATTGCACGCAATAATGTGGTTACCGGAAACTTCTTTTTTCTGTCGATGTACGCATACATGACATTGTTGACGTCTGTTGCAAACTCTATCCAGCTTCCTTTGAAAGGAATAATTCTAGCAGAGTAAAGTTTCGTGCCATTGGTGTGTTTGCTTTGAGCAAAGAATACACCTGGGGACCTATGCAACTGAGATACGATCACCCTTTCAGCTCCATTGATTACAAAAGAACCTTTTGGGGTCATGTATGGAATGTTTCCTAAAAATACTTCTTGTTCCACAGTTTCAAACTCGTCGTTGTCTTCATCGTTACACGACAATCTGAGTTTGGCTTTTAAGGGAACGGAGTAAGTCAATCCCCTGTCTACGCATTCATCCACAGAATATTTGGGAGGATCGACCATATAGTCGACGAATTCCAAAATAAAATTATCCCGTGAATCAGAAATGGGGAAGTTTTCTGAAAAAACTTTAAAAAGTCCTTCTTGAGATCGTTTTTCTGCCGGAGTATCCAATTGGAAAAAATCAGTGAATGACTTCAACTGAACTTCCAGAAAATCCGGATAATCGATTACTGTCTTGATGGACGAAAATGTTATTCTTTTGTTGTGATTATTATTAGTAGCCAAGGCTCTTATAGGTTTTAATTGGAAAAACTTAATCACTTGTGTGTAGTGGTTTGGACAGATCCAAACCAATGAAATATATACAAATAGGAAAAGACCTGACTATGCGCCAGGCCTAAAAATCGGTGCAATCACTTAAGTAATTGTCAATTCTTCTTATTTAATTTCTACTTCAGCTCCTGCTTCCTCAAGTTGTTTCTTCAGCCCTTCAGCTTCGTCTTTAGATACGCCTTCTTTTAATGTTTTAGGTGCACCATCAACCAAATCTTTGGCTTCTTTCAAACCTAAACCGGTCAACTCTTTTACAGATTTTACAACTTTTAATTTTGCTGCTCCAGCCGATTTTAAAATTACATCGAATGAAGTCTTTTCTTCAACTGCTGCATCGTCACCATCAGAAGCTGCTCCGCCTCCAGATACCATTGCAGGTGCAGCTGCTGCTGCTGGTTCTATACCGTATTCATCTTTTAAAATAGCTGCTAATTCGTTTACTTCTTTAACAGTTAAATTAACGAGCTGTTCCGCAAATGCTTTTAAATCCGCCATTTTTTTCTTAAATTTAAATTGATTGTACCAATATTATTCTTTTTTATCTGATAAGGTCTTTACAAGACCTGCTATGGTATGTTTGCCGCTTAACAATGCACCAACCACATTATTTACAGGAGACTGTAATAAACCAATAACTTCACCAATAAGTTCATTTTTAGACTTAAGTGTAATAAGAGTTTCAAGATTTTCTTCACCTATAAAAAGTGATGAATCAATAGAAGCTCCTTTAAGCAAAGGTCTATCATATCCGCCCTTCTTTCTAAACTCTTTTAGCAACTTAGCTGGAAGATTATTGGATTCGGGTGAAAAAATAATCCCCGAAAATCCCTTTAATACACCTTTATAAAATGGTGTATAATCGGCATCCATTCTTTCAAGTGCTTTTTTAATCAGTGAGTTTTTGATCACTTTGTATTCCACGCCTTTCTCGTAGCAAGCCTTTCTAAATGCATTAACATTTTCAACAGAAAAACCTGAAGCGTCAGTGATGTAGAAGAAACTCGTTTGGTTGAGTTTCTCGGTCAACTCATCTATTATCTTGGCTTTATCTTCCCTATTCATGATTATAATCCAGCTACACTGTTTTTATCAATATTTATACTTGGACTCATTGTAGTCGATAAATGTACACTTTTCACATAAGTCCCCTTCGCTGATGAAGGTTTGAGTTTAGAGATTGTATTTAAGATCTCGAGGGCATTTTCCTGAATTTTGTCAGGAGAAAAGGATAATTTTCCTATTCTTGAATGAACAATGCCAAATTTATCGACTTTAAAGTCTATCTTCCCTTTTTTTACTTCTTGAACAGCCTGTCCAATTTCTGTAGTTACTGTGCCGGCTTTAGGGTTGGGCATCAATCCGCGAGGACCTAATACTCTACCTAGTTTACCGACTTTCGCCATCACTTGCGGCATAGTAATGATCACATCTATATCAGTCCATCCATCCTGAATTTTCTGAATATAATCATCTAGACCTACGTGATCAGCACCAGCTTGCTTTGCTTCAGCTTCTTTATCGGGTGTACATAGTACCAATACCTTCATTTCTTTACCAGTACCATGAGGTAAAGCAACCACACCGCGTACCATTTGATCAGCTTTTCTTGGATCCACACCTAAACGGACATCAATGTCCACTGAAGAATCAAATTTTGTATAATTGATGTTCTTCAGCATTTCTGATGCTTCTTCCAATGAATAACTCTTATTCAGGTCGTATTTACTTAAAGCGTCTTTCTGCTTTTTTGTCAGTTTTGCCATTTCTAAATGTTTTTAACTTTCCCAGGGTGCTGTCCCGGTTACTCTTAACCCCATACTTCTTGCAGTTCCAGCAACCATTTTCATTGCTGAATCTATTTGCATTGCATTAAGATCAGGCATTTTCATTTCTGCAATTTCTTTTACCTGATCCCAGGTAACTGATCCCACTTTATTTCTATTAGGTTCTGCTGAACCTTTCTTTGCTTTTGCGGCTTCCATTAAAAGCACTGGTGCGGGAGGTGTTTTAACTACAAAACTGAATGATTTGTCTTTGTAGATGGTCAACAATACAGGTAATAATACACCCTGCTTTTCCTGAGTTCTTGCATTAAATTGTTTGCAGAACTCCATAATGTTTAATCCTTTACTACCTAACGCAGGTCCTACTGGGGGAGACGGATTCGCCTGACCTCCCTTTATCTGCATTTTCAGATATCCACTTATTTCTTTAGCCATTTTTCTTGCTAATCTAATTTTTCAACTTGCATATAATTCAATTCCACCGGGGTATTCCTGCCAAAGATCTTTACCATCACATTCAGCTTTTTTCTTTCTTCGAACACCTCTTCTACGCTGCCCGTAAAACCACTGAATGGTCCATCCATCACTTTGACTGATTCACCAACAATAAATGGTGTATCCAGTTTTTCTTCAAACTCATCAACCTCATCTACTTTACCAAGTATACGGTTGATCTCTGATTGCCTGAGGGGAACAGGTACTTTTGAAGCTCCACTTCCACTACTTCCTCCAAGAAATCCGATTACCCCAGGAATACTCGTGACTGCATGGTAGGCTTCACCATGGGTAAGGTCGGCATATACTAGAACATACCCAGGAAAAAAGTTTCTTTCTCTTACCCTTTTTTTGCCATTCCTCATTTCATACACTTTCTCTGATGGGATAAGTATCTGAGGAACTTGTTCCAGCAAGTTTTGCCGGGTAATTTCGTTTTCAAGATAAGATTTAATTTTCTTTTCTTGTCCGCTTACTACCCTGACCACATACCATTTTAATTCTCCCATCAGATTATATTGTATAAAACTTTAAATCAGTACTTTGTATAACCATTCCTGCAGCAACAACCTGAACGTTAAATCAAAAATGTAAATGATGATTGCAAAAATTAGGGAAGCTATGAGTACCAAAACGGAACTGCTTTGCAATTCACTGTATTTTGGCCACGATACCTTGTTTTTTAATTCAAGGTACGATTCAATAATAAACATTTTTAATTTTGAAAACATAGCGACTTTTTATTTGCACGGGTGGAGAGACTCGAACTCCCAGCCAATGGTTTTGGAGACCACTACTCTGCCAATTGAGCTACACCCGTAGTTTGCACCCCTGAAAAAGGTTTGCAAATTTATTAAAAGAAGTGTAGATAAACAAATGCGTTTCTGAAAATATTTCAGAAACGCATCCATTATTTTTCATTATCCACTACTTAGTCTAATATTTCTGTAACCTGACCAGCACCCACTGTTCTACCACCTTCACGGATAGCGAAACGAAGTCCTTTTTCAAGTGCGATCTTATTGATCAATGTTACCTCTATTGTGATGTTATCACCTGGCATTACCATCTCAACACCAGCAGGTAATTTTATTTCACCTGTAATGTCTGTGGTTCTGAAATAAAACTGAGGACGATATTTGTTGAAGAATGGCGTATGACGACCACCTTCTTCTTTTGAAAGTACATAAACTTCAGCTTTGAAAAGCTGGTGAGGCTTTACAGAACCTGGTTTACATATAATCATACCTCTTTTGATATTTTCTTTATCAATACCTCTTAGTAAGAGACCAGTGTTGTCACCAGCTTCTCCACGGTCAAGTATCTTACGGAACATTTCAACCCCGGTAACTACAGATTTTAGGTTTTCTGCACCTAAACCAATGATATCTACTCCATCACCAGTTTTAATTACACCTCTTTCTATTCTTCCTGTAGCAACTGTACCACGTCCTGTGATAGAGAATACATCTTCAACCGGCATTAAGAAATCCTTGTCAACAAGCCTTTCGGGAAGTGGAATATAATCATCCACTGCGGTCATTAATTCAAGAATTTTATCTACCCATTGTGTTTCGCCATTCAAACCACCCAAGGCAGATCCCTGAATAACTGGAATATCATCACCAGGAAATTCATAAAAGCTTAACAGCTCCCTGATTTCCATTTCAACAAGTTCAAGTAGCTCAGGGTCATCTACAAGGTCTACTTTATTCATGAATACCACCAATGCAGGTACACCTACCTGACGAGCCAAAAGGATATGCTCTCTAGTTTGAGGCATAGGGCCATCAGTGGCAGCTACTACTAAAATGGCTCCGTCCATCTGAGCAGCTCCTGTAACCATGTTTTTAACATAGTCGGCGTGACCTGGACAGTCAACGTGAGCATAGTGCCTTTTCTCTGTAGCATATTCCACGTGAGCGGTATTTATAGTAATACCTCTTTCCTTTTCTTCTGGCGCATTATCAATTGATGAGAATTCTTTGTATTGCGCAAGGCCTTTTTCACTAAGGATCTTAGTGATAGCTGCAGTCAACGTTGTTTTGCCGTGGTCAACGTGCCCTATAGTACCGATATTAACGTGCGGCTTTGAACGATCAAAGGTTTCTTTAGCCATATCTGAAAACTCTTAAGTTTGGTTAAAAATAATTTATACTTTATTAAAATTCTTCGTTATTAATTGCTTGAGCCAATGATGGGATTTGAACCCATGACCCCTTCCTTACCAAGGAAGTACTCTACCCCTGAGCTACATCGGCCTACAACTTAAAGAGCGGGCGACGAGGCTCGAACCCGCGACCTACAGCTTGGAAGGCTGTCGCTCTACCAACTGAGCTACGCCCGCTAATTAAATATCTAAAGTTCAGATCCTTCACAAAAGTTCCATAGATCTGTATTATCAATTGATTACATTATTATTGATTGTCAAAAAAATGTATCAATCTGTGGGGGGAGTAGGATTCGAACCTACGAAGGCATACGCCAGCAGATTTACAGTCTGCCCCAGTTGGCCGCTTTGGTATCCCCCCATAATGCAATCTCTTAAAGTACATCCCCCCTGATTCATGCGACATACAAGCATTTTACCAAAAGGGATTGCAAAATTATGCGCTTTTCTGATATATTCAAATATTTAAAAAAAAAATCAGGATTATTTTTGATGTTTATTACATGACCCGCATTTATACCACATACTATTCGCTTGTAATTGGTGTTTTGCTTAGTTTAGATTGGAATAGATCCTGTTCAACCTAGTATCTGTTTCACTTTTTCTGACATCTTCCATTATTTGCTCTACACCATCCACACCTTCTAATAAACCAAGTGCCTGATATGCTGCTAAACGAATATAATAGGACTTATTGAGCTTGGCTTCAGCCGCAAGGATTTTAACCCCCTTTTGTTTTTGCTCTTCAGGAGCATTCATCAGATACTCTCCAAAAAATTGCAGCATATACCATAAATCTGTACCATGTAGCTTACTAAGCTTTTGATCAAACCAATTGTATTTATCATATTTTCCTTGACGGGCATAATAACTGGCAATTGGTAAAAACACGTTTAGGTTATTTAAGTCTTCGTATCTGGAATAAATTGCATCTTTGTCTTTGATGTTGGTGTCAGAAATAGCCATTAATGCCACACCTAATACAGAATATGAACTGTCGTTGAGGGCATGCAGAAATAACTCTTGGTGAGCATTAGGTTTCAATATTGACAGCATATGCAATGCATCAGCTCTGACAACTGATTTATTGTCATTTCTAACCATAAATTCTAATTTTTCTTCTAAAGTGGCAACATGTTTTCCTTTGTATCCATCAAATGCACCAATTGCTTTTTGTCTTAATATGTAAAAAGGATCTTCCAATGCCTTTAACATTATAATTGCATTATTTTCAAGATCTTTCGACAAATAATCCAGTGCCTGAGATCTGGGTAAAAATCGAAATGTATTTTGATATTGGAAAATCATTTCATCGCGGGATTTTTCATGAACAATTTCACCCAAAAGCTGATAATCAGCATCGAAAATTACCAAATCTGGTTGTTTACTTAGAGGCAAATTAAATTGTTGATAGGCATCCTTTATTTCCAGGGAATAGGTAATTTGTTTATCTCCAGTATATATCAATACATCGATCGGTAATTGATAAACCGGCGTGGTAGACTGATCTTGATTTTGCCAAACTTCCAATTTGAGATTGCCATCATTATACTGATGTGATACTTTTATTTGGGGATGACCTGCAGATAAAAACCACTGATTAAAGAACCAATTTAAATCTTTACCAGTAACTTCTTCAAACGAAAGTCGCAAATCATGAACTTCTACATCGGAATAAGCATGATCTTTTAAATATAGTTTTAATGATTCAAAAAAAGCTGTATCACCCACATAATGACGCAACATATGCAATATTCTTCCTCCTTTGGCATATGAATGGCTATCAAACATGTCTTCTTTATCGTCATAGTAAAACCTTATCAGATCTTCCTTTTTGGATTGTGATTCTTGCAGATACTGATTAAGTTCCTGTTGATTATGATAATCAGCTTCATCTTTTCCATATTTGTACTCATACCACAAGTATTCACTATAGTTAGCAAAAGCTTCATTCAGAGGTAGATTTGCCCAGGACTCACAAGTAACCAGATTGCCAAACCAATGATGAAATAATTCATGGGCAATGATGCCGTCCCAATGATAGTCCAACAATTCCCGGTCGTCTATTTGAAGGTCCTCCATAAATACAGATGCGGTAGTATTTTCCATAGCTCCAGAAACAAAATCACGAACTACAACCTGAGCATATTTTGGCCATGGGTAGTCAATTCCCAATTTTTCTGAAAAGAAAGTCATCATCTCAGGTGTATTGCCAAATATAGCTTTTGCATATTGTTCATAAGCAGGTTCTACATAATAACTGACTTCAATGTCATTCCAATATTCTTTTACTACACTAAATTCCCCTACTGCCATCATAAATAAATAGGGTGTATGTGACTGATCAAGTTTCCAGTAGTCGGTTCGATTCCCATCGGAATGCTTGGTGGAAGATATGAGCAATCCATTGGATAAGGTTACATATTTACCATCTACAGTAATAAATATTTCCTGAGTAGTTCTTTGGTTGGGAGTATCAATAGTAGGAAACCAGAACGAATTATTTTCTGTTTCACCCTGTGTCCAGATTTGTCTGGGCTTATGGGGGTCACTATTGTCATGATTCACAAAAAAAAGCCCTCTGTCCGATTGAATAGCAGAACTCCCTCCTGCTTCACGATCATAAGGTTTTGCTGTGTAATCTACATAAATCTTAAGCTGCTCGTCTTTATAATATATGCGATTGAGTGAGATATCGAGTTGACTATTGTCATAATCATACTGTAAATTGACTGTATCAGATGCATTAATCATAGCCACACGATGAACATCGAAATTTTTAGCATCCAATTTCAATTTATCTTGTGGATAAAAATAGGGTTTCAGATCAATGGTAGCCTTTCCCATTAACCTTCGCTTTTCCCAATTAAATTTTACCTCTAACCGAGTGTGGACTAATTGAAATACTTTGGTACGCTCAGGACGATATACTTTTTCCGACAAATCTGAATCATACTGCCCGGCTGAATCAACGGATTGGATGAGTTGTGTATTGGAGCTGGCTTGAGAAGACGTTTTACTGGCAGTACAAGCTGTAAGTAATATTGCTGTAACTATAGCAAAATGTAAAATTTTTATATATTGCATCATTTATAATAATTCGATTATAGGTGTCAAAATTAAACCATTTTAAATCATAATCGATTTTGCTCAAAATTTATTTAATACACCTGCATATTCATTAACAGCATTTTAACACTGCTTGTACAAAAGATTTCATTTTCACAACCGGTAAAATAACATATTTCTACATATAATATTTTATAATTATGAGCTAAAATGTAAAATCAAGGTTCATTAAAGCATTAATATTGAATTTTGATATGCTATATTTACACTTTTGTGAAAATAAGATTTAGAAATAAATTTTTGATATTTTCTTTTACTAGCATTATTATGAAAGGTTGACGGTCATAAATATTGTAAAAATTACCGTACCATGTATTGAATTATAAAATGCCATATTATATTTGTTCATCGGAAACTTAAAATCTAATAATGAGATATAAAAGAATATTACTGAAGCTGAGTGGTGAGGCTCTAATGGGTACAAAACAGTATGGAATCGATGCTGACCGGTTGCAACAATATGCGCTTGACGTCCAAAAAGTGAAAGAATTGGGGGTGGAAATCGCAATCGTAATCGGTGGTGGTAACATCTTTAGAGGAGTGCAGGCAGAAAGTGTGGGCATCAATCGTGTACAGGGTGATTATATGGGCATGTTGGCCACAGTAATCAATGGAATGGCATTGCAGAGTGCATTGGAAAACCTAAATATCGATACGCGGCTGATGTCAGGATTTAGAATTGAACAAGTTTGTGAACCGTTTATCAGAAGAAGAGCTATCCGGCATTTGGAGAAAGGAAGACTTGTCATTTTTGGTGCAGGGATTGGAAATCCGTATTTTACTACTGATTCTACAGCAAGTCTTAGGGCCATAGAGATTGAAGCCCAGGCTGTTTTAAAAGGAACAAGGGTAGATGGAGTTTATACTGCCGATCCTGAAAAAGTACCTACAGCTACCAAATATTCTGATATTACTTTTCAGGAAGTTTATGAAAAGGGATTAGCCGTAATGGATATGACAGCATTTACCTTATGTCAGGAAAACAATTTACCCATTCATATTTTTGACATGAATAAACCTGGTAATCTTTTAAAGTTGATCAGTGGCGAGACCATTGGCACTTATGTACATTAATCATTTTTAAACCTCAAGAACGATGGAAGAATTACAGCTATACCTCGACGAAGCCAAAGAATTGATGGAAAAAGCAGTGACCCATACCAGTCATGAGTTTGCCAGGCTCAGGGCAGGAAAAGCTATGCCCACTATGCTCGATGGCATAATGGTGATATATTATGGCAATCCCACACCCATCACACAAGTGGCTTCAATTAATACCCCCGATGCCCGATCGTTGGTAATAAAACCTTGGGAAAAGAAAACATTGGGAGATATTGAAAGAGCCATTATCAATAGCGATATTGGCTTGACACCACAAAATGATGGCGAACTGATCAGATTGAACATTCCTCCATTGACGGAAGAGCGGCGAAAAGGCCTTGTAAAGATGGCCAAACAAGAATCAGAAAATGGTAAAATCAGTATTAGAAATATCCGCAAAGATACACTCCACCATATCAAAGCATTGTTGAAGGAAGGATTATCTGAAGACGAAGAGAAAAAAGCAGAAGTGGAAGTACAAAGCTTGACTGATAAATATATCGTCAAGATAGAAGAATTACTTGTAAAAAAAGAAGAAGAAATCATGAAAGTATAATTTTTTAATAAATTTTTATACTTTATTTAAAAGGCCATTTATCAAATGGCCTTTTTTTATTTATTTTTAAACATCTTAGGAAAGTTTTTTGTAAATAGCGATAAGTATTCTTTGATGAAAAGTAAAAATTAGCACAATGTTCAACAAAATCGGAGTAGCATTATCATTCTCCCCTTATTGTGAAAGTCTTTTAAATGAGGTGGAAAAGGTAAGGTCATTATATCAGGCTGAATTGATCATTATAAGGGTTAGTGACTCTCAAAACCATGATTTAGATCATGAGCGTATTATTAACCTGCTTGAAAAACTCCAAATTAATCAGGAAGGGATAAAAATAATTTTAGAAAAAGGAGAACCTTCTAAAAAAATCTTAAAAACCTGCAAAAACGAAAAGATAGATCTTCTAATGATGGGTGCCTTACCCAAAGAAAGTTTTATTAAACAATATCTTGGATCGATAGCCAGAAATGTACTTAGAAACTCCGAATGTTCAGTATTCGTTTTGCTGGTATCCAGCATCCCCACTACTTATGAACGCATCACGGTAGATTGTTACGAAGAACATAAAATCAAAAAAGCGATTGAAGCTGCTTATGATTTAGGATATAAGAAGAAAGCGTCACAAGTAAACCTGCTTAAGCAATTGCAGCTATATGGACTTGCAATGTCAATGGAAGAATATTCTGAAGAAACCTATTCGCATGTAAAAAAAGGGCACGTAGACAAAGCGATCAAACAGGTAGAATTACTTCTACAAGATGTGAATACACACAACATAAAGACAAACATTAAAGTAACCGGTGGTAAACCAGGGTATGAGCTTGTTAAATATATAAAAAATTCGAAGACTGATCTGTTGGTAACAAGTGCTCCTGATCATAAGTTGGGATTGCTGGACAGGTTTTTCCCACATCACCTGGAATTTGTTTTTTCCGATTTACCGTGCAATCTTTTGGTTGTTCATTAAAACCATTATTATTTTATTATCTTAATTTATGGGCCAGCTTACGCATAATGAACTAGCATTATTATTAATTCAATTAAGTCTACTGCTATTTTTCGGCAGGTTATTTGCCGAAGGTGCCAGAAAACTTAAACAACCTGCAGTGGCGGGAGAATTACTCGCTGGAATAATACTTGGCCCCACCATACTTGGTGCTTACTTCCCTGACATTTATTTATCTTTATTCCCGGTGATTGGAAATAGTCCTGTGGCGTTAAATAGTTTTATACAGGTTTCTCTGGTGTTGTTATTGTTTATTGCAGGTCTGGAAGTAGAGCTTCATATTGTTTGGCAGCAAGGAAAAAGTGCCTTTTATACTAGCTTCTTAGGGCTAGTGATCCCTTTTGCTATTGGATTTTCAAGTGCTTATGCTTTCCCCGAATTTTTTGGAAGTAGGGATGAAGAACAGCGGCTTGTTATGTCATTGTTTTTAGGTACTTCATTATCTATTACCGCACTACCGGTAATCGCCAGAATCTTAATGGACCTTAATCTGTTCAAAACCAACTTTGGGGTACTGATCATAGCATCTTCCATGATCAGTGATTTAATTGGATGGATGGTTTTTTCAGTCATACTGAGTATGCTAGGGCAAGGCAATCATAATATATCTCTTGGCTCCACCATTTTTCTTACCATTGGATTTACCATTTTTATGCTTTCCATAGGTAAAAATCTGATCAACAAGATTTTGCCGTGGTTTAACGAAAAATTTGCCTGGCCTGGAGGGATTTTATCCTTGTCCATTGCATTTTGTTTTCTATTTGCAGCATTTACGGAGTATATTGGCATTCATGCCATTTTTGGTGCTTTTATTTTTGGTGTAGCACTGGGTCAGACCATCCATTTTTCTGAAAGAGCTAAAGAAATTGTTCATCATTTTATCAATAATATTTTTTCACCCTTATTTTTTGTGTCTATAGGACTTCATGTGAATTTTGTACAAAATTTCAATCCGCTATTAGTGGGGTTTGTACTTATTCTGGCGTCTGTTGGAAAGATTGCAGGAAGTGGTTTGGGAGCCTATTTTGGTGGATATTCAACACGAAATGCATTAGCAATTGGCTTTGGCATGAATGCACGTGGGGCTATGGAAATCATACTGGGAATTGTAGCTTTACAATTCGGATTAATAAATGAACAATTGTTTGTAGCTCTGGTAGTAATGGCATTGGTGACCAGTATCAGCAGTGGCCCCTTAATGAAGCTATTTTATAAGAACGAGGAGCCAAAATAGAATAATGATCAAAGATAGAACTTTCTGTCTTTGATCATATGAATCACCGGATCAGGTGTAAGGTATTGAATTGAATGACCTTGAGCAATCTGCTTTCTAATAAAAGTAGCTGAAATCTCCAATAATGGTGCCTCCACATAACGAATGTTACTCCTGTCTTGGACTTTAAATTTTTTTTCTGAATATCCTGGCCTTCGATATACCAATAACCCAAAATTATCGAGGATGGATTGACTGTTCTTCCATTTGTGGAATGATAATAAATTATCACTACCGATGATCAGAAAAAACTGATGATGTGGATGTTTGTCAGCCAGATAAGTCATTGTGTCAATGGTAAAGCTCGGTCGAGGCATATGAAATTCAATGTCGGATACCATGAAGTTTGGATTACCCTTAATGGCTACCTCTACCATCTCATAACGGTCATGCTCATGGAGCAGAGAATTGCTGCTTTTAAAAGGATTTTTTGGTGAAACCACAAACCATACTTCATCCAAATCGGTAGTAGTGGCCATGATATTAGCAATAATCAGATGGCCATGATGGATAGGATTAAAAGAACCAAAAAAAAGACCAATTTTCATTGAAGTTATTCTGCGTTTTTCTCAGCGAAGATGAACTGAGTCACTAAGCTTTCTGCTTGCTGCAACGCGAGTGGGAGCTCGTCATTAACGATAGTCACATCAAAAGCATTCGCAAATTCATATTCGGCCATGGCTTTATTTAACCGTATGGCCATATTTTCTGCTGATTCACTATTTCTGTATTGAAGCCGGTCGCGTAGTATTTCCAAAGAACTTACCTTCACAAAAACGGCCAATGCATCATCCTTAAAATATTTTTTTAAATTAAGCCCTCCTATTACATCTACATCAAAAATCACATGACATCCTTTGTCCCATATTCTTTGAATCTCGGATTTCAAAGTGCCATAAAATTTTCCCGGATACACTTCCTGCCACTCCACCAGTTCATTTTTTTTTATATGATTCTCAAATGCAAATGGGCTGATGAAGTGATAATCTTTTCCATCAACTTCTGATTCACGGGGCTGCCGGGTGGTAGCTGAAATAGAAAAATCCAGGAATGGATATTTCTGAAGCAAATGCTGAACAATAGTGGTTTTCCCCGATCCGGATGGAGCAGAAAAAATAATTACTTTACCTGACATTATTTCAAACAGTTTTTCGTATTTTCAATTTTATAGAGTCGACAAGATCGGCTGGTACTGTTTGTTTTTTAATCTTTGATTTAATGAGTTTTCTGATTGACTTTTCCAGTTCGTAACCATTCAGGCAGTACACACATTTGTCAATGTGTTCGAAAAATTGTTTTTCTTGTTCAGAGGTAGCTTCACCATCAAGAATTAATTGTAGCAGTTGGTCACATTCTTCACTTTCACTGCATTTTTCCAATACTTTTTCCGCTTTGGAAGTGAACATGTTCCTTAACCATTGCGAATCTAAAATAGCCATATGTATTTATTTTATTTATAACCCATTGATGTTGCGTAAGCTTGAAGTTTATCTTTCAACAGATTTCTTGCTCTATGCAATCTTGACCTGACTGTACCTATCGGAATATCCAGGATTTTAGCCATTTCTTCATATGTAAAACCTTCCAGATCACATAAAATAATCACGGTTCTGAAGTCTATTGCCAACGAATTTAGAGCATTGGAAACTTCATCTCCAATCATATCCCTCAACGCATCTACTCTGAGGTCGCTGGTGATAGGTTCATCAATATTTTCAGAATTATAGAAAGTTTCTACCTCCTGATAATCGACTTTAGATGGCTCTTTACTCCTTTTTCTAAAATCATTGATGAAGCTGTTTTTTAATATTCGAAACAACCAGGCTTTAGCATTAGTTCCTTCCTGAAAGGATTCTATAAACCGGTATGCCTTCAAATAGGTTTCCTGCACCAGGTCTTTGGCATCATCTTCATCAAAAGTGATGCGATAAGCAAAATTATACATTGAATCTATATGAGGAAGAAATTCTTTCTCAAAAATTCTGTCTTTTTTTTCCTGATGATATTTATTGTTGTTCTGTTCAGCCATAACTCCATTTTTTGGGTTATAAGTAATTCTTTCATTTTCCCAACCCTTAAATGTATAACTGCAATTATTATTTAAAGGTTACAACTAGAATTCCAGGACTGAAATGATTAATATTCAAATTTAAACCTATAATTAAACCAAATTCTATAACATTCATAAAAATTCTAAGTTTGAAAAAAGAAGGAAGATAAACCTTTTTTAAACATTATAAAACAAACTTAATCTTTACACTCATGAAAAGAATCAAAAATTTTCAAATCTTATTTTTATTTCTTCTAGCCTCATTACTCTCTTTCGAAAGTGTAGCTCAGCAAGAACAGGAGCCAGAACAAGATTTGCAGGAAACAGAACAAGGCATGATGCCTGCTGTAAAAGAAGATTTTACTGATCAGGAATTACAACAATTTATTGAAGCCAATAAAGTAGCAATAGGTGTGCAACAATCCGCTGAACAAAAAATGATCAGTGCAATTGAAAAAGAAGGATTGGACATCCAGACATTTAATGAAATATTGACTTCAAAACAAAATTCTGAAGCAGAAACACAGGCTACTCCCGAAGATCAGGGAAAATTCAATACAGCAGTGGAAGAAGTGGTGAAAATTCAGGAAGAAATGATGACTGAAATGGAAAGTGCTATTCAAGAAACCGGCATTTCAGTGGAGCAATACGAAGAAATACTGCTTGCTTATCAACAAAGTCCGGTAGTTCAGGAAAAACTGAATCAAATGCTTAATGATTCTATGGAGCAGGAATAATTGTTTTAAATTACAAATAATACCAGGATCCGGTGAAAAATCTTCACCGGATTTTTTTATATCCTGTTTATCATTTTCCTTTAATTTTTAGAATAAGTATGATGCTTGCAGGGATCAATGTAAAAAAGTTAGCCATCATCATAGGCAGATCGTTTATCAATACCGCATAAACCAGCCATGCAACAACCCCTAAGGTAAATACACAATACATTACCAATGAAATACCTGTCGTATCCCGGGTTTTGATAGTTTTTAATGCTTGTGGAAAAAATGAGAAGGAGGTGAGTATTGCAGCCATGAACCCAATTGCCCTGATAAAATCCATTAAATAAATCGATTTAAAATGAGTTGCAAAAATACGATTAAAAAAACAGGTAATTTAACTGATTGATGTGCTATTTCTACTTTTATGATGTAATGTAAGATCTCAAACAAGTCTGACATAAATCTGTTCATTATTCGAAAGATTGATATTGCAACTTCACACTATCCCAATTTTGACATGAGCAAACCATTTTTCAAAATGAATATTGGAAATGATCCCTTGATGATCACTGCTATTCATGATGGACATTTTGTTCCGGATGAACTTATGCCTTATATGGCTTTGAATGAACAAATAAGGTTATATGAAGAAGATCCTTATACCGGATTTTTAACTGATATATCTGATTCTAATGCAATTGGCATGTATTCACGCTTTGTCATTGACTTGAACCGTAAAAAACAAGAGGCAATTTATATGCATCCTGATCAAGCTTGGGGCTTACATGTTTGGAAAGAAATACCCCCTTCTGAAATTCTTCAAAAGTCATATGGTTTCTACAATGACTTTTATAAGCAAATGGAAACTATTATACATAAAAAAATTTTGAATTACGGATATGCAATAATATATGATATTCATTCATACAATTACAAAAGAGGGGGAAAGGAAGCTAATAAACTTGAAAACCCGGATATTAATGTAGGGACTACTGGAATGGACAGAGTGTTTTGGGATCCGGTGATCAGTAGCTTTATTGATGAAATGAACGGTTCAGAGCTGTACGGAAAAAGGCTCGACGTAAGAGAAAATATTAAGTTTAAGGGTGGGCACTTCCCCACCTGGATCAACAAAAATTTTAATAATAAAGCATGTGCAATTGCCATTGAAGTTAAAAAAATATTTATGGACGAAATAACCGGAGAAGTGGATACAACAGCACTTAGTGAAATAAAAAAAGCGTTAAACAGTACCATGGTGCCGGTTTTGAATGCTTCATCACAATTGTTTGACCTACACACCTGAAATGGTTGTTTTCATAAACTTATGACCTGTTGCATTGGTTAATGATCAATTGTAATATGGTTGAATAAACCCAGATTGGTATGATATCTTCTCAAGAAAACCCACTGTCATTTGTTCAAACGGAACAAGTAGTTTCCCAACGTCTGGAAGAGGAAAAGGCTATTGATGTGCAACTGCCTGAAGAAGGTTTTCTTTATATGGAGCGGCCTTTGCCATTTATAATTATTTACAGGTATAATCAAGTTAAAGACCCATTTATTGAGGGCTTGATCAGAAATGAAGCTTCAGGGTTATCAGTGAAAGATACCTATTATATGGAGACCAGGCATTTATTAAACCGGTTAGCAAAAAACCTTTCTACGAAATTCGGAGCTTTTTTAATTATAGAAATTTGGCCTAGCCAGGAGTTAAATGATATACCTACTTTCAAGATATTAGCTTCTGATAAAAAGTTGCCATCTACCTTTCACCATCTTTTAGAGCAGTTGTCAAGTGTATCAGATTTTCAATATCCATTTCAAAGCGAAATTAAAGTTAGCCAGAAAAGATGTGCTGAACATTTAGAATCCCTTTTTCATACCGAAGAACTGAAAAAAATGGAAAGTTTGCTCATTGGACTCGAAATTCCAGCTTTTTATAGAAATTCGGGAAATGGACAAATTTATCCTATAGTTTCCCGTGATCTAAAAAGGATTCTTTCACAGATCTTTCAAAAAACTTTTTTTGAATTCATAAAGGTACAAACTGATCATAACCTGAAAAATTTCCAGATTCTGGGTAAACGAAATCTTGATAAGATAGTATGGGAAGTGGATGATCAGTTGGCAGCCATTAATAACATCTATGATTTTCTTTTATTGGTATCGCCTATCAACAGCAGCGAAGCATGGATGGAATTTCAGGAAAACAATTTCAGAAAAGCACCTGTGTTTCATTACCGGATGATACCGATGGATCCGGAAAAACTCAAACGAAAACTATTTAATATACCTATCGAACATGTGGATGATCCCACACTAGGGTATTTATTTCGTGACAAACGTGGGGAAATTGATAAAATGCTCACCATGCTGAATAGCAGAAATACCGAAGAATTTATGTACGGAAGTTTGCAGGTATATGGCGGTGTCAAAAACAACCTACTCAATATTGCAAAAGGTTTATTAACAGCATATCCGTTTGAAGAAGGCCAGGACGATGATTCTGATGATGATGAAGGATTGATCGGTGTAGCGGAATTTATTGATATGGTTAAAAAGGAATTTGAGTTTTTAAAAGAACAATATCCCGCTGTAGAAACAAAAGTAAAATTGAAAAGTGATATCACAGGCTTGATGGTAAGTAAAGGAGCACTGCTGATTGGTACTGATATAAAAAGTTTTTCTCCAAAAAGGGCCAGAGCACTTATTCAACATGAGATAGGGACCCACTCCCTCACCTATTTTAATGGAAAAGCTCAACCACTGAAGTTACTATATAGTGGGGTACCAGGGTATGAAGAATTACAGGAAGGATTGGCCGTATTTGCAGAATATCTTTCCGGGGGACTTACCAAATACCGCATGCAAATACTTGCTGCACGTGTGATTGCTGCCGATTCCCTGATCAAGGGAAATGATTTTATCAATACATTCTTTATGCTCAAGGATGAATTTAACATAGACAATTACACAGCCTATATTATTTCAATGAGGGTTTATCGTGGAGGTGGTCTTACTAAAGATATTGTATATCTTAGAGGGATTGTACATTTACTTGAATATCTTAAGGATGGAAATGATTTGGCACCATTGCTGATCGGAAAGATCAGACAAGACAATTTGCCTGTGATTGATGAATTAATTTTACGAGGTATTCTAAAGCCAGCCCCTCTAAAGCCCCGATACCTGGTAGAGACAGCCAGTATGGAAAGATTGCGGGCAGTAGACAAAAATAAGACACTTTTTAACCTTATATAATCAAATGAATATCGCATTTATAATCAATAATATCAAAACAGAAAAGCCCATTTACACTACTATCCTACTGGCAAAGAAAATGCACAATCAAGGGCATCAGGTTTACATCATTAGCGTTGATGATTTGTTGTATACCCCTGATGGACATATGGGTGGATTTGCAATCCGTGCCAAGGGAAAAACCTATAAGTCATCAGAAACTTTTTTGGCTGCCCTGATGGAACAGGAAAACCAAAAAGTAAAAGTTCTGTCCACCGATTTGGATGTCATTATGTTGAGAAATGACCCGGCTGCTGATGAAAAAACCAAATCATGGGCTACTACAGCAGGAGTAATCTTTGGTCAGATCGCTTTAAATGATCATGTGATTGTAGTAAACGACCCCAACAGCTTAGCGCATGCAGCCAATAAAATGTATTTTCAACATTTTCCGGAAGAAGTCCGCTTGCAAACCATGATCACCAGAGAGGCCAAGGAGATAAAAGAATTCTTTAAGCAAAATGGAGAAAAAATTATTCTGAAACCATTGGTAGGTTCAGGAGGGAAAGGTGTATTTCTGGTAAAAAATGAAAACATCAGCAACCTGAACCAAATCATTGATGCCATCAGCCGCGACGGTTATGTTATTGCCCAGGAATATTTACCCGATGCATCTAAAGGCGATACCCGGTTATTTGTAATGAATGGTAAACCTTTATTATATAAAGGAAAATATGCTGCTCTGAAGAGGCTTTCTGCTGATGGCGATATCAGAAGCAATATCCACTCTGGCGGAACTGCTGTAGAAGCTACTATTACAGACGAAATGCTGCACATAGTGGATATCATTTCACCAAAGCTGGTACAGGATGGAATGTTTCTCGTAGGTCTTGATATTGTGGGAACCAAGTTGCTGGAAATAAATGTATTCAGTCCAGGTGGTTTGGTAATGGCAAGTAAATTCAACAATGTGGATTTTGCGCAAAAGATAGTTGATTCCCTGGTGAAAAAGGTGGAACACAGAAAAATATATGGGAGTAAAATAGACAATAAAACACTTGCAACGATCGACTGATGAATTTGTTTATGAACCAATCACTATCCAAATGGTTAATTTATAAAGCAATTACTACACTAAAAAATTAATGTGATGGAAAATCGTGAAACTGTTTTATTAAAAAGACTAAGCACACTCGATCAAGAAACCCAAAAAGAATTTGTCCCTGACATTCGTAAGTGGAATGTATTGGGTGAAAAAGGATATAAGATAGGGTTTATATCAGATCTTTGGATTGATGTGGCAGAAATGCTGGTAAGATATGTGGAAGTGAATACCGAATACAATCAACTGATCTTAATTCCCATCGGAATGATCGCAATGAACAAAAAAGAAGAGTTTGTGGTGACGGTTGACTTAAGAAAATCGGACCTTTCAAAAATACCGACACATGAAGGTGAGGTTTTATCACGTGATTTTGAATCGCAAGTAAGAAAGAGTTATTTCCCTAATTTTTCTATTTCTGGAAATGAAAGTGATTTTTACAATCATAATATTTTTGATGAAAGAAGCCTATTTGGCAGATCAACAAGGGAAAAAGCGAAAAAAGGTTATCTGGAAAGCATGAATCAGGACAAAAGATGATTGCTGTAATTTAATAAGGATCTGTATCAAAAATAATGATCAGTTTTTTGTAAGCTTGTTTTTTTTGTAATTCGATTAAATTTTGGTGCAGAAGTTCCTTGAACTTGCTAATGCTTACCTGCGGATTCCTTTCAATTTTTACATATAGCTGTTCATGATACAGGTTTCTGATACGTGAAATCAAAGGTTCCTCGGGGCCCAATATTCGTTTATTTCCAAATTTTTCTTTTAAAATCTGGCTTATTTCTAATGCAGCTTGATTCAAAACCTGCTTATTTTCATGTTTCATCATAATCCTTATCAATCTCACAAAAGGGGGATAGGCGAATTTTTCCCTTTCCAGGATTTCTGCTTGATAAAAAGCGGTATAGTCGTGGGTTTGAATCCACTTTAGGATTTGTTGATCAGGGTTGGCCGATTGAATAATCACATTCCCGGTTTTTTCTCTTCTGCCGGCACGTCCACTTACCTGGGTAATTAGTTGAAATGCACGCTCAAATGACCTGAAATCAGGAAAATGAATCATGCGGTCAGCATCAAGAATGCCCACAAGGCTTACCCTGTCGAAATCCAAACCTTTACTGACCATTTGTGTCCCAACCAAAATATCAATATCACCCTGTTCAAACTCTTCGATCAACTGTTGATAACTATACTTTTTTCGCGTTGTGTCAAGATCCATTCTACTGATTTTGGCTTCAGGGATTAACAGTTTTAGATCTTCTTCCAGTTTCTCTGTTCCAAAACCCACTGTTCTGATTTTCGATGATCCACAAGCAGCACAATCAGAGGGTAATTTACGTTGATAGCCGCAATAGTGGCACCGCAATTCATTTTTATACATATGGTAAGTCAGGCTTACATCGCAATGTTCGCATTTGGGTATCCAGGTACATTCATCACAGGTAATATGAGGTGCATAACCTCGCCTATTCTGAAAAATAATAACCTGTTCCTTATTATATAATGTTTCTCCAATTTTGTCGAGCAACTGGGAGGAAAAATCCCCTTTTATGGTCTTGTTTTTTCTCTCCAGTCTTAGATTAGCTAAAATCATTTCCGGTAAATTGGCATTCCCAAACCGTTTATGAAGTTCAACCAAACCGTATCTTCCAGATTTGGCCAAATAATAAGACTCAACTGAAGGAGTAGCGGAACCCAACAACACTTTTGCCTGATGATTTTGTGCCAATACCATTGATGCATCCCGGGCATGGTAACGAGGTGCCGGATCAAACTGTTTGTAGGAATTTTCATGTTCCTCATCTACGATGATTAAGCCCAGGTTGTCAAATGGTAAAAAAATAGAGGAGCGGACGCCAACAATAAAAGAATATCTCCCTTCTGTTATACCCCTCCATATTTCTACCCGCTCATTGTCAGAAAATTTGGAATGATATACACCAAGCTTGTCGCCAAATATCTTGCGCAACCTGCTCACGATCTGGGTTGTGAGCGCAATTTCCGGTAATAAATAAAGAACCTGGCGGCCCGATTCGAGCACTTGTTTTATTATTTCTATGTAAATTTCTGTTTTACCACTGCCCGTAATTCCGTGAAAAAGCACAATATCTTTTTCAGCAAATGAAATAAGGATCGCATCTCTGGCCTCAACTTGACCGGATGATAAAACAAATACAGGTTCCTTTTCTTCGCCCAGGTCTTCAAAGCGGGGAACAACTTGCATAAATTCTTCAAAAATATGATTCTTAATGAGCGATTGAAGTGCAGAAACAGATAACGACTTTTGTTTGAATACCTGTTTTTCCACACCTTTATGATTTGAGGAATGATCATTAATAACAGGAACTTCTTGTAGATATTTAAGTAAAATATCCAGTTGTTTGGGCTGTTTCTCTAATTTTTCGAACAATTGTTCCAGCTTATTTTTATCATTGGCATACATCTGTTGCAAGCGAATGCGTCTGATTTTTTTTGGTACATATTTTTCCTTTATTTCTTCATAAATGATAATGGAATTCTTTTGTAAAAGGGACTTTATGATGTGGTTGAAATTTTTGATTTCAAGTATTTCTTCAACCTCTCTGTAAGTAAGGGATTTCCGATTTCTTATTTCCATTAATAACTCCCATTCCCTTTCGGTAAAGAAATCTGTATTTGTATCAGGATTAAAATCAGGATGAACTTGAATTTTAGATTCGCTGCTCAATTTAAGTCCAGAAGGCAAAGCAATATTCAGTACTTCACCAATAGTGCACATATAATATGCAGCAACCCATTCAAAGAAGGATATCTGAACAGGCAATACTGCTGGTACTTCATCAAGTACCTCTGAAATATACTTTGCCTCATATTCTTTAGGCGGGGTTTGATGAATTTTACCAATAATTCCGGTCATTACTTTCTTTTTCCCAAAGGGAACTATTACCCGGCATCCAATAGCAATGTCCTGCTCGAAAGCCATTGGTACTCTATAGGTAAATAATTTAGGAATGGGTACCGGCAGGATCACATCGACAAAATGGGTAATTCGTTCTTTATTCTCCTGATCCATCATCAAATTAGCAGCAGGTTAATTAAAAAGTGTAATACTAAAAAGCCCGACCAGGTTACTGATCAGGCTTTTTAGATAATATCTTCAGTATTAGTAAAACTTCACCCGGTTGTCTTCAATTTCAGAAAATTCTTTGATCGCCTCGAGTAAATAATAAGATGTAGATTCAGTACGTCTTTGCAATACCTGATCCTGGTAAGTTGCTACATCAGTACTTGACGGAGGTTCTGTCAGTGCCATCAATTCTAAAATAACTACTCCATTATCACCTTTTACCGGTGAGGTACGTTCTCCCTCTTCCAGCGCAAATACCGCTCCGATTGCTTTAGGTGCAGCACCAACGGTAGGCAATGTATTGGCGTTTAAACTTAGGGAGCTGGAACTATACACATTGGCATCCTCGCCGTAAGCACTTGCTATTTCATCCAGATTTCCTGAAAGATCCTTCAGTTTTTGGATAATCATATCTCCTTGTTTTTCTTTGATTACCTCTCTGGTCACTTGTTCCCTTACCTTATCTACACTAGCAAGCCCGGCTTCTGTTTTTTCGGTCAATACAGCTACTACATATTCATTATCCAGCTCAAATACTTGAGACACACTGCCAACAGAAGCATCATTGAACATCCACATGATGACATTTCTGGCATCAGGAAAAGTATTCATTCGCCTATCATTTTTCCGTACATCCTTTACAGATAATACATTCAGGGAATCTTTAACAGCTTGTTGTTCAAATTCTTTAAGGTTACTTACCATACTGGCAAACCTGTCGGCACGGCGGTACGCTTCGTTTCTGGTAGCATCGCTCGGCAATACTTCGCGTTCGATAGAGGCTATTGTAAATGACCGACGGGTAGGTAGCTCAGTAACATTTATAATATGAAAACCATATTCAGTTTCGATCACCCGATTGACCAGGCCTGTATTTCTTGCATTGAAAACAGCTTCTTCAAATGGTTGTACCATTCTCCCTTTTTCAAACCACCCTAAATCACCTCCTCTTGTACTGGAAGGATCTTCGCTATATTCACGAGCCATTTCAGCAAAACTTGCACCACTCCTGATTTCAGTTAAAATCCTGTTTGCTTCGTTTCGGGCTACTTGTTTGGCATCGTTGGTCGTGCCCTTGGCACGAACAAGAATATGACTTGCCCTGGCAGAGGCAACGGTATCGTCATTTATTCCAGAAACTTTATAAAGAACATAATTATTGTTGACCAAATAGGGACCACGAACGTCTCCCTCTGATAAGTTACTGATATTTGCTTTTAATGGATCTGGCAACTCCCCTATTGAATAGCTCCTGAAAGGATCAAAGCCATCTGAATTGATCCGGGCAAAAACAGAATCCACTTCAGCTTTACGGAATTCATCTTTTAATTCGTTGAGATCCTGTTTAATGTAGGCGGTATCTTCCTTTGATGCTTGTAATGAAAACCTGATATACTTGGCACTCCGGCTATCTTCCATTTGATACCGGGTCTTATTTTTCCTGATATGATCCTTGAGTTCACTATCACTAACCTGAACCAGGGAATCATTAATATTGGAATAAGGTATATACAGATACTTAACCTCAGCCACTGTATTTTCAGCATTATATGCCTTGCGTGCTTCAGCCTTTGGCACATATGCAGATTGAATCATTAAATAATCGTACTTCAAGCGTAAGCGTGAAGGCTTGAGATTGCTTTCAAATAAAAACCAAGCTGATTGCTCTTGTGGTGCCCTGTTTTTTAGATCCCTAAGATAGCTTCGGATGGCCTCACGACTTATTTCACCAGTTTCAGGGTCTGAAAATGCTTGTTGTATTTCTGGTCTGATATTTTTTCCCTGTACCATATCCACTAATTCCTGATCTGTTACAGCAATGCCCAGCTTATCATATTCTTTTTGAAAAGCAGTCTTAACTATCAAAAAATCCCATGCTTGTTGACGCAGGGAGGACATTTCATTATCACTGGGATTCCTCTGGGTATTGATCAGAAAATTATATTTCATCTCTTCGACCTGCTGGTTGAATTCTTCAATAGAAATTTTCTCACCGGCAATTTCACCTACATGTCTGTCCGATTGACCTAATAACATTGAGTTGGGACCAAGAATATCACCACCAACAATGAATAAGCCAAGACCAAGAGCTACTAGGCCAACTGCTACACCGGAATTTTCTCTAATTCGTTTTATTAAAGCCATTATATATAAATTATGAGCCGCAAAATTATATAACTATATCTGCAATACAAAATTTTTGTTTTCCTATTCGAAAACGTATTATTCTTTTGTTTCTTTTATTTTATTCAGGGATAATTTAACTGTATCGATACGATTGTCCTGCATTGATACAATTGTGAAATAATATGGTGAAAATTCAACCACTTCGTGCATGCTTGGAATGTTTTCCGTAATCGACAAAATGAACCCACCTAGTGTATCATAATCACCTATAGGAATGTTCCAGTTATATTTTTCATTCAGATAATCTATTTCATGTCGTGCACTGAACAAATAATTATTGTCATCAATTTTTTGTTCTATCCATTCTTCCAGGTCATGTTCATCCTGAATATCACCAAATATTTCTTCAATGATATCCTCGATAGTTACAACACCCGAAGTCCCTCCAAATTCATCTACTACTAAAGCAATGCTTTTATGCTCCGTGATAAATTGAATCATCAATTCATTGGCAAGCATAGTTTCTGGTACAATTATGATAGGATTCAGAATGCTATTGATATCTTTTGGCTTTTTGAAAATTTCCAACGAATGGCAATACCCAATTATATCATCAATAGAATCTTTATATACCAATATTTTTGAATGCCCGCTTTGAATAAATGCTTCTTTCAATTCTTCTATGCCGTCTTCTATATCTACAGCCTCCAGATCTGTTCGGGGCACCATACACTCTCTTACCTTTACAGTTTTAAACTCGAGTGCATTTGAAAATATTTTCGGATCCACATCCATATTTTCATTTTTAGTGGATTGCAATAGGTTGTTGACATAGTTTGAAAGATCGGTCAGGCCATATACGGGTTTGTCTTCAGAATACTCTAATCTGAGTACTTTTGTGATTATAAACTTTGATAAACCCATTACGAGCATTATCACAGGCCACATGAGGTGGTAGACAATCCATATAAATGGGGCAAATATTGACAATAACCAGTTGGGGTTTAGCATGAATATACTTTTAGGGGTAAATTCTGCTGTAAATAGCACAATAATCGTCGCTATTAAAGTTTGTAAAATTAAAACCGCTGCATCTGCCTCAAGATAGTCGGGCAAAAATCCTGAAATAATTGGTTCAAGCACTTTGGCCATAAAAATACCATACACCACCAAAGTAATATTATTACCAACCAATGTAGCACTAATAAAAGAGGAAGGCTTGTTAATAAACCGGGAGAGGATGATTCCTGAGATTTGCCCACGTTTGCCCATTAGCTCAATTTGTAGCTTATCTGCAGAAATGAAAGCGATTTCAAGCCCTGAAAACAGTGCTGATAATAATAAACATATGATAATAATTGTGACCTGATATTCCATTCAATTTTATCAATATATATAAACCCACTTTTTACTTGGGAATTTCATCATGTTCAACAAATATCAGAAAATTGTCAACATAACTAACAACTATTCCAATTATAGAATTTCTTTTCAAATAACAACGGAGTAAAAATTTAATATTTAATGCCCTGTTGCATAATCTCGGATAAATATACAATAAATTTCTAATCCTGAATAGTTATCGTTCCTTTGGGGTTCATAATTCGATAGGTTTCAAAGTTTTCGGGTGCTCTCAAACCATCACCGTAAATGGTTTCAGTAGGTGTTTTTATGATGACCTGTTTATCTGTGTAAATACTTTCGTCACCTGCACCTGGTTTCCAAAAAAGCTCTTCTGTGTTTAAGGTCTGTTGTGCTTCCAGGTTTCTTACCACTACATCACCTACTGCCCGGTATACATTTTCTTTTTTGGTATAAAAACCCTCATTCGCCTTGATGGTTACTGCAATCTCGCCGTCTGGCTTATAATTTTCTATATAAAGGCCTTCTGGAAAGCGTTGATCCTGATTTTCCAAAATAGATTGTTTATCAGCCATTAATTTATAGGTAGTATAAGCGGTACTATCATCCTTCCTCGAAGAATAGATTGTCTCGATATTTGTAAATTCATACATTGGTCCTTCATAATCAGTGATATTGTTGATTTGCCCATCATCAGCACAACCAAGAAAAACAAAACCACTTAACATGCAAATTATAAATAGCCGTTGCATAATTTTTTTAATTTTAGTCATACAAAAAAAGCGGTGATCTACCGCTTTTTTTAATATGATTTATAAAATTCTTTAGTCTCGTGTTTGTAAAGATACTGATTCATTGATCCAACAACCTATGCTAATCGCTGCGCCAGATGTTAAATTATACTGGAACGCTTCTTCTTTAGAAGGAAATTGTCCTTTGGCTTTAGACATTGATTGTGAATCACCGGCTCTACGGTACATTTCATAAGCAGCTAAAAACACTCCTCTGTCCTGAACAACATTAGCATTTCCCTTGCAATCATCGAAACTGTTATAGTATAAGTCGCCAATTTTTTTGTAAGCATCAGTCAAAGTTGGGTCGGTATTAACAGCTTGTCTGTAAAAGTTACGGGCATTGACCTTGTTTTTCCTCAGATTTTCAATATCCCCGAGCTTGATGTAAACTTCTCCTTTTTTAGTGTTATCCTCGGTGAGCTCAATAGCTTCTTTTAAGTAAGTAATTGCCTGATTATAATTTTCAGCTTGAATACTTCTTATGCCAATCAAATAAGCCAGACCATAATTAGGTTCACTTTTATGAATGATCGTGACAGTTTTTATAAATTCCGGATCATCAATACATTTTGCTGCGTACATTAACGACATAATCTTTTTAGCCAAAACTATGTCATTGGGATTTTGGGCCAATTTAGGGGTCAGGTTGCCTTTTATAAAATTACAATCCACACTCACGGTAGCCATAAAAACTTTATCCAGATTTTCTTTCATGGCTGGAATGTTGTCCTCTTTTGTATTGGCTGCTTTCCAATCCAATACCTGATTAAGATTATCATAAATATCTATTGCTTTTTCATCAGTGATATTACCACCAGACGCCTTGTATCTTCTCACTACATCCATATAAGGTACTATTAGGAAGGATGCGATCTTATTGCCATTCAACTCATGTGTTTTGGCAAATATGTTATACAGATCTTCAAGCTTATCCTTATTGTCGGCATAATATTTATATGCTGTAAAAGCTTTTCTGTTCAAGACATTCGCCTCATCATTAAAATATTTGATTCTCATATCGTACATCACTAAGGCCGAGTCCTGTAAGTTTGTTTTCTTAGATGGATCCTTTTCAACTTCAGCCAAACCCTCATAAATTTTAGCCCCATCAATATAAAGAGAATTGTGCAAATCAGGAACATTGTTGAGTAGCCATAAATGAGGTTGTTTGGCTCCTTGATAATTGTCCTGTTTCAATGCATCTTTATACAATACATATCGTTCTTCTGCAGCAGCCTTATCTTCTGGCCAGTTCCAGCTATTGGAAGTCTGTGCAGAAAGCTGCAATACAGCCCCGAAATAAATCACACCTACTAATAATGCTTTCATTTTCATGATCTTGTTACTTTATTTAATCATATTTTCTTGTACGAAACCAACTTGAATCTCTAAATGTTATACCTAGAGAAAATTTAAAATAATCTTCTATGATTAGATTGTCTCCTCCAAACCCTCTTTTACCATATCCAAACATCAGATTAACAAGTGATTCTCTACTTACTGGTAAACCTGCACCAAAATTGATACCAAATTCTTTAATTTGAATATTATTTTGAGAATATGGGGTCTGATGATAATATAGGCCTGTTCTATAAATAGATCTTTTCAAATAACTTGTAACTGATGTAAAGTCCGGAATAACTTCAAACCCTATGGCTACCTTATAACTCTTTTTAAGGCCTTCTGAATCACCTTCAAAATTCCGGAATTTAGTAAAGTCCTGTGTAGTGAAATCTATTGCGGTAGCCCATCTTAACCCGTTTTGTAAAGAAATGCCCAATCCAAATTTGGACGGGAGGGAAATAGACCCATTCTCATTAAATGCAATGGTATCAAATTGGATAACCTGGTTATCGAAATATCTCCGTTGTTCAAGTAGTTCCAGCTTTTTTGAAGAAATCATAGTTTCTAAATCATATGTTCCTCCAATGCTAAATGAATAATTGTTATTTAGCTTTACTGAATAGGCCACACCTAGTCCTAAATCTACATCGGAGTAGGATGTACGACGATAATAATTGGTATTAAAATAAGATGCTATTGTTGTGTCCTGATCATTAATCCAGAAAGGTTTCACGGTAGTTTCATCTATTGTGGAACCAAAATAATAACCTGCTCTGGCACCAATAAAAAGATTTTTAATCCTACCCCCTAAAGCCACATATGCCTGATTAATACCACCCGATCCTATCGCATCAATTTCTGCCTGACCCGAGCTGCCACTGATATTTTGTTTGGTTTGAATATTATATTCTACCTGACTATAGGGTTTTAAACCCATACTTAGCGTCATCTTCCCCCCTTTAATCACAGGAAAAGCAAATGCCATATATCCGATATTCAGTGTGGAGTTTCTTTGAAAAAGTGTACCCTTTTTTAAATTTCTTATTTCTCCTACTGCACCAATATCAAATGTGGTCGAGTAATTCAATGGAAGTAAAGCCGGATTAAGGGTATTGATATGAAACTGACTACCTAAAGCTATACCTGTCCCGCCCATTGATTCATTGGAAATAAGCCCCATTCCCTGCAAGTCACCGATACCCTGGATGCTATAGGGAGACTTACTCAACTGGGCAAAAGATGTACCCACACCTGACACGATCGTGACAAAGCATAAACATTTAATTAGTTTGAACATTATATAAAAGTATCTTATTGAGTCCGTACAAAACCAGTTCTGGCATCACAAATATGGTGCCTCTTATTTTACTTTCAAAATAATTTGAATCACCACCGCATAAAAATACAGATAATCCGTTAAAAAGGCTTTTGTATTTTGCTATTACACCTTCTACCTCACAAATCACACCATTTATAACACCACTTAATATAGCGGTTCGAGTTGAATTTCCTATTAATTCGGAATTATCTTCAATTTCTATCAACGGCAAACCAGAAGTAAAATTATTTAATGCTTTCAATCTCATATTTAATCCTGGTGAAATACTTCCACCTAAATACTCATTATTGTGATTGATGAAATCATAAGTTATACAAGTGCCACAATCAATCACCAACACGTTTCCTTCTTTCTGGAACTGCCTTGCACCGATAACGGAGGCTAGTCTATCCAATCCTAATGTCTCTGGGGTGCCATATAAATTTGCTATTGGAATACATGTTGTGTGGTCGAACACCATTGTGTGGATTTTTTCTTCAATTAAAAGGTGATTTATCCTGTTGTTCTTCCTCACCGAACTTATAATGCAGTGTTTTGGCTGTAACCGATTGATTAAATCTTCTATCGCTTCATCTTTTAATATCTCGGTCTGTAATAAGGTCTTTCCCTCAAAAAGAGCTATTTTAGTGAGGGTGTTTCCCTGATCAACCGAAATATTCATTTTAATTTTGTTGAATAAATTTATGAGTTTGCAAAAATATTACTTTTTATTATAAAAACATATGGAATGGATATTTACAAAACAATAGGTCTTATGTCGGGCACTTCCCTTGATGGGTTAGACATAGCCTATTGCGTGTTTCGTACCGACGGTATCAAATGGGAATATGAAATCAGACATGCTGAAACTTTACCATATGATCAGGATTGGCAAAAACGACTATCTACTATCATGAGTGTCAGTTCGGTAGAACTTATGAAAACTCATGTGGAATTAGGCAAACTTCATGGTAATGGGGTTGCTGAATTTATGAAAAAGTATAGTTTGAATCCTGACCTGATTGCCTCTCATGGCCATACAGTCTTTCATCAACCTGAAAAAGGTTTTACACTTCAAATTAGTAGTGGGTATGAAATCATGAAATCCTGCCGGAAAAAAGTAGTCTGTGACTTTAGAAGTTTGGATATTACATTGGGTGGACAGGGAGCCCCCTTGGTCCCGGTGGGTGACAAGTTGTTGTTTGCCGATTTTGATTATTGTTTGAACCTGGGGGGCATCAGCAATATTTCATTTGACCAACAACAAACAAGGATAGCATATGACATTGCTCCTAATAATATTGTATTAAACAAACTGGCCAATGAATTGGGACATGATTATGATCCGGAGGGTTCGATCGCTAAAACAGGAATTTTAAGGAAAGATTTACTGGACACTTTAAATCAATTGGATTACTATTCTTTGCCATTTCCAAAATCATTGGGCATGGAGTACATAATGAAGGAAGTTTTCCCTATTATTGATGATTCTGGCTATTCCATTGAAGATAAGCTTTGTACCTTCAATCATCACATTGCTTTTCAAATTAACCAGGAAATAATTAAATCATTGTCAGGAAAATCAGATCACAGTTTATTCCTCACCGGTGGAGGGGCATTTAATTCTTATTTCGTGAAGTTATTAAAGGAATATGCTCAAGCGCGGTACAATATTCATCTTCCCGATAAAAAAACCATTAATTATAAAGAAGCACTGATCTTTGCTTTTTTGGGTGTTTTACGGATTAGAAATGAGGTTAATGCATTAAAATCAGTTACAGGAGCTTATCAGGATAGTTGTACAGGCATCATAATCGAGGCGGTAACATAGCTTATGTGGTATAGCATAATACATACCCATCCATGATCCGATAGTACAAAGGGATCACAAACTCCTCATCATCTATCCGGATAATTCCAGTAAAAGCACCCTCCATATCCAGATGAAACGGTGCTATATATAGATTTTCTTTAAATATCAGCCTTTTTTTGCCATATAATTTATATAGTGCTTCTTTTGCACACCATATAACTGTTAAGAGGGTCAGGTTCTCTCCTGCAAATTGTTTTTCTTGCTGATTTAAAAATTTACCACTTATTTTGAGAATTTTACCTTGAATTTTTTCCAAGTCTATCCCTGCTGAATGGTGGGTATTAAATAATGCTGCGGCATATGGGAAAGAGTGTGCCAGCGAAATATGATGCGGTGCCCCCACTAAAAAGGGCTTACCATAACCATCTTTCATCACACTTTTTTTTTCGATTTGGCAGGCAGAAAAAATACACTGAAGTGCGGAACGAGCTGCCAGCCATTCTATCCTTTTCTTCTCATTATGTATTAAACTCAGCTCTTCCTGTTCTTTGTCACATAAAGACAGCTGATTGAGGTCATCAGAATTTTCTCTGATTTCCCACAAAGCCCAGATGGCATCTTTATCTATCGATTGTATTTCTATTAATGGCATACGATTTACGACCAGGGTGCAAAGATAATAATTAACCTATTAGGGAAGTTTAAGTGGTGTAAATATCCTAAGGAATAATTAAATTAAACCATATTTATTAAAATGTGTAATCATGGTAGTATAAACTATGAGAAAAATATGATACACAGATATTTTTTACGTTATTTGCCACTAAATCAGGCTAAATAGAACAAATTTAAGTATATTGATATAACAATATTTGATAACTTTGATTAAATAGCATTTTGGAAATATTTGGAGGGGAATGACAAAGGTTTTGGTGCATAAAATTAACACACTCACAGGGCATAAAGATTGTATATATACTGTGGAAAAATCAGGTGAAGATCACATATTCTTTTCGGGAGCCGGGGATGGATTTGTAGTAGCATGGGACCTGAATCAACCTGAAAACGGACAGGTAGTGGCACAAGTTCCCTCTTCAGTTTATGCCTTGCACTATGCAAAGCAGGAGAATGCTTTAATTATTGGTCAGAATTTTTTTGGACTTAATGTGATCGATCTGCACAGCAATAAACAAAAAAATATGGTCAGATTTACTTCGGTTGCCATTTTCGATATAAAATCCCACCAAAAAAAAATATTTACGGCTACAGGTGACGGTGCAATCACTGTTTTGAACATAGAAGACCTGAAGATTATTCATCAAATAAAAGCTTCATCAAAAAGTGCCCGATCCATTGCAGTGAATCCTGAAAAGCAGGAAATGGCTGTAGGATTCAGTGATCATGTTATTCGAATTTATGATATCAACAATTTTCAATTAAAAAAAGAGATCCGTGAGCATAAAAACTCCGTATTTTCTATAGTTTATTCACCGGATGGCCGTTACTTGTTAAGTACTGGCAGAGACGCAAATTTGAAATTCTGGAGTGTGGACGAAGAGTATGAGAAGGCAGAATCAATAGTAGCCCATATTTATGCGATCAACCATATCGATTACCGCAGCGATGGTAAATATTTTGTTACCGGAAGTATGGATAAATCCATTAAGGTATGGGATGCATCAAATTTTCGCTTATTAAAAGTAATAGATAAAGCCCGACATGAAGGGCACAATTCTTCAGTAAACAAGCTCTTCTGGTCAGGACATCAGGACCAATTGGTTTCCTGTAGCGACGATCGTACTATTTCTGTTTGGGACCTAAAATTTAAAGATGAATTATGAAAATTACACCATTAGATATTCGGCAAAAGACATTTGAAAATAAATTCAGGGGTTACGACAAAGATGAAGTTCATGCGTTTTTAAACTCCTTGTCACATGAATGGGAAAGAGTGCAGGATGAGTACAAGGAAATGAAGATCAGATATGAGGGCATACAGGGCGAGGTGGAAAAATTACGTCAGGTAGAAAGTTCTTTGTATAAAACATTGAAAACAGCAGAAGATACAGGTGCCAGCCTGGTAGAACAAGCCAACAGATCTGCAGAACTCCACATGAAAGAGGCACAAATGAAAGCTGATGACACCATAAAAGCTGCCAATGAAAAATCCAAATACATTGTGGAGAATGCGGAAAAAATTTCAAAAACCATACTGGAAGAAATGAAAGATGCCATTAAAAATGTGGAATCTGACTTTCGTCGGTTGGAGAGTGCGAAAGAAGATCTACTTCAAGAATTAAAGAACCTGTCTAACGAAACCTTGGATAAGGTGGAAAAATACAAAAACCAGAAAAATGCATTTGACTTTGACGATCATTTAAAGAAAGCAAAATCTTTTGCCCGGTTAAGAAAAGACCATAGTTATTATACTTTCAATCCGGAAACAGAAAATTCTGAAGCAGGGCCTGCTCAGGAACCTGAAAGACCAGGAAAGATTCCAGAAGAGGAGAACAAAGCATCAAATCAGGAAGAATCTGACAGGGAACAACTACCTTTTACACCCGATCCTGTACACCAGGAGGTTGAACATGACGAGGAAATTAAAACCAAGAAACAAAACAGGTCTTTTTTTGACGAAATTGAGTAATGGGTATTATTTCACTTGAAGGAATCGAATTTTTTGCTTACCACGGTTATCATCTCGAAGAGCAAAAAATAGGAGCAAAATACGCCATAGATATTAGCGTAGAGGCTGAATTTGAGCAAGCTGCTCAAGATGATGATTTGTCCCATACGGTAAACTATGAAATTCTTTACCGGATCATCAAGGAAGAAATAAAAATCCCCTCCAAATTATTGGAAAACATTGCCAGAAGAATTATTGACCGGGTAATGGCAGATTTTCTGATAGTTGAGAAAGTAGAAGTTTCAATATCCAAATTTAATCCCCCGGTTGGTGGGGTTTGCAATCGCGCCCGCGTTACCTTAAAAGAAATAAGGCAAAAGTAAAGCCCATTCATCAGGGTTTGAGCCAGAAAAATAATAGCATTTAGCTTACACATAAAAAAAGCCCGATCCTTTCGAACCAGGCTTTTACAGTTTGACATCGCAGCTTTTCAACCGCTTGTGGTGCTGAGTGGACTCGAACCACCGACTCACGGATTTTCAGTCCGATGCTCTACCACCTGAGCTACAGCACCGTACCACCGTCAAACGAGGCACAAAAGTAAAATAATTTATTTACCAGTACAATCTTTTTATAAAAATAAAAAACAGATTTTTTTTATCATTCTCTGACGCTTGCTAAATCTTTTTTGCCCGGTTCCAATACTCATCCATTTCTTCCAAAGTCATCTTGCCGAGCTGTTTGCCGTCTTTAGCACTTTCTTTTTCCAGATATTGAAAACGTTTGATAAACTTTTTATTAGTTCGTTCCAAAGCATCTTCAGGGTTGACACCCAAAAATCTTGCATAATTGATCATTGAAAATAAAAGATCGCCAAATTCTTCATGTACTTTTTCAGGCACCTCAATTTCTTTCACTTGAAAAGAACGATCAGCCACACTATCATCCACCTCTTTTTTGAGTTCTGACAATTCCTCCTGAACTTTTTCCCAAACCTGTTCACGGTTATCCCAATCAAAACCAACTCCACGGGCTTTTTCCTGTATTCGCATAGCCTTAATCATCGCCGGAAGCGACTTTGGCACACCACCCAATACAGAAGGTGCCTGGTTGCTTTTTTCCTTTAATTTTATCTGTTCCCAGTTTTGTTTCACCGTTTCTTCATCATCGGCAATTACATCACTATAAATGTGCGGATGTCGAACAATAAGTTTATCACATACTCTATCAATGACTTCCTGTATATCGAATACCTCCTTTTCAGAGGCTATCTTTGAATAAAATACGATATGCAGCAATATATCACCAAGTTCTTTTTTGATTTCCTCCATATCCCCTTCAATAATAGCATCTGACAATTCAAAGGTTTCCTCAATGGTCAAATGACGGAGGCTCTCCAGGGTTTGTTTTTTATCCCAGGGACAACTCAACCTCAATTCATCCATAATGGTCAGTAATCTATCAAAAGCTTTGAGTTTTTCTTCCCTGCGTGTATCTTCCGGAACTTTTTCTAAGGGCATTATCTTATCTATTTGAATTTGATCAGAAACTTTGATTTTGATTTTTAGTTAAAATCAATACATTGTAGTTTTGTAAAAATAATAACAACTATGGAAACGGCACTATTGGTAATTGGATTAATTGCACTGTTTTTTATATTAATGTCTGTACGACTGATTTTTATCAAGAATGGTAAATTTAAAGGTACTTGTGCCTCCCAAAGCCCATATCTTCGAAAGGAGGATGGCTCATGTGGTTATTGTGGTAAAAAAGGTGATGAATGCGACAAGGAAGGGTCATTGGTAAATAAAGTAATGTCAAAGTTTTGATATCTAATTGACAAAATCTATCTTAGAAAGTAAATATTTTTTATATACATGACTCTAATCAAATCTATCTCCGGTATAAGAGGAACCTTAGGAGGTAAAAGCGGAGAGAATCTGACTCCCAATGATATTGTGAAATTTGTTTCAGCTTTCGGATACTGGTTAAAAAGCAAATCAACAAAAAATAATGTGGTAATTGGCAGAGATGCCCGGCCTTCTGGTGAAGTTGTTTCAAAAATTGTGTCTGCCACGCTTCAAAGTCTGGGTTTGAATGTTATAGATCTTGGTTTGTCCACTACACCAACCGTAGAAATTGCCGTTCCCCTGGAAAATGCAACTGGAGGTATTATCATTACCGCCAGTCATAACCCCATTCAATGGAATGCCCTGAAATTGCTGAATGAAAAAGGTGAGTTTATTTCTGCAACCGATGGTGAAGAAATTTTGACCCTTGCAGAAAGTGACGATATCCAATATGTAGATGTGAAAAAAATGGGGGCATATACCTTCATTGAAGATGGGTATATCCCAAAACATATTGAAATGATATTGAAGCTGCCATTGGTAGATGTGGAAGCTATCAGGGCAAAAAATTTTAAGATAGCTCTGGATTGTGTGAATTCCACTGGAGGTATTGCAGTGCCCATGCTATTAAATGCATTGGGTGTCACCCAAATAACACCTTTCTTTTGCGAACCCAATGGCTGGTTTCCCCATAATCCGGAACCAATCCCCGAAAACCTGAATATTATCTGCAAAGAAATAGAAAACGGTCATTTTGATTTGGGCATCGTAGTAGACCCGGATGTTGACCGACTTGCAATGATTTGTGAAGACGGCACTCCTTTTGGAGAAGAATATACACTGGTAAGTGTTGCTGATTATGTTCTGAAAAATCAAAAAGGCAATACAGTTTCCAACCTTTCTTCGAGTCGTGCTTTGCAAGATGTAACTGAAAAAAACGGTGGTGAATATTATTTCTCAGCAGTAGGTGAAGTGAATGTAGTAGAAGCCATGAAAGAATATGATGCAGTAATTGGAGGTGAGGGAAATGGTGGTGTGATATATCCAGCTCTGCATTATGGAAGGGATGCTTTAGTGGGCATTGCATTGTTCTTGTCACACCTGGCCAAATTTGGACTATCAATGCGGCGATTAAAAGCCACCTATCCTGAATATCATATTTCAAAAAACAAGATAGAACTGGATGCATCAGTGGATATTGACGGCCTTTTTAGAAAAATAAAATATAAATACAACAATAACCCTATCACCACTATCGATGGGGTAAAAGTGATTTTTGGAAAAGAATGGGTACATCTTCGCAAATCGAATACAGAGCCTATTATCCGCATTTATGCCGAGTCGGATTCATTGGTTACCGCCAATCATCTTGCTACCAAATTGATGATGGACATACGGGATTTGCTTGCCCCTCATGGCAATTTATAAAACTGACATGATTAAAATCCGAAAGCTTTCTATTCATTAAACGCATAGAGGAATGATTAATATAAGCATTTCGGAACAAGGAAGCTGACGAAAAAGCAAATCATAACTAATAGAAAAATAGATCGCAATTCGTCATTCAAAATTAAGACTTCACAAATCGAAATTTTTGATTTCTGATTTCAGATTCAATAAACATTATGAAAGTTTATTTTGATAATGCCGCTACAACGCCTCTATTGCCAGAGGTGTTTGAAGCCATGACACCGTTTCTTTTAGAGCATTTTGGCAATCCTTCCTCTATTCATAATTTTGGAAGAATCGCAAAATCAAATATCGAGCAGGCAAGGAAAAAAATTGCAGGGTTGTTAAATGCCGCACCGGCTGAAATTTTTTTTACTTCAGGAGGAACTGAGGCTGATAATCTTGCTTTATCAGGTTGCATCTCTACCTATCAGATCAGACACGTCATTTCATCTCCGATAGAACACCATGCCGTATTGCATGTACTGGAAAATTTGCATCAAAAAGATGTTATTCAATTGCACTTTGTTGATCTTACTGACAAAGGCCATATCGACTTAAATCATCTTGAATCATTATTATCGGAATTTCCAAGAGCTCTTGTATCTCTGATGCATGCTAATAATGAAATCGGCAATATCATCCCCATCGAAGAAGTAGCACAAATCTGCCAAAAGTATAAAGCGTATTTTCATTCAGACACGGTACAAACTATCGGGCACTATCATTTTGACTTACAGAGTTTACAACTGTTTGCTGCCACTGGTTCCGCACATAAATTTCATGGCCCTAAAGGTGTCGGGTTTATTTATATCAATAGCAGCAATCCTATTAAACCTTTTATCTTAGGAGGAGCGCAGGAAAGGAACATGCGGGGCGGAACAGAAAATGTTGCCGGGATTGTGGGAATGGCGAAAGCCCTGGAAATTGCCTATGACCATCTGGAATCTGACCGAAAACAAATTACTAAGCTAAAAAAATTCCTGCTCAACAAACTGTTATCTGAAATTCCCGGGATAGAAATTAATGGTGATTTGGATGATGATAGCAGCTTATATACTATATTAAATATCAGTTTGCCTGGTTCCGGCGACAACGATATGTTGTTATTTAACCTTGATATTAACCAGATCGCTGTCTCAGCCGGTAGTGCCTGTTCCAGCGGATCCAGCATAGGATCTCATGTATTGGAAGCCATCGGTACCGGGCCAGATAAAGATGCCATCCGATTTTCATTTAGCAAATTGAATACAAAGGAAGAAGCTGATTATGTGATAGCTAAGCTTAAAAACATTTATCCGAGCAGATAATCTTTCCATATAAAATATCATCAACTTATTTCCGATAAAATTCCGGCAATAACTCCATGATTTACTATTTTTGCGCCTGAAAATAATGAAACGTTTTAAATGAAGATGCATATGAATTACAGGATTGAACATGACACCATGGGCGAGGTACAAGTACCCGCAGATGTTTATTGGGGAGCACAAACAGAACGCTCAAGGCTGAATTTTACTATCGGTGGCGACCATATGCGTATGCCATACGAAATCATATACGCTTTTGCCATCCTTAAAAAAGCTGCTGCACTTACCAATGTCGATCTTGGAGTTCTTTCAAGTGAAAAAGGGGAAATTATTGCAAAGGTTTGCGATGAAATTCTGGATAAAAAACTGGATGATCAATTTCCTTTAGTTGTGTTTCAAACTGGTTCGGGCACGCAGTCAAATATGAACCTGAATGAGGTTATAGCCTACAGGGCACATGTATTGATGGGTGGCAAGCTTGAGGACACGAAGAAAAAAATTCATCCAAATGATGATGTAAATATGTCACAGTCTTCCAACGACACTTTCCCTACTGCCATGCACATTGCTGCATATAAGAAGATTGTGGAAGAAACAATTCCTAAAATTGAGGTATTAAGAAATACGCTTGATAAAAAAGCAAAAGAATTCGCAGGTATTGTGAAAATAGGCAGAACCCATTTTATGGATGCTACACCATTAACTTTGGGACATGAATTTTCCGGGTATGTTTCACAAATTGATCATGGCATAAAAGCACTTAAAAATACCTTAAATCACCTATCGGAGCTTGCTTTAGGAGGCACGGCTGTTGGCACTGGATTAAACGCACCTAAAGGTTATGCCGATGCTGTAGCAAAAAAAATTGCCCAACTATCAGGATTGCCATTTATCACTGCTGAAAACAAATTTGAATCCCTTGCTGCACATGATGCGATTGTAGAAACCTCTGGAGCACTAAAACGTTTGGCTGTTAGCCTCATGAAGATCGGTAACGATGTCAGGATGTTATCTTCAGGACCTCGCTGTGGTATTGGTGAAATATTGATCCCGGAAAATGAACCAGGTTCTTCAATTATGCCAGGAAAAGTAAATCCTACACAAAGTGAGGCTCTTACCATGGTTTGTGCTCAGGTAGTTGGTTGCGATGCTGCGATTACAATTGGTGGCATGAACGGCCATTTTGAGTTGAATGTTTTTAAACCCATGATGATATACAATCTTCTGTTAGCAGCTGGTTTATTAGGTGACGCCTGTGAAAGCTTCAATGAACATTGTGCGGTGGGTATCGAACCCAGCCATGAAGGCATCAAAGAGAATCTAAATAAATCATTGATGCTGGTAACAGCACTTAACCGTCATATTGGTTATGAAAATGCTGCTAAAATTGCAAAAAAAGCCCACAAAGACGGAAAAACCTTAAAAGAAACCGCTGTAGAGCTGGGATTATTGACTGCCGAGCAATTTGATTCATGGGTAGTTCCTGAAAAAATGATAGGCAATATTGACAAATAAGCATTCTGAGCGGCATTTTATGTCTTCGGGTCGATAGGTAATGACGCTAATTACTTGATAACCTGTTAGATAGAAAATGCCACTCTTATTTTGTAATATTTCATTCAAATAAAAGCAAAAAAACAAGAGTACTTCTTTTTCAGGAAATATATTACGTTGATTTTTAAATAATTACATAATTTTTTTCTTAAGGGTGTTACTTTTTTTGTACATTGTGCTTAAATTCGATGCTGATTTAAATAACTAAAAAAATGAAAAATATTCTTTTACTAATTTGTTTTCTTTTAATAACAGGCGTAGCCCATGAATCTTATGCTCAATTATCGAGTAAGGAAAAAAAAGAATGGAAAAAGAGAAAATCGAAAATGAGCGAAGATGAATTCAAAGCAATGTTTGAAGAAAATAGCGCATTAAGAGGCCAGGTTAACACTGTAAAAGGACAAATTACCACTTTACAATCACGGATCAGTGATAAAGACGCCAAGATTGCCGAACTGACCGAAGAAATCAGAAATTTGGAACAATTGGCTGCTGCTCCTCCGGTTCAAGAAGTAGCTCAAAGACCATCTGGCAATTATGATCAGGGAGTTGTATTCAGGGTTCAAATTGGTGCTTATAAAAATAAAGACCTTTCGCAGTATTTCGACAATACTGATAACTTCAGTGGGGAAACTGATGACAATGGAGTTCAAAAAATCACTTTAGGTGTTTTTAGAGACTATTGGGAAGCTGATACTTTCAAGAAATCATTACGTGAAATGGGTGTAAAAGATGCATGGATCGTACCGTTTAAAGATGGCACGAGAGTCCCTATGAAAGACGTATTGGAAGGTGTAATTTAGTAGTCAATACATTTATAATAAACGGTTTAAAAGTAAAAGCTGAATCCTGATTGGATCAGCTTTTTTTTATTTTCCCATAATGATCGTAAATAAAATCCAGTTATCCCCTTAATAGAACTTCAATAATTTTTAATTTAGAGGGGAAATATCAGCAAGAACCTAAACTGACTCCGATGCCTGAAAAAAGATGGACCTATATTCCCCTGCCCGACCAGGAGAAGGTGAAACAACTTGCATCATCCATCAATGTTAACAAGGTGCTCTCATCCATCCTGGTACAAAGAAATATCGTTACCTATGAGGATGCAAAAAAATTTTTCAGGCCTTCGACTGAACACCTTATTGATCCATTTCTGATGAAAGATATGGATAAGGCCATTGAAAGGATAGAAAAGGCGATCAGCCAAAATCAAAAGATCCTTATCTATGGAGACTATGATGTAGACGGCACAACATCTGTAGCCCTTGTATATGATTTCCTAAAGAAGCTTTATGCCAACATTGATTATTACATTCCTGATAGGTACAAAGAAGGATATGGAATTTCTAAAGAAGGGGTGGCATATGCACATGCTACTAACATAGACCTCATTATCGCCCTGGATTGTGGCATTAAAGCAGTAAATCTTGTAAGTCAGGCGAAGGAATACGGTATCGATTTCATCATTTGTGATCACCACCTACCTGCCAATGAGCTACCTCCGGCTTATGCCATTCTGGATCCAAAACAAAATGATTGCCCTTACCCATACAAAGAATTGTCAGGATGCGGAATAGGCTTCAAATTGATGCAGGCTTATAGCATTAAAAAGCATTTGGACTTAAGTATACTGTTTGCATATTTGGATCTGGTCGTAGTAAGTATCGCTTCCGATATTGTGCCCATCACGGGAGAAAATAGAACACTGGCTTTCTTGGGTTTAAAAGTGTTGAATCAATCTCCACGCCCTGGATTAAAAGCTCTCATGAAGATTGCAGGTCACACTTCTGTTGATATTAATAGTGTTGTTTTTGGGATTGGCCCAAGAATAAATGCATCGGGGAGGATTGGGCATGCAAAAAATTCGGTTGAATTATTGCTTGCTAATGACGAGAAGGAAATATTAAAATTAGCCAGCCATGTGAATCAGAATAATGATATCCGTAAAAACTTTGATACAACAATCACCTCGGAAGCCCTGGCCATGATAGCATCAAATCCAGATATGGCCAAATCAAAATCCACGGTGCTTTTTAAACAAGACTGGCACAAAGGGGTAATTGGTATAGTAGCATCGCGTTGCATTGAGAAGTTTTACAAGCCTACAATTATTTTTACGGAATACGAAAATAAAGCCACAGGTTCAGCAAGATCAGTCTTCGGATTTAATATCTATGAGGCCATTGCTGAGTGCGCCGACCTTCTGGAACAATTTGGTGGCCATAAATATGCAGCTGGGTTAACACTGGACGTACAAAATGTTACTGCTTTCCAGCAAAAATTTGAAGAGGTGGTAAGCAGAAGTATTCTGGAAGAGCACCTGGTTCCACAGATAGTTGTGGACCAGAAAGTAAATCTAGATATGATCAATCATAAGTTTTTGAATATTTTGAATCAATTTGCACCTTTTGGGCCAGAAAGCATGAACCCGGTTTTTGTCTCAGAAGATCTTTGCATCAAAGGAAAACCTGAATTGTTAAAAGAACAACATGTCAAATTCCAGGTAAGGCAAAAGACATCTAATTATACACTTGAAGCAATAGGATTTGATATGGGAGAATATTATGAAAAATTAAATTCAAATAAGCGCTTCAAAATGGCTTATACCATAGAAACCAATCATTATAAGGGATATTCTTTTATCCAACTTAATATAAAGGATATAAAATTTGACGAAAATTAAAATATATGAAGTTAACCGCAGAAAATCTGGTTAAAAAATATAAAAAAAGAACAGTAGTCGATCATGTTTCCGTCGAGGTTTCACAAGGTGAAATTGTTGGATTATTAGGGCCAAACGGAGCTGGTAAAACCACTTCATTTTATATGATCGTAGGGTTGATCAAACCTAACGATGGTCATATTTTTTTGGAAAAAGAAGATATCACAGAGCTGCCCATGTACCAAAGGGCAAAAAGAGGTATAGGGTACCTGGCTCAGGAAGCTTCTGTTTTCAGAGGGCTTACTGTAGAAGAGAATATCATGGCTGTGCTGGAAATGTCAAAAAAAAAGAAAGAGGAACAGCGCGAAAAACTGGAGTCGTTGCTGGAGGAATTTAGTCTGGGTCATGTGAGGAAAAATATGGGCAGTGTTTTATCTGGAGGGGAAAGAAGACGAACAGAAATAGCCAGGGCATTAGCGGTTGATCCAAAATTTGTATTGTTGGACGAACCTTTTGCAGGTGTGGACCCTATAGCTGTTGAAGAAATCCAAACCATTGTAGCAAGATTGAAGAACAAAAATATCGGCATCCTCATCACCGATCATAATGTAAATGAGACATTGTCAATTACCGATCGGGCTTACCTGATGTTTGAAGGAAAATTGCTAAAATCAGGTACAGCTGAGGAATTGGCTGCAGATGAACAAGTCAGGCGGGTTTATTTAGGCAAACATTTTGAATTGAAGAGAAAGATCTAATTTATGGAAATAGTCAACTCTATCGTGACATGGGTCATGAAAAAAAGAATACATGAAGTTGAACTTTTTGTGAAGTATCCTATTGAAGTGCAGCAGGAATTATTTTCAAAACTCATTCAAACAGCCAAAAACACAGCATTCGGGAAAAAATATAATTTTGACTCTATCAAAACAAAAGATGATTTTCGCGAACGGGTACCCATTCATGATTATACAGCCTTTTTTCCCTATATTGAACAGGTAATGAAGGGTAACCAAAATATCATCTGGCCTTCGAAAATAAAATGGTTTGCCAAATCATCAGGGACCACCAGTGCCAGAAGTAAATTTATCCCCGTTTCAAAAGAAGCATTGGAAGATTGTCATTACAAAGGTGGAAAGGATGCCTTAACCATTTACATCAACAATTTCCCACAAACAAAGCTTTTTTCAGGAAAATCGCTGATCATTGGAGGTAGCCAACAAGTAAATCAATTGGATAAAAAACAGAACTCCTACTATGGTGATGTTTCGGCCGTATTAATGAGCAATATGCCCTTTATGGGTCAGTTTGCACGAACACCAAGACTTGAAGTGGCATTGATGGAAGATTGGGAACAAAAGATAGAATTAATGGCCAGCGAAACGTCCAGGGAGAATGTAACCAGTTTGGTTGGGGTACCCACTTGGACCATTATCTTGCTAAGGAGGATTATGGAGATGAAACAAACCAATAATATTTTGGACGTTTGGCCCAATCTGGAATTGTTTATCCATGGTGCCGTATCTTTCACACCATACAGGGAAATTTTCAAACAATTGATCCCATCGCCACAAATGAGGTATATGGAAACCTATAATGCTTCAGAAGGGTTTTTCGGTGTACAGGATCAACCAGACTCTGATGAAATGCTGCTCATGCTTGATTATGGTGTCTATTATGAATTTATACCCATGGAAGAAATAGATCAGGAATGGCCTAACACTCTCAGCTTGGAAAATGTGGAAATTGGTAAAAACTATGCTGTCGTAATCTCTACAAATGGCGGTCTTTGGAGATATAGTATCGGTGATACCATTAAATTCACTTCTGTTTATCCTTTCAGATTTAAAATAACTGGAAGAACAAAGCATTTTATTAATGCTTTTGGCGAAGAAGTGATTGTGGAAAATGCTGAAGGGGCTATTGCCAAAGCCTGTCAGATCACCCATGCTGAAGTAGAGGATTTTACTGCCGCACCCAAATATTTTGGCACCAATTCTACCGGATGCCATGAATGGGTTATCGAATTCCGTAAGCAACCAGATTCAATGGAAAAATTTATTCAGGTGATGGACACCACGCTAAGGGAACTCAATTCCGATTATGATGCAAAAAGACAAAAAGATATTGCCTTAAAAGTACCTGTGGTGCATAAGGCACCCCAGCATACGTTTTACAATTGGATGAAAAAAAGAGGAAAGCTGGGTGGGCAGAATAAAGTACCCCGCCTTGCCAATACCAGAGAATATGTGGAGGATATTTTAAGAATGCTTAATTGAATTAGTTTAACCTCCTATTTTTGCTATAAACACTTTTGCTATGTCTGTGCTAATCATTGAAAAATTACTAAAGGAGTTCGTTTCTCCTACAATTAAAATATTAAACTCCCAATCTTTGGGTGGTGGTTGCATCAACCATGCCATGAAGATCACTACAAATGAAGGTACTTTTTTTGCAAAATACAATCAGGATTGTCTTCCTGACCTATTTCTTAGAGAAGCTGAATGTCTGGAAGAACTGGAAAAAGCTTCTAGCTCCCTGATAATTCCTCATGTACTGGTAAAGACCACCCAAGAGGGAAATGATCCTGCTGTTTTGATCACGGAGTATTTAGAACCTCCGGGAAAATCTACTGATGATTATGATGAAAGGCTGGGGAGAGGACTGGCGGAAATCCATCGACATATCGCCCAAAATTTCGGTTTTCATCATGATAATTATTGTGGTTCCACCGTACAGGACAATGAGTGGAACAGGGATTGGATCGATTTCTTTGGACGTCAGCGTGTTTGGCGGCTGGTAAAACTGATTCAAAAGAAAAGGGGGTTTTCTTCTCAGGAAATGAATATTTTTTCAAAATTGATTGAAAAACTTCCCAATCTGCTCGATCATAATCCAAAACCTTCATTGATTCATGGCGAC